>NZ_JBILYB010000066.1:0-31572 GCF_044378005.1 Prosthecobacter sp.
CGATGGCGCTGCATTCCATGATGGCGCAGGGTGCTGAGACGACTCCAATTGGCCTGCCGCATCTGCCACACTTTGCGGCGAAGGCGAAGCGGGTGATCTTCCTCACGCAGTCGGGAGGACCCTCGCAGTTGGAGCTCTATGATCACAAGCCTGGGCTCATGCAATGGGCGGGCAAGGAGCTGCCGGAGTCGGTGCGTCAGGGGCAGCGGCTCACGACAATGACGGCGAACCAGAAGCAACTCATCCTGCCTGGCCTCACGAAATTTTCCCGCTGCGGCCAGAGTGGCGCGACGATCAGCGAATGGCTGCCGCATCTGCAAGGCGTGGCGGATGACCTGTGCTTCATCAAGTCGATGACCACGGATCAGATCAATCACGCTCCGGCGATGACGAAGTTCCTGACCGGACATCAGCTTCCAGGTCGGCCCAGCATGGGGGCGTGGATGAGTTATGGTCTCGGCAGCACGAATCAGAACCTGCCAGACTACCTCGTGCTCATCTCGAAGATGATGCGCCCGAGCGATCAGCCGCTCTACGATCACTACTGGGGCAGCGGCTTCCTGCCATCGCGCTATCAGGGCGTGAAGCTGCGCAATTCCAAGGAGCCAGTGCTCTATCTCAACGATCCTGAAGGTCTGCCACGCCATCTTCGTCGTGGTATGTTGGACGGGCTGGCGGAGCTGAATCAGATGCGCTTTGAGCAGACGCATGATCCCGAGATCAGCACGCGCATCCGCCAGTATGAGATGGCCTATCGCATGCAGGCCAGCGTGCCGGAGCTCACGGATCTGAGTGGTGAACCCGATCATGTCTTCGAGATGTACGGTCCCGACTCCCGCCGCGCGGGCAGCTACGCAGCGAACTGCATTCTCGCGCGCCGACTCGCCGAACGAGGCGTGCGTTTCATCCAGCTCTTCCATCCCGACTGGGATCATCACAGCCGTCTGCCGAGTTGGTGTACCGCACGCTGTCGCGACACGGATCAGCCGAGCGCTGCTTTGATCAAAGACTTGAAACAACGCGGCATGTTGGATGAGACACTCGTCATCTGGGGTGGCGAGTTTGGCCGTGGTGTGGCTGGTCAGGGCAAGTGGGACAGCCCGGAAGCCGGGCGCGATCATCATCCACGCTGTTTCACCATGTGGATGGCAGGCGGCGGTGTGAAGGCTGGCACGACTTATGGTTCGACGGATGACTTCAGCTACAACGTGGCGGAGAATCCCGTCCATGTGCGTGACCTCCATGCCACGGTGATGCATCAGCTCGGCATCGACCACGAGCGCTTCACCTTCCGCGCCCAGGGGCTGGACTTCCGCCTCACGGGAGTGGAGCCGACGAAGGTGGTGAAGGATTTGCTGGTGTGATCAGCCGGATGGCGTCGGCATTCGAGCTGAAGGCAAATTCATCCAAAGGCACTTCATTCAGCGGCAGCGCCATCCATTCCGCTACCTCAGCGGGATCAATCTTTACATCATCAAAGGATTCGAGTTCGGCGATGTAGAAGAGGTCGATGGTGGGCCAGACGAACCCTTGGAAGAGATAGCGGTTCGGCAGAGAAGTGAGGTAGCGGAAAGACGCTGGTGGAACATGAAGCCCGACCTCTTCCAACACCTCCCGCGCTGCGGCTTCTTCGCCGGTTTCGTGACCATCGATCACACCGCCCGGAAGGCCGAGCCTGCCCAGGCCAGGTTCATGACCTCGTCGAGTGACGAGCAGCCGACCTTTGGCATCCAGCAGCAAAACACAGGCAGCCGGGATGGCGGTGATGAAGTGACGAAAGCCACAGTCCGAGCACACAAACTCGCGCTGACTGCGTGCCGTAAAGCGAGTGCTTCCACAGTCCGAGCAGTGGCGGAAGGGTGATCCTGGCAGGCGGGGATCACTCATGCGTCATCGCCTGTTCTGGTGTCTGGAACTGGGGCACCTTCCTTCATTTTAAAGCCGACATAGACACCGGAGCTGATGCCCATGAGGCCCAGCACCTCGTTGCTGAAGACTGGCATGGAGTAGTCGGTGAGCACATCGTGAACGAAGACCACGCCGAGCACGAGCGTCCAGGCCAGCATTTGGAAACGATGGATCGTGGGGCCATGCTCATCACTGAGCAGGTCGATCACCCAGTTGGCGAGACGTGAACGATTGGGCGAAGCGGCGCTTCGCACTTTGGCATCCCATTCCTGCTTGCTGGAGATGAAGCAGGACACCGCCGTGGTGCCGCCGCTGATGCCCATGAGGATGAAGGCCGTGCTGCTAACTCCGGCGATGCTGCCCGTGGCGCACCAGAGGAAAACAAAGGAGGCGATGATGATGAAGAACCAGATGGACATCTGCAGCCGTCCCATGCTGAGCGGGTGTGAATACTGGTGCCAGTAGTCCTTGCTCTTCGGGATGCGATTGATCAGCACGATGCCTGAATCACGCAGCATCTCGGACTGGCGCATGTGCTTGATGAAGAGGGCAACGAAACCGCCGATGATGATGAAGTTCACCCAAAACGCCCAGGTGAAGAGAGGGATGCGCAGGCGTGCCGCAGGAGTTGCGGCGAGGATGCTTTCACGCCCTTCCGGGTGCTGGTAGGCGAGCGCTGCCTCACAAGAGACGCTCGCCAGAGGACTCGCCTTGAGCAGGTCCAGCCACGCCTCTTTGTCCTCATTGATCTCACGCAGACTGAAGGTGACGAGATGCAGGGGCTTGCTACCTGGAAGTCGCTCCACTCGATTCTTCGGCGGCACGGTGGCGAAGGTCTGCCCACCGAGCCGGAGCCGGAAGTTTGTCCCCAGATCCTCCACCCCATGCTCCAGCGCCTTGGCGGCGACACTGAGGCTGAGTTTGAGTTCATTGAGTTTCTTTTGCGCGGATTTCACAGCTTCATCCTGACGGGTGATCTCCAGATCCATGGCCTCCACCTGCGGACTGTCGCCCACCGCTTGGAGCCGCTGCTGTACGGCCTTCTTTTGATCAATCACCGCCTGTGCCAGCGCGATCTCGGCCTGCTTCAGCGGATCTTCGCCGCCGCCGGAATTCAGCAGATGCCAGGCTTTCGGAAAGTCATCTTCAGGATTCCCTACCTCGGCCAGCCATGCATCCAGATGCGAGATCACAAAGAACAGCGTGGATGAAAAGCGGGCGTCCAGCGGTTTGCCCGTCTCCGGGGCGCTGAACTTGCCGTCCTGCATTAACCCGAAGCTCATCACCGCAGGTCCTTTACTCTCGGTAATCCGAGCGATCATTTGATCGCGTTCGAGCCATTCAGGTTCGTCCGCCCGACATTCGAACGAGGAAAACTGAAGCAGTGCGAGCAGGCCGAAGGTGAGGTTTTTCATGTCAGGTCAGGCTAGGACAACCCTGGCAATTTCGTCAATGCCGATCACGACACTGTCTGGAAAGGCTCTGATTTTCGTGCTGGCAATCAGGGAAGGGGAATGCTTTGAAGAGGGAACCATGAAAATCGTCCTGCTCGACGCCCATACTGCCAATCCGGGAGATGTCTCCTGGGCTCCTTTGGAAGCCATCGCCGCCTGTGAGATCCACCCGCGCACGCCGTTGGCGGAGACGGTGGCGCGTTGTGCGGACGCGGAGGTCATCATCACGAACAAGGCACTGCTGACGAGGGAGATCATCGAGGCGCTGCCGAAGCTGAAGTACATCGGCGTGACGGCGACGGGCTACAATATCGTGGATGTGGTGGCAGCCAGGGAGCGGGGGATCGTGGTGACGAATGTGCCGGGTTACAGCTCTCCCGCCGTGGCGCAGCTCGTCTTTGCCCTGCTGTTGGAGCTGACGAATAACGTGGGTCATCACGCGAAGACGGTGAGTGACGGGCGCTGGGTGGCCTGCCCGGATTTCTGCTACTGGGATCATCCGATCATCGAGCTGAGCGGTCGCACGCTGGGGATCATCGGCTACGGGGACATCGGCAGCTCGGTGGCACGGATCGCGGTGGCCTTTGGCATGAAGGTGCTGGCCAGCAAGCGCGACTGGAAGACGCCGCCGCCCGAGGGCGTGACGCCGGCGAGCATCGATGAAGTCTTCGCCCAAAGTGATGCCATCTCCCTGCACTGCCCGCTGACGGATGCGACGAAGCATCTGGTGGGTGAGAGGACGCTCGGCTTGATGAAGCGGACGGCTTTTCTGATCAACACAGGCCGTGGTCCGCTGGTGGACGAGGCGGCTTTGGCCCAGGCGCTGAATGAGGGCCGCATCGCCGGAGCAGGGCTGGATGTGCTGAGCGTGGAGCCGCCGAAGGCGGAGAACCCGCTGCTGACGGCGAAGAACTGCCTGATCACCCCGCACATCGGCTGGGCCAGCCATGAGGCGCGCGTTCGTCTGATTGACGCTGTCGCCTCGAATCTCCGGGCTTTCCTGGATGGGAAACCGGTGAATGTGGTGGGGTAAAAAAGAGGCTGGCGTCTAAGCCAGCCTCTTTGGGAAACGGTGGGGAAGGGGATTCGCCCTTCCCATCCAAGCCAACTTAGCCCAGTGCGGCGGTGGCTTCTTTGCCTTCGATGACCTTTTGCGAGGGCTCGCGGATCTCATAGACGATGCCGATAAGTTTCAGGAACTTGATCACATAGTAGGAGATGTCGATTTCCCACCAGAAGAAGCCCTGACGTGCGCAGTGTGGGTAGTAGTGGTGGTTGTTGTGCCAGCCTTCGCCAAGGGTGAGGATGGCGAGGATGAAGGAGTTTTTGCTCGATTCACCGGTCTCGTAGCGGCGTGTGCCGAGGAGGTGGCAGAAGGAATTGATGGCGAAGGTGGTGTGGTAAAGGATGACGGTGCTGACGCAGAAGCCCCAGAGGAGGCCGGGCAGTCCGGCGAAGAGGTAGCAGGCGAGCATGAGTGATGCGGGCGGAATCCAGTGATATTTGTCGATGAAGACGAGCTCGGGGAACTTGGTGAGGTCCTTCACGCGCTTGGCGTCATAGGCGTTGTAGTCCGGGGCAAGAATCCAGCCGACGTGAGCCCAATAGAAACCCTGCTGTTTCACGGAGTGGATGTCTTCCTCCTGATCGGAGTGCTGGTGATGATGGCGATGGTGGGCTGCCCACCAGAGGGCGCCTTTTTGTGCCGACATGCCGCCCAGCCAGGCCAGGACGAACTGGAACCAGCGGGAGGTCTTGAAGGAACGATGGGAGAAGTAGCGATGGTAGCCGCCGGTGATGCCGAACTTGCGGATCAGGAAAAGGCTGGCGCAAAGAATGAGGCTGGTGGCGTCCGGCTTGATCAAAAACACCGCGCAGATAGCAGCGATGTGGATGGTGAAAAACATGAGAGCTCCGGGGCTCGTGTAGGATGCGGTAACGGTTCTGGTCACGATTCGTCTTGGCGTTGGGTTGGAGAAAGCGCGCGGTCTATACGCACTGGGGGCTGGAAATCAACACTGGGATATGGCGGGACTACGCGCCAATCTTGTCACCTGGGTGCTAGAGAGCTGCATTCTCCATGGGAACGAAGGTTAAATGGGCAGAGATTTAAAGGGCAAGAGAACGCGGCTGAAGTCCGTAGTGGGAGGCTATGTCGCCCCATCATCCAGCGACCCGTCGCGATGTTTTACAGGCCGGAGCCATCAGTCTCCTCGGGCTGGGGATGAATCATCTCACGAGCCTGCGGGCGCTCGCCGCTCCTGGTTCAGCTCCTGTGCCGAGGGCAAAGTCGGTTATCTACATCTTCCTTTCGGGGGGATTGGCTCAACAGGAAAGCTTTGACCTGAAACCGGATGCGCCGATGGAGGTGCGCGGGGAATTTAAGCCGATCCGCACCCGGACGCCGGGGACTCATATCTGCGAGCATCTGCCCCGGCTGGCACGGATTTCGGAAAAGTGGTCGCTCGTCCGGTCACTGACGCACGGGAACAGCGACCACTCGCAGGGGCATCACGTGATGCTGACGGGGAGAACCGATATTCCGATTGGCTTTGACCCATCGAAGCCGAAGAAATCTGACCACCCGAGCATGGCGGCGCTGGCCACGGCTCTGCTGCCGAGAAAGAAGGACAACCTGCCTCCGGCCATCGTTTTGCCTGACAAACTGGTCCATCGCACCGGGCGGACGCTCGCTGGGCAGTTCGGCGGGACTCTGGGTTCGCAGCATGATCCTTGGTTTTTGGAGATGTCCCCCTACCACCCGAATCACTATGGGGCGTTTCCAGAGTATCTCTTCCACCACGAGCGAGGCTTTGAGAAAGATGAAACACTTCATTTCCGCGCTCCCCACCTTTCCCTGCCGCAGGGGCTGACGCTGGACCGGGTGATGGATCGTGTCTCGCTGCGTAACTCGCTGGAGGGGCAGACTGAAAACCTCACAGCTCTGGCCGAGGACACCTCTTTTGACACCTATCGTCAGGCGGCGGTGTCGCTACTCGGGAATCACCAAGTCCATGAGGCCTTCAGTTTGGATAAGGTGGACCCAAAGATGCTCGACCGCTACGGGCGGCACAGCTTTGGCTGGAGCCTGCTGATGGCGCGGCGGCTGCTGGAGAGTGGCGTGCGCATGATTCAGGTGAATCTCGGCAACAACGAGACCTGGGACACGCATCAGGCAGCCTGGAAAAACCTGAAAGGCTACCTCCTGCCGCCCATGGATCAGGCCGTGAGCGCGCTGATCGAGGATCTGGACGCCAGTGGTCTGCTGGACGAGACGCTCATCGTCATGGGCAGTGAGTTTGGCCGTACGCCGAGGATTTCCGCCATCTCCAAGACCGCTCTTCCTGGCCGCGATCATTGGGGCCATGTGCAAAGCCTGCTGCTCGCTGGCGGCGGGGTGAAAGGTGGTCGGGTGATCGGCAGCAGCGACAAGATCGCCGGCTACCCCGCCAGTGATCCGCAAACGCCGGAAAACCTGGCGGCGACGATTTACGAGGCGCTCGGGCTGCCTCGTGAGCTGATGTGGCATGATTTCACGGGTCGGCCGCATCCGCTCTACATGGGGTCGCCGATCTCTGGATTGATGTGATTACCGCCGGGTCGGTAGAAGCCGGGAACCTGGGAAAGAACTCGGTTTCAAGCCTGCCCCAGCGCAAGCGCGATTTCTTGGGGGTAGATATGGTCGTGGCGTGCACATGCTTGACTGCCAACGGGTTATTCTGATAAAGATAATTTATATTCGGGGAAACCAACCCGGATAGGTGCGGTTTTCCGCATCGCCCAACCCTGCCTCCAATCAAATTTATGCGTGCCCTTCCGCACTCCTTGACCACCCTTTCGTGCCTGATCGTCTCCATCCTCGGACTTGCCACGGCCTCGGCGACGACTGATTTCTACAGCTCTGGTCCAGGATTGGGTGCTCCAGACACGATGTGCGATGTCTGGCAGTCATTGTTCAATGCATGGGGGCTGGATCCTAATGTGGATGAGGACTTTGATGGAGCGACGAACCAGACTGAGTCCGTGGCTGGCACCGACCCACGTAATGCCAGTGATGTGATTCGTGTTGGGAATACAACCATTGCCGGGAACACGATCAGTTTTACTTTTGATGCAGAGAAGGGGAAACGCTATCGAGTCTTGAGCGACTCAGGCTCTCCAACGGGCGCTTTTGCGACCGTGAAGACCATCGTATTGCCAGTGGGGGCTGATATTTACGAGGGCAGTCAGGCTTTCATCCCGAGTTCAAACAACTCTGCTCAAACGATAACGGTGACACGCTCCGGGACCCGCGAATACTACCGGTTGGAAACGACGGATGCCGACCGAGATGGAGACGGAGTGAGCGACTGGGCGGAGGGGCAGATGGGCAGTGACGCTGGAGTCAGCAACTCTGGGGCTGGCTATACTTATGCAGACACACTGCACTCCATGATGTCCCTGGTGGCGACGCCGACGGTGCCGACGGGCTATGAGCGGGATGATAAGTCGCTGGGAGCTGGTGCTGTGGCGGTGCCTGCAAAGATTGGCCTTTCCCGCACCTGGCCTCCGGTGGGTAGTTCTACACCAGTGATGCCGCTGAACGGAATCGTCCTGACGGGTGAAGGGGCTACGCCGAGCGCCACGAAAGCAGATGCCTCTCCGACGGATGCGGTGCTGGGGATGGTGAACATCCCAGCGAACGCCGGCGCAGCAGGTGGTGCCGCCTATGAAGTGAATGTGACGCCAGCCCAGGATGCGCTGGAGGAGGTGCCGGAATATCTGAAGGTGACCTTCAATTTGCCTGGTGGCACGGGATTGGAAGGCCCGAGTGCAGTGGTGACAATCTCGGATGCTGATCCGGCGAATCCGTCCAATCAGCAGCTCTACGTGGCCTATCTGGGCCGTGAAGCCGGGGTGACGAGCACGGCCAGTGGCTATGCGACGGCGCTGGTGAATGGCGATAACACGAGCGCTTCCATTTCAGTGACGTTCAACAACCTGAGCTCGGAGCAAAACACAGCCTACATCCGCAACGGCCCGAACAATGATCTGGCTCCCGCGCTGCCGAATGGCCAGGTGTCTGGCTTTGTCTATGATGTGGAATATAAGCCGGGCCAACTGGTCACGGACCAGGCTTTCCTGACCGCTCTGGCGAGTGGGAACATCGGCTGCGCTATCACCACGGCGAACTATTCCGATAAGGAACTTTTCGGCTACTTTAACAAGGCAAACGGCACGACGAACTTCACCACACCACAAGATGCCCCTGCCACGGGCTCGGCAGACTTCCAGACGCTGACAGAAGCACAGATCGAGCGGGATATTTGGCGCTTTATGTCCCAGTCCACCTGGGGCGGCACACAGGCGATGTACACGGCGATCCGCGCGAAGGTGGACGCACGTATCGGTGCGCTCGGTGTGAGCCCAACGGCCCAACAGAGGATGGATGCCTACCTTCTGGGTCTGTCTGACTGGCTGGATGAACAGATGAACCCGGCGCTGACGCCGACGGTGAATTTCCGCACGTTGGTGATGGCGGCGGACAATGAAGAATTCGAGCTGCGCGGGAACAAGGCCTACACTTACACGAATGATCCGAGCTTTAACGGCACTCGCTATGCGGTGACCTTTGATGCGGCTGGCAACCCTATCGTGAGTACCACGGCGGATAACAACTTTGCCGGAAACAACTACCCTCAATCCGGCCCGAACCGCCGCCGCGAATGGTGGTCGATGATCCTGCAATCCAAGGATCAGGTGCGGCAGAGATTCACCCAGGCGCTGAGTGAGATCCTCATCATCTCCGAGGCGGATCAGACGACGCTGGATCGCCATTATGGCTGCGCCCATTACTGGGACATGATGGCCGAAGGGGCCTTTGGGAAGTATCGCACGCTTTTGGAAAAGGTGACCTACAGCCCGATGATGGGAAATTACCTCTCCCACATGTCGAATCGCGCGGCCTATGATGCCGGCGGCGGGATCATCGTCAGCCCAGATGAAAACTATGCGCGTGAGATCATGCAGCTCTTCACCATCGGTCTGGTTTTGCGCCATCCTGACGGCAGTCTGGTGCTGGATGCAGCGGGTCTTCCGATCCCGACCTATGATCAGCGTGACATCACGGAGCTAGCCCGAGTGATGACCGGCTTCTCCCACGGAGCACGCCACGCGATCAGCTACACCTCGGCCTGGAATGGGACGAATCTCGTCTTCAATAACAGCTCGAACAACCGCGCCAGCAGCCTCGTCGTCCAAAACTACAATGACTCGGTGACGGCGGCGAACTTCTCCGCTGAAAACAATGTCTGGTTCGGACGCAGAGACGACCATCTCTTCTGGGCGGCACCGTGGATCAATCCGATGAAGGTGATCGCACGCATCAGTGATGCCACGGCGACCGTGAACGGCAGTATTTACTACCATGACTTCAATCAGTACGTCGATCCAGACACGAGCACGCCTGTGTCAGGTGTCTCTAAGCGTCTGCTGGCTGGCAAACACGGTCAGTATGACATCCCCATGCGCACGCTGCCCGGCCTGGGACGTGGTGCCAATGACCGCACCTGCAATACGCTGGCGGATCTGGACCTGACAGAGGCGCACAATGCCCTCGCGGGTGATCCTTCTCAGTCCAGCTATGGACTGGGCACTCAGGTCAGCCCCGGGCACACCAATACTCCGGTGAATATCTCCCGCTGGCTGATTCAGCGTCTGGTGTCCTCGAATCCATCCACGGGTTACATTTACCGCGTGCAGCAGGCCTACCGGAGCACGAATGGCAATATGGGTGCGGTTTTGAAAGCCATCCTGCTCGACTACGAGGCACGCTCTCTCCAGCACGCGGACAGCTCAATCTCTCATGGCAAGGTGAAGGAGCCGCTGGTCGCCTTCGCCAACATGCTGCGCACTCTGCGTGCATTCTCCGGCGCTCCGGTTTCGATCCTGCGCGACAGCACGCCGAACATGTCCGGCTCTGACACGCCGATGCCCTCGGCTTACCCGGTTTCTGAATACAACAAGTTCTCCACGGACAATGTCAATCCACCCTCGCTGCCTGTTGGCTGGGCCTCCGGGCCATTCCGCTACCGCTTCGGCGATCTGACGGGAAACATCGGTCAAAGTCCGCAGCGCGCACCGTCTGTCTTCAACTGGTTCCTGCCTGACTACGTGGTACCTGGGCCGATGGCTGAGGCGGGCCTCTTTGCCCCAGAACTTCAGATCAATACGGAAGCCAGTGTCGTGGCGAAGGTGAACATGTTTTACGCCTTCACCATGTCGAACCTGACCGGCATGAACATCCAGCCCGGTGCGGACAGCAATGTTTCTGACTTCATCCTGAACAACGGCAACGCGACCCCGGCGGTGCGTCTCTCGCTGGATGGGGGGGCGACGTTTGTGAACTCCGTGACTTTCTCGCCTGCGGACTTCGGAGCAAAGACCGTCACCGTCGTGGGTGGCAATACCAACTGGCTGACGAATATGGACAACAGCCTGCTGCGTTTCGTCGTCAGTGGTGCCGCAGGGTATGATCAGATCCCCGTGCAGCCGATGACCATCGGCTTCCAGGACAATGAGACGCCGAATGAAGGCATCCGCGCTGAGCATACTTCCTTTAACACTTGGGTGCAGGAAGGTGGCAAGACGGACACCGTCAGCGTGCGCCTCCACGCGCCACCGCCAGCGGGAACGAGTGTCACGGTCACGCCGAGCGTGGGCAGCCAGATCACCTTTGCGCCAGCCAGTCTGACTTTCACGAATGCTAATTGGAACACGGCACAGACTGTGACCGTCACAGCGGTGCAAGACCTGACGACGGAAGCTCCTGGTGCTGGCAGTGACACACTCACCTTCACTGCCAGCAGCACCGCAGCGAGCTACAATGGTCTCACGGCCACACTTCCGGTCGGCGTCGTGGACAATGATGATGGGGCTAGCAGCTATGACGTGCTCGTGACTGAGGTCGGCACGGATACTGTGATCGGTGAAAGTTCCTCGCAGACGACGGTGCTTGCCAATGTCGTGGACAACTTCAACATCGTGCTCACGAAGCTGCCCTCGGCCAGTGTCACCGTCACGATCACGCCTTCCAACACGCAAGTACAGCTCAATACCACCAATGGTGGCACGACCTATGGCACTGCTGGTGCGGCAGTCACCCGCACGTTCACGACTGCGAACTGGAATGTCGCTCAGGAAGTCCGCGTGCGCGGTAATGCTGACACCACCGCCGAAGGCTCCTTCGATCAGAACCCCACGAACAACACGATCCTCAACATCACCGCCAATCTTGGCGGCTACCTCACCGCCAATCCTGTGCAGCCAGTCGTGGCGAAGCACATCGACGACGACAACCGCATCATCATGACCCCCAACGATGGCGAGACCATCGTGCAGGAAGGTGGCGTCACAGATACCTTCACCGTCATGCTGCGTGTGAATCCTACCTCGCCGGTCACTGTGAACCTCGGCTCCAACCACGTCCGCTGCACGCCCACTAACCTCGTCTTCCACCCCACCGGTGGCACTCCTGGCGTGGGCGAAACACTGTGGAATGCGGCGCAGACCGTCACCGTCACCGCGCTGGATGACCATTTGAATGAGGGCCGTATGATGCCGCTCACGCCAAATGCGATTCCGACGACTGCCACCGCCACCAGCAGCATCACGAGCAACACGGTCACTGCCATCACGATCACCAATCAGGGCGCAGGCTATACCGTGCCGCCTATCGTAAGCTTCTCTGGTGGTAATGGAAGTGGTGCGGCAGGCTTCCCTGTTCTGTCTGCAGATGGAAGAATCACTGGAGTAACGATCACGGCTGCGGGCTCAGGCTACACCTCGGCTCCTACAGTAACGATTACCCCTCCTTTCTCGGCTAATGCCGCCATCGTCGCGACGGCCACCTCAGCCAATGTGGCTGACACCGGTTACAACAACTACTGGAGCGTGACGCACAGCGCTATCGGCGTCACCATTTTGGACAATGACAATGCGGGTCTGAACATCGTGACTTCAGGCCCAGACACCACCGTCGTTGAGGGCGGATCTACCGATACGGTGGACATCTCTCTGCGTCAGCAACCTGCGGCGAATGTGACGGTCAACCTGACCGCCAGTGGCCAGGCTCTGGTTTCCCCCACCTCGCTGACCTTTACCTCAGCGAACTGGAATGTCGCTCAAACGGTGACCATCACTGCCATCAACGACGCCACTGTGGAGCCTGACACGCTCACGAACATTGGCGTGGTCGTGGACTCGACCGACATCGCTTATGATGGTGTGAAGACCAAGGCCATCGCCGCCACGGTCATCGACAATGACTTCACCCCGCTGAATCTCGGTCACAGCAATGGCTGGACCACTGTGGCTGAAGGCGGGGCCGTGGGGAATAGCACGGACACTCTGGTGAGGGCTTCCGACACCTTCACCGTAAACCTCGCCCGCACTCCGACAGCGAACGTGACCGTGACACTCGTTACCGACGGTCAGGTCACGGTTTCTCCATCCACGCTGACTTTCACCAGTGGCAACAGCGGCACCAATCAGACGGTCACTGTCACAGCAGTGGACACACCTGCAGATGCTCTGCTGACGGAGACGGCTCTGCACAACAGCCTTCTGCGTTTCGTCATCACCAGCACGGACCCCTTCTTCAATAATCCGCGCAACACTCCGATGAATATCCCCGTGCGCGACAACGACGCGAACGGCATCGCGTTGTTTGAGAGTAACGGCAACACGCAGCCCACGGAAGGCGGCACGGACAGCATAACAGTGGTGCTCACGAAGGCACCCGCTTCCAGCGTCATCGTGGATCTCGTTTCCAGCAACACCGCTGAGGCCACCGTGCCAGCCTCGCTGACCTTCACCACAGCCAACTGGAGCACACCGCAGTCCTTCAACGTCACCGCCATCGGCGATATGATCAATGAAGGCCGCGAAGTCTATAACGTCAGCGTGACCGCCCGCACTACAGGCTCTGACGCCGCCTATGCTGGATTCACAGGCTGGACCTATGATGGCTTCAAGGCGGTGAATAATCCGGTCATCAACTACATCACGGATAACCATCGCCGGAATGAAAATCTGATCATCGTGGCAAGCGGCGGCTCCATCCGCAGCAATGAAACCCAGCCCACCAATGGCAATACCTGGGTCACCGAAGGTAGCAGTGAGACGGACAGCGTGGAGATCTATCTGGCCAGCCCGCCGGTTTTCCCCGTCACGGTCACACTCGATGCCAATATCCAGATGGGCTTCAACCAGAGCACCTTCTACTTTGATTCCACCAACTGGAACGTGCCGCAAACCGTGGTGATCAGCGCCATTGATGATGCCTTCAACGATGTCGCTCTCGCCGCAGCTGGGAACACAGCCTACAATCAGGCTCAAAACATTCAGTTCCGCTGCTTTGGAGATCCCACTTACTTCGGCATCGCGCCGACTCACACCGTGAACATTTTGGACAACGAAGGTCCGGCGGTGACCATCTCCCAAACGGGTGGCATCACCAGCACCGTCGAAGGCGGGGCGACGGACACCTACAGCATCGTGTTGAACAACGCGCCGAATGGCAATGTTGTCGTCACTGCAACACCAGGCACGGGAACAACCCTCAATGACGCCACGACAGGAGCCAAGAGCTTCACCTTCAATGCCACCAACTGGAACGTGCCGCAGGTCGTCACCGTTCTTGCCACTCAAGACACGAGTGTCGAAGGCAATCATCAAGTTAACATCACTCACGCGATCAACGTCGCCTCTACCACGGACACCACAGGTTATGCGGCGAACAACGCCGGAACCTCCACGCTCAGTCTTCAGACCGTGCTGAACAACATCACCGATGACGACAACCGCATCATCGTCGGCTACACCGGCCTCGAAACCCGCGTGCATGAGGACGGCTCGAAGAGCGACACTTACAGCATCGTGCTGCGCAGCGCTCCCTCGGGTGCGAATACCGTCACCATCACCCCGAGCGTGACCGGTGGGTTTGCCGCTGCTGGCCTTGCTATTAGCCCAGCCACGCTGGTCTTCAACAACAGCAACTTCAACACGCCGCAGTTCTTCACCCTAACAGGCGTGAACAACAGCATTGATGCCGAGCGCGCCCGCACCGTGACCATCAGCCACACCTCGGCCAGCGGTGACACCAACTTCAATGCTCAGACTATCCATCAGGTGGCTGTCAGCCAGCTCTCCACGGAGACGCCACGCATCATGTTTGTCGGCAGCCCAAACATTCATGAGAACGGCAACACTGGCAGCTACACCGTCGCACTCAACCGTGCTCCGACCGCTGATGTTACCGTCGTCGCCACGGCGAATGCGCAGCTTGAAATTGCACCTCCAGTGCCTGTCGGTGGCACTTTGGTCTATGGCTCCACGGTCACGCTGACCTTTACGCCAGCCAACTGGATGACTCACCAGACGGTGACCATCCGCGCCATCGATGACGCTTTGGTGGAATCCTTCATCCACTACAGCGGCGAAGTCACTCACACCTCCTCCAGCACGGATACGACATTCAACAACGTTTCGCCGCTCTACAAAGTCGTGCCTCTCATCACGGACAATGAGTTCCCAGCGGTGCGCATCATCCCATCAGGTGGCAGCACGCTGATCACAGAGACTGGCACATCTGACACCTATAACATCGTGCTCAGTCAGGCTCCAACGGCGGATGTCACCGTGAGCATCACGCCGGATGCTCAGAGCACCGTCTCCTCCCCCAGCGTGACCTTTACCTCAGGCAACTGGAGCGTGCCGCAGACCATCACCATCAGCGCGGTGAACGACGGCACTACCGAGGGCAATCACACCAGCACCATCACCCACGGGAATGCCGTCAGCGCGGACCTCGCCTTCAGCGGTCTGCCGGTGCCAGTGATCACGGCCAGCATCACGGATAATGATGGGCCGCAGGTGCTTCTCACTGAGAGCGGTGGAAACACCACTGTCACTGAAGCTGGAGCCAATGACAGCTTCACCATCGCCCTCAGCCAGGCACCGAGCGCGAACGTCACCGTCACCTTCACGCCGCCAGTTTATATCATCCCACCGCCAGCGTATGCCAAGCAGGTCGGCTACTTCACCAGTGACCTGGCTGGCTCCAACCAACAGAAGGACCGCATCGTGATGGACTACACAGAGCTGATCCTGCTCTACCGGAACACCTTCTACGACCACCTCGAAGGCGTCTATGGCGTCGGCACCATTCCCCTCGTGCCGAGCGATGTGAATCTGCAAAACGCTCACTGGGCTGCTACCAAGGCCATCGTGGACAAAACCGATCTCTGGTGGGCTGGCGGCAGCTTGAAGGCCCGCTATCCAGTTCTCATCGAGCCGAATCAAGCCCTGCCCATTCCGCTGCCAGCAGTCAATCCACGTCAGGCACTCATGGAGTGCATCTATCAACTCAATGGTGGCACCAACAGCCTTGGAGCGACACGCTACGAGCCTGAGATCGTGTTTGATCCGAAGAATCCACCGAACACCACCTTTGCCAATGAGATCCGAGATCGCTGCCGCTGGATCGGCTACCTGAACTCCACCGTCATGCCCGGCTTCGTCAGCCATTGATTTTTAAACCACTGAGAACCTCGAACCGAGAACATCCCTCATGAACATTTTCATTCGCAAACAAGAAGATCGCAGCAAACCGAACCGTCGCGATTTCCTGCTCCAAAGCAGTGCCGCATCGCTCGGACTGACCTCCATCGTGAACAGTCTCGCCCAGCTCAAGCTGATCGGCTCAGCAGCGGCATCGGGAGCTGGGGACTACAAAGCGCTCGTCTGCTTCTTCCTCAATGGTGGGAATGACTCCAACAACCTGCTCATTCCAGCAGGAGCCAGTACTGCCCGCACCGCCTATGAGTCGGGCCGTGGTGCCACGGTGCTGTCCATCCCGGATGCCAGCTTTGACTTCACGCCCGCCAATGCCGCCAACGGCTACTGGAATGGCACAGCCAACAGCACCGCTGCGGTGAGTACGCGCATCGACACACTCAATGACGGTGCCTATGATCCGAGCATAGGCTATACCGGCAACAACATGGCTCTCCATCCCGGGGCTTATCCGCTGAAGACCATGTTCGCCGACGGCGATCTCAGCTTCATCGCCAATGTCGGCACACTTGTCGGCACACAGGCCGTCACCCGCGCGAACTTCAACACCCTGCCTGCCGCCGCCAAGCCGCCGCAGCTTTTCTCCCACTCTGATCAGCAGGTGCAGTGGCAGTCATCCCTGCCAGACGTGCCCTTCTCACGCGGCTGGGGCGGCAAGATCGCCGACCTCCTGCAAGGTCTCAATGCTGGTGATCTCAGCATGTCGGTCTCCATCGCTGGGGTGAATAGCTTCCAGGTCGCCTACGACCAGCCCGCCTATTTCATGAACAGCTCCGGCAGCGTCTCCGCGCTCTCCGGTTTCAACACGACCGCGCATCCGTATGGCAGCAGCCTGCGGAACACGGCCCTCCAGCCTCACTATAACAACGCCGTTTCTGTCCCCTCCAACAAATACGATCCATTAGCAGCTCTCCGCACTGGTGGCGATCCGCTCTCCGGCACGAACTACCAGCACAACGCCGCCGGTTGGAGGCTGCGAGCCATCGAGCAAATCATGGCCATGCAACACGCCAGCCTCTTTGACGAAGGCTACAACACCGCTCCTGAAAGTGCTCGCATCACCGAAGGTCTCGTCGGCAACGCCCTGGCACAAACCGCGAACCCTGACGGCACCAGCTCGCTCGATGTGCATTGGAACAACTGGTTCCAGAACGGCCTCTTCAATCCCCGCATCCCAGACATCGCCAACCAGATGAAAGTCGTCGCACGTCTCATCGCTGGGCGTAGCCAGTTGAGCAACACACGTCAGATTTTCTTTGTCCAGCTCGGTGGCTGGGACACCCACACCACCCAGATTCCAGGGCAGACCACCGCAGGTCACTACGGTCTCGTGAATCAGATGAGCCGCGCCATCCGCGCCTTCCGCGACGCCATGGTAGGCATCGGCATGTGGGACAAAGTCATGCTTTTCAGCGCCTCCGACTTCAACCGCACCCTGACACCAAACAAGAGCGACAACAGCGCTGGCTCCGACCACGCCTGGGGTGGTCACATGTTCGTTGCAGGTGGAGCGGTCAAAGGCGGCCAGATCTGTGGCAAGTTCCCCACTCTCACCGTCAATGGCGGCATCGACTGCACTGGCAACCGTGGGCGCTGGATCCCCAGCACCTCCACCGATCAGGTCTTTGCCAGCATCTCGAAGTGGTTCGGTTGCTCAGACGGTCAGATTCAGACCGTGCTGCCAAACTTCACCCGCTTCCAGGCAGACCTGACCAACGGCACCCTCATCAACAAGAATCTCGACTTCATCGACTTCACCGTTTGATCTTAAGTTCAAGGTTTCAACTTTGGGAGGTCTGTCTCCGCGTGTTTCATGAATGCCAGACTTCTCTGTTGAGGTCTGGCTTATGAAATTTGAAATCTATCCTGGCTGTGCTTCCAAAACGCCCTGGTCCCTACGTTCTGACCCTGCTTCTGATCGTCCTCGCGGTCGTTGTGGCATGGATGTTTTCTGCACTTAGTTCGCCGGAACTCGTCGAGGCGATATCAAGGAAAAATAAAAGCCCTTCTCCCCAGCCTGCCGAGCCTGTTCTCCCCGCACCGGGGCCTAGTGGCCCGGTCGTCAGTCCCAAGTATTCCTCTGGGGGAGTCGATTTCGAACTTCAGGCCAAGGCGGACAGTCTCCACTCCGACGAGCATGGCCCTCAGAGGGATCTGGAGGTCGTTGCTGAATTTCTGGAAACATATGCTCGTGCCACTGGTGGGCAGCCAATCGGCGACAACGCTGACATCACTGCCGCTATCTCCGGCACCCAGTATCCGGGTCAAAAAGGTCGCGTGTTCCCCCAAAATCACCGTGCGGTGAAGAATGGAAAACTGGTGGACCGCTGGGGAGAGCCCCTGTGGTTTCACCCAAATTCGGGGAACTCCATGGAAATTCGATCCGCCGGGCCTGATAAACAACTCTTCACTCCCGACGATGTGATCGTAAATCCCAGCCCAGGAGGCTTTGGAGCTACTCCGCCCGCCTCGGGCGAGATGCCGTAATAATTTCTGCGTCAGGGCATTGCAGAATTGACTTCGAATAACAAAATCCGCTATTTTCGTGCCAATATTCGCAGCACGCCGGATTATTTTTCCAACCCATTTGCTACTGCATCTGAGACCATGCACTCGATCCTACGCACACTTCTTTCTTCCGCTTCAGCACTTCTGCTTTTGCTGTTCACGTCCAGCGCCCAGGCCATCGTGGATGACTATTCGAGCGGTCCTGGTCAGACCCCCGCAGATGGTCTCGACGATCTCTGGCAGGCTGTGTACGGTGGTTGGGGTCTCTTGCCAGACGGAGATGAAGACTTTGATGGCTGCCCCAATCTTGTCGAGTGCATCGCTGGCAGTGATCCGCGTAAGGCAAATGACTGTCTTAAAGTCGGAAACATGATCATCGGTGGAACGAATATCATCATGAATTTCGAGGCCAAGAAGGGAAAGGAATACCAGCTTTGGCAGTCCAGCAGCCCTGGTGGTCCGCCCCCAGGCGAACCTGGCAGCCAGTGGAGCGAATCTGCAGGCATCAGCAAAATCGCCATCGCGGATGGCCCCGACAGTCTGGTCTTCCCCAAACCTCCGGCCACAGAGTATCGATTCTACCGCATCGAATCAAAAGATCACGATGCCGACAATGACGGCGTCTCCGACTGGGCGGAGGCCAAGCTCGGGACCGATGTCGCCTCGAATGCCTCTGGTGGTGCTGCGAGTGACCTCGAAACCATGAAGTCACTCCTCAGTCTCACGGCCAGCCCAGGCGTCGCCGAGGCTTATGAAAAAGAGGGCACCCACGCCACCATCCAACTTCGCCGTACCTACGGCACCATGCCACTCACCGTCGAACTGGCTGGCTTGCCAGGAACTTCTGATGTCACCAAAAGCAACGCCAGTGCGGGGGACTACATTTTCAAAAACCTTGCTGGCTCTGCTACCAATAGCGTCACCCTTCCCGCAAACGAAGGCACCACTGTCCCATACACCGTGGCCCGAGTCGCTGCTGCTCCTGACGCTGTGGAAGAAGTGCCCGAGATGCTCAAAGTCAGCATCGCCCTACCCGGAGCTCCCGCAGGCATCGCCGTCCCATCTGCCACCATCAGCCTGAAAGACGCTGACCCGAACAACGCCGCCAATCGCAAGCTCTACGTCGCTTTCCTCGGGCGTGAAGAAGGCATCGTCTCCACCGCATCAGGTTACGCCACCGCTCTCCTCAATGGAGACAACACGAGCGCCTCGATCTCCGTCGTCTTTAACAACCTCAGTTCCGAGCAAAACACGGCCTACATCCGTTATGGCCCGGACCAGGACCTCGCGCCCGCCCTGCCGAATGGTCAGGTATCTGGTTTCAACTACAACGTCGTTTACAAGCCGGGCTTCATGTCGTCTGACCAGGGTTTTCTCGATGCCTTGGTTGGCGGCAGTCTTGGCTGCGCGATTAGCAGCGCCAATTTTTCCAACAAAGAAATCTTTGGCTACTTCAACAAGGCGGTCGGCTCGACCTCGTTTGACCCGAATAACGATGACCTTAAAGCTCCCGTCATCGGTGCAGGGTGGCAGCCACCCTCCGGCGACGCGTTGGAGCGGGAAATCTGGCGCTTCATGAACCAGGCCACGATGGGTGGCACGACGGCGCTTTATACCGAGATCCGCGCCGAGTGTGATGCGGCCATCGCTGGTGGCGGCACCTACATCGACGGCCTCTCTGCGTGGATGGACCGGCAGATGAATCCCGCGCTTACGCCTTCGATCAATTACCAACAACTCGTGGTGGCTGCGGACATGGAGGAATTCGCCTTGCGCGGGAACAAACCAATCAATTACAACAACGACCCGCTCCAGGCGGGTGGCACCGTTGGAGTCACCTATGTGAATGGAATGCCCGTGGCCAACAGCGGCAGCCCGAACACAAACGATCCCGGCGGCAACTACCCGCAAAATTCCCCCAACCGCCGCCGTGAATGGTGGACCATAGTACTCCAGAGCCAGGATCAGTTGCGCCAGCGAATGGCCCAGGCACTGAGCGAAATTTGCGTGATTTCCGAGCGCGACGCTGGCGTGCTCCAGTGGCACTACGGCGCGGCGAACTGGTGGGACATGCTTGCCCAAGGGGCTTTCGGCAAATACCGCGACCTGCTGGAAAAGGTGACGCTGAACCCAATGATGGGCATCTACCTCACCAGCATCGCCAATCGCGCCACTTATGACGCGGGCGGCGGCATCATCATCAGCCCGGATGAAAACTACGCGCGTGAAATCATGCAGCTCTTCTCCATCGGTCTGGTGCTTCGGCACCCCGATGGAAGCCTCATTCTGAGCAGCGAGGGCCTGCCCATCGCAACTTATGATAACAACGACATCTCCGAGATGGCGCGAGTCTTCACCGGCTTCTCGCACGGTGCACGCCACGGAACGGTCCGGGCAGGTATCAATGTCGGCTATGGCGGTGTCACCACCACAGACCAGCGCATCTCTCCCACGACTTATCCCAATGGCAGCGGGAACAACATCTGGTTCGGCAGACAGGACGGTCACTGGTACTGGCAGGCACCCTGGACGACACCCATGGTCGCCATCGGACGTCTGACTGCACCTGTCATCACGACGACCACAACTTTCCATGACTTCAATGCGAAGACGCTCTTTGCAGGCAAGCACGGGGAACTTCCGCTGCCGCTCACGAACATCACTGCGATGAGCGATGCCGTCACGCATACGAAGGCCATGGAGGAAGTCATCAAAGCCCACGACATGCTCGCCGGTCGCAGCAGCGACTCGACTTATCCGGCCTACGACGAGGTTTCTCCTTCACGTCCCGGTCACACAAACACGCCGATCAATATCTCCCGCTGGCTCATCCAGCGCCTCGTCACCTCAAACCCCTCCGCTGGCTACATCTACCGCGTGCAGAAAGCTTACCGTGACAGCAACGGCAACCTCGGTGCAGTGGCAAAGGCCATCCTGCTCGATTACGAGGCCCGCAGCCTCCAGCTCGCGGACACCGCCATCTCCCACGGCAAGATCAAGGAGCCGATGATCCACTTCGCGCACATCTTGCGCCAGTTTAAAGCCTACTCGGGGGCTCCGGTGAGCCTGCTTACCACGATGGAGACCGGCTTTTCTGAAACCGACGCGCCGATGGCGAAGTATCCCGCCACGGAACTCGCGAAATTTGGCTCCTACAATCTCTCCCCACCGGCTAAACCCGCCGCATGGCCTGACGGACCGTTCCGCTTCCGTATCGAATCGTTGCGTACGAATCTAGGTCAGTCGCCGCTTGATGCGCCTTCAGTCTTCAACTGGTTCTACCCTGACTTCACCGTGCCGGGCAAGCTTTCGCAGGCAGGCCTTTTTGCTCCAGAAATGCAGACTGCCACCGAGGCTGCCGAGGTATCCAAGATCAATCACCTCTACAACTACACCTGGATGACACTCGGGCCGATGAGCACTGCGCCGGGAGTCAGTGGAGCGGACTTCATTTTCCGCAATGGCAGCGCCACGCCGGCGGTGCGCTTCTCCACCAACGGTGGCTCCACGCTCCTCGGTTGGCCTGCGACGATCTTGCTGGACAGTACCAACTGGAACACCGGCATCACCGTCACGATGGTGGGCGTGAACAACCAGCATATCAGCCAGATGGCTTATAGTGGCGTGCGTTATGCCGTCACAGCCACCGCGCCGGGATACGGTGGTATCGCCGTGGCTCCCACACCGGTTAGCTTTGTCGAAAACGAGCCGAAGAATGATCAGCTCGTCGTCTCCGAGAGCAGCTCCGGCACCTGGGTGCATGAAGGTGGCGTCACGGATGTAATCAATATCCGCCTATCCTCGCCGTTGCCGCCGGGAGCGAGCGTGGAGGTGTCTTTTGCCACTGCGAATGGCGAGGCCAGCGTCTCTCCGGCAACGCTGACTTTCACGGATGCCAATTGGAGCGTGAACCAGCCCATCACCGTCGCGGCAGTCGAGGATACGGATGTGGAAAACATTGGCACCGCCAATGATCGCATCATCATCACGACCAGCAGCAGCACTTCGGCAAACTATCACGGCCTCGTCACCGCCGATGTGCCCGTCAATGTGAACGACAACGACGGCGGCATCGGCGTGGTCATTGCCGAAACCGACAGCTTCACCGATGTGGCGGAAACGTCTGCCAGTGTCATTTCCCCCGCTCTATCCGCCGGCATGGACAGCTACACCATCGCCCTCACCAGCGCCCCTACGGCGAATGTCACCGTCACTGTCACTGGAAACGGCGTGCAGGTGAATCAAACCGGCACCAGCACCACCTTTGGCACCACCTACACCCGCGTCTTCACCCCCACCACGAATCAGGCCGTCTCCGGCAGCACCGGCGGCTGGAATGTTCCCCAAACCGTCGTCGTGCGTGGCAACAACGATGCCACCGGCGAAGGCCCGCACTGGGGCCGAGTGGTTCACACCGTGGCCACTGCGGGCGGCTACACCGCAGGCATGCCCATCCCGCTCGTCACCTCGCATATCGCGGATGATGACGACAGCATCATTCTTCGCCACAGCGGCACGGAAACCCGTGTGATGGAAGGAGACTTCACCGACACCATCACCGTGGCCCTGCGCACGAATCCGAACGCGCCCGTCAGTGTCACGCTCAGCTCCCCACAGCTCAGCTTCAGCCCTTCCACCATCGTTTTCGTGCCCACCGGCGGCAGCGGCATCCTTTGGAACAGTCCGCAAACCGTCACCGTCACGGCGAATGACGATTTCCTCAATGAAGGCATCCTGATGGGCTTCACCTCCGACGCTCCGCCCCTCCCCGCCAGTGCCTCGGCGGCCTTCTCGAGCTTCAAGGTCACTGGTACCACCATCACGAATCCGGGTCACGGCTACGTCGGCGTGCCTGGGGTGTCTTTTGGCGCTCCTGCTGCTGCTGTCACAGGCACTGGCACCGCCATCCTCTCGGGAGATGGCGTGGCTTCTGTCACGTTGAGCAACATCGGCGCAGGCTACACTGCGGCTCCTTTGGTGACCTTCAGCGCTCCGACCTCCGGCACCACCGCCACCGGCGCGGCCACGGTGAATGCAAACGGCCAGTTGCAGTCCATCACGATCACAAATGCAGGTTCCGGCTACACCGCCGCGCCAACTGTCACCATCGCCGCGCCAGTCGCCCGCATCACCGCTACGGGCGTCGCCAAACTCACATCGGATGGCAAAATCGACTCCATCGTCATCACTCATCCCGGTTTGGGCTACACCTCGGCACCAAGCGTCACCATCACCGCCCCGCAGATCCCGCCTGTGGTCATCAATGCCATGTCGCAGAGCAGTGGCACGAACTACAACGGCACAACCGCACCCGTGCTGCCCGTCACCGTCATTGATAACGACGACTCCCGCATCGTGATCGCCGAAAGCGGCGGCAGCACCGTCGTGAATGAAAACGGCACCACGGACAGCTACACCATCGCCCTTGGCCGCAGGCCGGATGCAGGCAGCACCAGCACCGTCACACTGACGCCCAGCAGCACCGGCATCCAGGTCTCGCCCGCCGGCCCGTTCACCTTCACCGACGCGAATTGGAACACGCCGATTACGGTGACCGTCACCACGACGAATGACGCCACCGCCGAGCCGAATGGCGGCGTCGCCACCATCACGCACAACATCACCAGCACCGACCCGACCTACAACAGGGTCAATTCGCCCGTCGTCGTCGTCACCGTCGATGACAATGACCCAGCGCTGGCCGTCACACAGACGAATATCTTCACCCAGGTCAAAGAGGGCGGCTCCCCTGGCAATAGCGGCACGCCAAACGTCGGCGACACCTTCACTGTCGGCATGAACGGCCGCAATCCCGCCACCGGCACCACCGTGACCGTCACCCTCGTGCCAAACGGCCAGATCACCGTCTCTCCGGCCACGTTGACCTTCAGCAGCACCGCCACCGCCGCGCAAACTGTCACCGTCACCGCCGTGAACGACTCCGATGTCGAAAGCACCGTCCACAGCGGCGTCATCGGCTTCAATGTCGCCAGCACGGACAGCTACTTCAATGGCAGTTTCGTCCCGCCGGTGCTCGTGCAGGTCACGGACAACGATTCCGTCGGCGTCAGCATCGTGGAAGGCGGCGGCACCACCGCCACGACCGAAGGAAACGGAACGACGGACAGCTTCACCGTCGTCCTCACCCAGATGCCCACGGCCAATGTCGTGCTCGACTTCAATGGTGGCTCGCAAAGCCGCCTGAGCACCACCAGCACCGTCGGAGCCGCCACGACGGCCAGCTTGACCTTTACCTCGGCGAATTGGAATACCGCACAGACGCTTTGGACACTCCCCGTCGATGATACCAGCGCTGAGCTCCGCCACCTCACGCCGATCACCGTCAGCGTGAATGCCAGCTCAGCCGCCGAATACACCGCGCTGACTGTGCCGAGCGTCACGCACATCATCACGGACAACGACAACAACGCCGCCGCCAACGTCGTGCGCATTACTGAGAGTAGCGGCTTCACCAGCGTCACCGAAAGCACCACGACGGACACCTTCACCGTCGTCTTGAGCCAGCAGCCGACCTCAAACGTCACTGTGACCTTCACTGGCGACTCGCAGGTAGCGGTGAGCCCCAGCACGCTCACCTTCATTCCAGGCACCACCGGCTCCGGCACCTTCAATGTGGCCCAAACCGTCACCGTGCGTGCCATCGACGACGCCGTCATCGAACCCGCCATCCTGCACTGGGGCACGGTCACGGCCACCGTGGCCAGTGCGGACACCTTCTTCGATGGAAAGGCCGTCACGGCGGTCAATTCCACCGTTTATGACAACGACGGCTCCCGCGTGAGCGTCATCCAAAGCGGCGGTAGCACCCTCACGAACGAAAACGGCGTCACGGATACCTACACGCTCAGTTTGAGCCATGCGCCGACCTCTGACGTGGTCATCACCGCCACCGCGAATGCGCAGCTCAGCCTTTCCAGCAGCACCCTGACCTTCACGCCCGCCGATTGGGCACCGAAGACCCTCACCATCACCGCCGTCAACGACGCCGATGTCGAAGCCGTCACGCACAACGGCCTCATCACCCACAGCGTCACCAGCGCCGATCCGCTCTACCACAACGCCAGCATCGCCACACTCACCGTGCCCGTTTGGGACAACGACGTCGCCAGTGTGGACGTGACACACGTCGGCGGCACCGACACCGTCGTCACCGAAGGCGGCGCGCCCGATTCCATCCTGATCAAGCTCAACACCCAGCCGCCTACGGGCACGAATGTCACCCTCACGCTTTATCCGCCGATGGTCTTCATCCAGCCGCCGCAGATCGGCAAGAGCAACGGGTACTTCGTCAACGACCAGGGCGGCAGTAATCAGCGTGACAACATCGTCATCGACTACACCGAGAGCATCCTCCACTACCGCAGCACCTTCTACAGCACGCTCGCAGCGCTTTACGCCCCAGCCGCCATCCCCACGCCCTTCCCCACCACGCCCAGCGCTGCCGATAACATCAAGCTGCAAAAAGCCCACTGGGCTGCCAGCAAGGCCGTCGTCGATCAAATGGACCTCTGGTTCAACGGCGGCAGCATGAAGGCCAAATTCCCCGTCCTCGTCGAGCCGCACACCACGCCACCCAGCCCGCTGCCGCCCATCAATGCCCGCCAGGCCATCATTGAGGCCATCTACGCCCACAGCGGCGGCACCGACCTCCCCGCCACCAAGCGCTACACCGCCGAAGGCACTTACAACGCCAAAGTCCCCCCCACCGACACCTTCAATACCGACATCCGCGACCGCGTCCGCTGGTGTGGGTATCTCATGACCGTCGGCGCGCCTGGGCTGATCAGTCACTGATCCGTCGGAACGGCCCAAATAGTTCTACCCAGTCCAATTTCACACGCATCACCGCCATGAACATCTTCCTCCGCAAAACCGAAGACCGCTCCAAGCCCAATCGCCGCGACTTCCTCCTCCGCACCGGCTGTGCCTCCATGGGCCTCACCAGCCTCGTGAACACGATTTCGCAGTTCAAGCTCGTCGGCTCGGCGGCGGCGCAAAGCGCCGGCGAAGACTACAAAGCCCTCGTCTGCGTGTTCTTGAACGGCGGTGCAGATTCCAATAATTTCCTCATCCCCGCAGGCAGCTCGGCAGCACGTACCGACTACAATGCGGGGCGCGGTGTGCTGAACATACCGGACACACAGTTTGATTTCTCACCTGCCGCCAACAACGGCTATTTCAACGGCACCACCAACAACGACACCTCGCAGGTCACCACCCGCATAGCTCCGCTCAATGCAGGCCAGTTTGACCCCACCTCACGTCCGGGCTACACGCAGGGAAATCTGGCGCTGCATCCTGGTGCTTATCCGCTCAGGACGCTCTTCAATGACAGCAAGGATCTCGCCTTCTTTGCAAACATCGGCACCCTTGTGGGCACCCAGCAGATCACGCGTGCGAACTTCAACACGCTCCCTGCAAGCACGAAGCCCCCACAGCTCTTCTCCCACTCCGACCAGCAGGTGCAGTGGCAGTCATCCCTGCCAGACAGACCGTTCTCGCAGGGCTGGGGCGGGCGCATCGCCGAAATCGTCGCCGGCATGAACAGTGGCGACCTCGGCGTCAGCGTCAGCATCGCCGGAACGAACAGCTTTCAGATCGGCCTCACCGAGCAGCCTTACTTCATGAACACCAGCGGAGCGGTCAGCTCCCTCACCGGCTTCAGTGGCGGCACACCCAGCACCGCCTACGGCTCCGCTTTGCGCAACACTGCGCTCAACCCGCATTACCTCGGCGGAACCACGCCCGCCAATAAATACAGCCCGCTGGCTGGCATTGGCGGCCTCACCGCAGGTGATCCGCTCAGCGGCACCAACTACCAAAACTCCAGCGCTGGCTACCGCCTGCGTGCGCTCGAGCAGATCCTCGCCGCCTCGCATGAAAGCCTCTTTGATGAAACCTACGTCGGCGTCCCGCAAAGCGCCCGCAACACTGAAGGCCTCGTCGGCAACGCACTTGCCCAATCCGCCGCTCCCAATCCCACGCTCGACGCGCATTGGACCAACTGGTTCCCCGGCGGCTTTGGCCAGACGGACCTCAGCAACCAGCTCAAAGTCGTCGCACGTCTGATCGCAGGCCGCAGCGTGCTGAGCAACAAGCGCCAGATCTTCTTCGTGCAGATCGGCGGCTGGGACACCCACGTCTCGCAAATCCCCAGCCCTACCGGGCAGAACCAGGGGCAGTACAACCTCATTAACAACCTCTCCCGCAGCATCAAAGCCTTCTCCGATGCCATGAAAGCCATCGGCATGTGGAACAATGTGATGATGTTCACCGCCTCCGACTTCAACCGCACTTTCACCCCGAACAAGAGCGACCAGACCGGCGGTTCCGACCACGCCTGGGGTGGCCACAGCATCGTCGCTGGTGGTGCAGTCAAGGGAGGTAACATCTACGGACGTTTCCCCGATTTGACCGTCAATGGCGGCATCGACTGCACCGGCAACCGAGGCCGCTGGATCCCCACCACCGCTGTCGATCAAAAAGCAGCCATGATCGGCAAATGGTTCGGCCTGACCGACTCCCAGATCACCACCGTCTTCCCGAACATTCTTCGCTTCCAGCCCGATTTCAGTAACTCCACTTTGGTCGCGCGGAACCTCGACTTCATCAACTTCGGCTGATCATTTCGACCATTCCAAGGCCGGGGCACTCGCCTAGCCTCCAATTCCCCCGCGCTTGCGTTCTCCCACGCTGTCGCTACCCTCCGTCAATGCTCCAAATCGTCTTCAACGACATCAGCGCCGCTGAGCTCTCCCGCCTCCCGACTCAAATTCAGTTCCAGCTTCTGGAAGCCCTGAACATCCAGCCAGCGGACATCGACGACGCCATCCTCAGCAAGCGCTTCGGAGCCATTGAGCGTTCCGGCGGCAAAAAATTCCACCGCTGCCGTGCGGGCGACCATCGCATCTACTTCTCTGTCAAAGACGGCCACATCGTCGTCCATCGCGTCCTTCACAAAGGCACCTTCGCCGACTTCCTCTTCCGTAGCAATCTTCCCGGCGGGGGTGAAGACGAAGCCCTCAGCCAGTCCAAAGGATTCTGGCAGCTCATCGACGAAGGTGCGAAGACGCTCAAGATGGCATGAGCAATCCTAACTTTGACTTCATCGTCATCGGCGGCGGCAGTGCCGGTTACGCCGCCGCCCGCACCGCCCATTCTGAGGGCCTCCGTGTCGCCATCATCGACGGAGCGCCCGAGCTCGGCGGCCTCTGCATCCTCCGTGGTTGCATGCCCAGCAAGACACTCATCGAGTCCGCCGATCGCAATCTCACCATCCGCCGCGCCGCCGAGTTTGGCTTGAAAGCTCAAGCCCAGGGCGTGGACGTGACGGCCATCCGAGATCGCAAGCGCACCCTCATCACCGACTTCGCCAGCTACCGCCAGGGACAGCTCGAAGATGGCCGTTTCATCCTGCATCGCGCCCACGCCAGCTTCATCGACGCCCACACTCTTCAAGTGCTCCCGTGTGACGGCAGCGCCTGCTTCACCCTCACCGCGCGCAGCTTTTGCATCGCCACCGGCTCCGTCGCCAATATTCCACCCATCCCCGGCCTCGCCGAAACCGGCTGCTGGACCAGCGATGACATCCTCGACGCTGCCGAGCTGCCCGAGACCTTCGCCGTGCTCGGCGGCGGAGCCATCGCCCTCGAAATGGCGCATTACCTCGAAGGCATCGGCCGGAAAGTCACCCTCATCCAGCGCAGCGCCCAGTTCCTCACAGGCATCGACTCCGAGTGCAGCCGCGTCATCGTCGAGGCCTATGAAAAACGCGGCATCACCTGCCATCTCGGCACCAAGATCCACCGCGTCAGCTCGGCGAATGGCCGCAAGCAGCTCGACTACAGCCACGACGGCCAGGAGCGCAGCCTCGCCGTCGATCAGATCCTCGTCGCCATGGGGCGCGGCCCAGCGACCGCCGGGCTAGATTTGCACGCTGCCGACATCGCTCAGGCGGAGAAAAAGATTACCGTCCAGCCCACCATGCAGACCAGCCAGCCGCACATCTTCGCTGCTGGCGATGTGTGCAGCCCGCTCGATGTCGTCCACATCGCCATCCAGCAGGGAGAAATCGCCGCCCGCAATGCCGCCCGCCTCCTCCGTGGCGAATCCGCCAGCGAGCAGATGGACTATCGCCTGCTCCTCTTCGGCGTCTTCTCCCATCCTCAAGTCGCCGCCGTCGGAGCCAGTGAGGCCGACCTCACCCAGCGTGGCATCCCCCACGTCACCGCCAGCTATCCCTTCAACGACCACGGCAAAAGCATGTGCATGGGTGAAACAGAAGGCTTCGTGAAAATGATCGCCCACCGTGAAACCGGAGAAATCCTCGGTGCCACCTGCGTCGGCCCCCACGCCACCGAGCTCATCCACGAAGTGGTCATCGCCATGCACTACCGCTCCCGCGTGCAGGACTTCATGCTCATCCCGCATTACCACCCGACTTTGAGTGAGATCTGGACTTACCCTGCCGAGGAGTGCGCGGATCAGTGCGCAGCGGGTTAGTCTCCATTCGACATTCCGCATTCGTCATTCAAGATGCGCGCCCATGTTTCGCGCCGTCCTTACTGATCGTCTCCAAGCCGCCTTTTCCGCCGCTGGCATTGCTTTGCCAGAGGGCTTCACGCCTGCTGTCGTCATCGCCTCGGACACACGCTTTGGTGACTACCAGAGCAATGCGGCGATGACCCTCGCGAAGCAGCTCAAGACGAACCCGCGCGCGCTGGCACAGCAGATCGTGGACAAGCTCGCCGTGGATGACCTGATCGAAAAAGTCACCATCGACGGCCCAGGCTTCCTGAACATCACGCTCGCCGCCGGAGCCCTGGCGCAAAAGCTCACCGTCATCACGCAGGATGACAAAGTCGGCGTCCCGAGCGTGGCAGAGGCAAAGCGCATCGTCGTCGATTTCTCCGCGCCAAACATCGCCAAGCCGATGCACGTCGGCCACATCCGCAGCACCTTCATCGGCGACTCGCTGGCCCGTGTAGCTCGCTTCATCGGGCACACCGTCATCACCGACAACCACGTCGGCGACTGGGGCACGCAGTTCGGCATGATCATCCATGGCTGGAAGACGCAGCTCGACCATGAGGCGCTGAAAAAGGACCCCATTCACGAACTGGTGCGCACTTATAAGCTCATCAACGCCGCCGCCAAAGCTGACGAAGCCGTGCTCGCCCTCTGCAAAGGCGAACTCGTGAAACTCCAGCAGGGCGATGCCGACAACCTCGCCATCTGGAAGGAATGCGTCCGCCTCACCCTAGAGCAGCTCGAGAAGGTCTATGGCACTCTCGACATCAAGTTTGACCACTACCTCGGCGAAAGCTTCTACAACGACGCCCTCGCGCCGCTCGTGGAGGACATGCTCGACAAAGGCATCGCCCAGGAGAGCGATGGAGCCATCGTGGTGATGACCGATGGCAGTGTGAAGCCCGAGGAAGATCCCTTCCTCATCCGCGACAAAGACGAGTGGAAGGCCGCGCCCTGCATCATCCGCAAGACCGATGGCGGCTTCCTCTACGCCACCACCGACCTCGCCACGATCGACTACCGCGTGCGGGAGTGGAGCGCGGATCAAATCTGGTATGTCGTCGGCGCGCCGCAGCAGCTTCATTTCAGGCAGCTCTTCGCCGCCGCGAAACGTCGCGGCGTGACCACCGAGATGACACACATCGCCTTTGGCAGCATCCTCGGGCCCGATGGCAAGATGTTCAAAACCCGCAGCGGCGAAACCGTCGGCCTGCTGGAGGTCATTGAGGAAGCCATCGAGCGCGCCCGTGCCGCTGCCGATGAAAAAGAGCAAGGCCTCAGCGACTCCGAGAAGGACGAGATCGCCCGCATCATCGGCACCGGCTCCGTGAAGTATGCCGAACTTAGCCAGAACCGCCTCACCGACTACAAGTTCAGTTGGGACAAGATGCTGAGCCTGCAAGGCAACACCGCACCCTACCTGCTGAACGCCTACGTCCGCACCCGCAGCATCTTCAGAAAGCTCGAAGGAGCTGCCACGCTCACCGCCGATCTCGCCATCACCGAGCCCGCCGAGCGCGCCCTCGCCATGAAGCTC
>NZ_JBILYB010000005.1:0-102524 GCF_044378005.1 Prosthecobacter sp.
TTGACGATTATCGCATCTGCTCTCATTGAGACAGAAAGTAAAATGGACGAAATTATCTTTGAGGAATTTAAAGGTACAGGAAACATGGAGGCTACACTTGATCGAGAAATCTCTGAGCGCCGCATCTTCCCTGCTTTGCATGTGCTGAAATCGGGTACGCGTCGTGATGATCTGCTTTATCATCCGGATGAATTCAGGCGCGTTACTGCAATCCGGAAGCAACTTGCCTCAGTGCCAGCAGTCGAAGCTATTGAAATGCTCATTCGTAATATTGGACGCACAGGTAACAATGCGGAACTTCTTCTAACAGGCCTGAAATGAGCGAGGCATCTCTTGAGCAAACTGTTATCAAGCGTGACTTTGAGTTTATCTCGACAGCAGATCATCTGGATCGCTGGATTGAAGAAACTCAGCTTCATCTGGAGGCTATTGGTGAAAAGCGTGTATGCCTTGATACTGAGGCCGATTCACTTCATCACTATCATGAAAAGCTGTGTTTGCTACAAGTGGCTTGTGGAGGGCGATTTGCTCTCATTGATCCTTTGGCGATTGCGGATGTGACTCCGATATTCAGGCTGTTAGATCGCTATGAACTTTGGTTTCATGGAGCAGACTATGATCTTACAATGCTTCGTCGATCATATAATTGGGAACCCCGCTTGATCCGTGATACACAGATCGCTGCACGTTTGGCGGGATCTCGTCAATTTGGTCTCGCTGCTCTATTGCAAAGCGTGCTTGGAATCACGATCTGCAAAGCTCCCCAGAAAGCAGACTGGAGTCGTCGGCCACTTCCAGAACATATGCTTTCTTATGCAGTGGATGATGTTCGTTATCTTCTTCAGGTGGCTGATCATTTTTTGGCTATCTTGCGAGCCAAAAACCGTATGTCCTGGTTTGAGCAGAGTTGTCGTTCTCTGCAGGTGGATGTCGCAGAGCGCACAATTGCGCCACGTGACGATCCTTGGCGTGTCCAAGGGAGCGGGCGCTTAAATTCCAAAGGTCTGGCTATTTTGAAGGCGATGTGGGAGTGGCGGGAAGGCATCGCCCAAGAGAGAGATATTCCGTGTTATCGTATCATGTCGAACAAGCAGATGGTCGCCTATGCTGAGCATTTCGAATTAGGAGGTGTCATGCAGCCACCTGGCGGGTGGCGACCACGTTGGAAAAAGGAATTTCACGAGCTTGTTGCCGCGGTTTTCCGGCTGGGGTTGGAGAATTGGCCTCAACGACTGAAGAAAGCCAAGAACCGTATGTCTGAGGCGCAGCGGGAGGCTGTTGACAGGCTATGTTCCAGGCGAGATGAAATCGCTCAGGAGTTGGACGTGGAAGGCAGTTTGCTAGGGTCACGTAGTGAATTGGAGTTGCTTATTATTGCCCCTGACTCAGCTAGCCCTTTGATGAATTGGCAGGATGAGATCATCCGGCCTATCTTGGCTGAAGCCAGTTTATCTGCCGCAATTTAAGCAGAAACGAACTCTGGGTTCTTGACCCACTTCGCGGATTCGCCACCACTATGCTGTGTCTTCGGAGTTTCCGTTTATTGACCGAGTGCAGTTGCGTGACATTCAATGGAGCAAACTGCGCTCTATCATCTTCCTTCTGGCCACGAAGGAAGGCTTATATTCGTGCAAGTTTCGCGAGTATGACATTCGCGTTACATCGTTAAGTCAGATGGATGATCTGGTTCGTGAAATGCCTTTCACGACAAAAGCCGAGTTATTAGCAGATCAATTGAGTTACCCTCCTTTCGGCTCAAATTTAACGTTCCCATTAGAACAGTACACGCGTTTCTGTCAGACGAGCGGCACGAGCAGCGGACACCCAATGGCGTGGTTGGACACTCATGATAGCTGGGAAGTGATGTTGGTTTGCTGGAGACGTGTGTTTGATGGGGCCGAACTGGTGAAGGGGCAGGAGCGTGTCTTTTTCGCTTTCTCCTTTGGGCCATTTTTGGGATTTTGGACTGCTTTTGAAGCAGCTGCTCGTGATTATTTAGTAATACCTGGGGGAGGGCTATCTAGCCAGGCACGTCTGGAGATGATGGCTCGTTTTGGTGCCACGGTGCTATGTTGTACTCCAACCTACGCATTGCGTCTGGGCGAACTGATCGGTGAGAGCAGCGGCATCGAACGCTCAGCTTTGCGGGTAAATAAAATTCTCGTCGCTGGTGAACCTGGAGGGTGCATCCCTGAAGTGAGGGCTCGAATCGAGCGTCTGTGGGGTGCCAGAGTCTATGATCACCATGGGATGACGGAGGTTGGCCCAGTGAGTTATGAGATCACTCCTTATCCGAGTCGCCTGATCGTGATGGAAGAGTCTTATTGGGCGGAGGTCATTGACCCACAATCGGGACTGGAAGTTCCTGAAGGTGCATTCGGAGAACTTGTGTTAACCACGCTGGATCGTCTGGCCTGTCCTTTGCTACGATATCGTACTGGTGACTGGGTGAGAAAGGGGATACTTGGGGGGCGATTGGTTTTGGATGGGGGCGTTCTCGGTCGAGTGGATGAAATGGTGGTTGTGCGTGGCGTGAATGTGTATCCTAGCGCGATTGAGGCGGTCGTACGCCAGTTTCCTGAGGTGATCGAATTTATGGTGGAGCAAAAGAAGCTGGATGCGATGGACGAGATCGAACTGCTGATCGAAGCTCCAAGCGATGTGTCGAAGGGTTTGCTGAAGAATCTTGAGTCTCGGCTGCGTGATACTTTCTCGCTGCGCATCCCAGTGCATCTTGTGCCCGACGGCAGTCTGCCCCGACACGAGTTTAAAGCGAAGCGCTGGCGTAGAGTGTGATGCTGCGCTTAGTCTGCCAGTGAATTCATCTCCATCCGGTTCCATGTCTTTGATCACCCTTCGCCAGATTTCCAAATCCTACCGCGAGCCTGGTAGCAGCAATATTGTGCCAGTACTGCATAACATTTCTCTGTGCATTGAGGCGGGGGAGTCTGTGGCGATCGTGGGGCCTTCGGGCTGTGGAAAGAGCACTCTGCTCAACATTTTGGGAACACTAGACGCGCCTGACTCGGGGCAGTATAGCTTTGACGGTGAATCTATCGCCGACTGTAGCCCATCACGTGTGGCAGCCCTGCGGAGTGAAAAGATCGGCTTCATCTTCCAGCTCCATCATTTGATGCCGCAGTGCAGCGTGCTGGAAAATGTGCTGTTGCCGACGCTTGCCTTGCAGAGGCGCGGATCATCGAGTGTTGTGAAGGAGAGAGCGGAGGCACTGCTGAAAGATGTGGGACTTCAGGACCGGCTCTCTTGGAAGCCTGCCCAGCTTTCGGGGGGGGAACGTCAGCGGGTGGCTGTAGTGCGTGCGCTTATCAATGAGCCGAAGCTCATTCTTGCTGATGAGCCTACGGGGGCTCTGGATGAAAAGAATGCCGAGTCGCTGACGTCACTCCTGGTGGATCTGCAAAGGTCCACAGGGGTAAGTCTCGTGCTGGTGACGCACCATCCTGTCCAGGCCGTTCGCATGGGGCGGGTGCTGAAAATCCATGAGGGGCATCTTGTGTGAGGCGGGGCGATGCCTGCTTAATAGGCGTTGTCGCGCTTGAAGAAGGTGAGAAACATAATCTGGAGATCCAGCATAAGGCTCCAGTTTTCGAGATACCAGAGGTCGCATTTGATTCGCTCGCTCAGATCGGTGTCGCCACGCAGACCTTTGATCTGCGCCCAGCCGGTCATGCCAGGCTTGGCTGCATGACGGGCATTGTAGTGGGGGATCTCGTGCTTGAAGCTGGCGATCAGTTCGGGCCTTTCTGGTCGAGGCCCGACCAGACTCATCTCCCCCTTGAGCACGTTCCAGAACTGCGGAACTTCATCAATGTTCCACCGCCTCATGAAGGCACCGATACGGAGGCGGCGCTGATCATCCCGGGTGCTCCATTGAACTCCATCAGCTTCTGCATCGAGTTTCATGGAGCGAATTTTAATAATGTCGAAGGGCGCTCCGTTCATGCCCCAGCGGCGCTGGTGGTAGAAGATTGAGCCTGGCGACTCCAGGTAAACGATGGTTCCAAAGATGGCGATCAAGGGGGCGCTAACCATGAGTCCAAGCGTGGCTCCAATGATGTCCACCGCACGCTTCAGCATCACATTGAGCGTGCTGTCCAGCGGAAGGCGATTGATACCGAGCACAGGGGTTCCTGCGATGGTTTCCAGCGAGAGGCCGGAGACGAAAATGCGAAAGACGGATGGCGCGAGTTTAAACTGAATCATCTCACGTTCGCAAAAGTTGGCCAGTTCCACGAGTTGTTCCCGAGGCAGGTCAGCGACGATGACCATGTCCACCTCATGACGGGCGATAACGCGTTGGATATCCTCCACATAGCCGACGAAGGGAATGCATGCAGTCATTGAATCGTTATGCCGGGTGCCCGAAGCGTCGACCCAGCCGACGAGATTAAAGGCGTGGGCACGGTCCTCGCTCAGGGTGCGCCAGAGACGCTGAGCGTCCTCATTCCAACCGACAAAAAGGGTTCGTTGCTGGAGGGTTTCGATACGGCCTGGAGAATGAAGAAAGCTGTCAAAAAGCCATCGCCATCCGAGAAGCAGGAGCAGTGAGCATGCCCCATTGAGCGCTACATAAACACGGGAAATCGAGGGCTCCAATTTCAGAGCAAGGGAGAAAGAAAGGAATCCCAATGTCCAGATCAACACAGCCCTTGCGATGCGGGATGCGATCCATCGATTTCTCAGCAACACACTGCGATGGTAGAGCCCCTGCCAGCCAAGAGCGAGAAGCAGGCTGAGTGAGCCTAGCGCCATGTGACCGGAATATTGACGGAGCTCGATAGTCGAGGCGACGCCGAACTCGCGGATGATTGAGTGAAAGCGCAGCCAATATGCAGCATGCTCAGCACAGAAAATCATGATCAGATCACCCAAGATGGAGACGAGAACCCAAAGGTGCATACAGGGCAGGGCGCGCTGCTTGAGGACGCGCTGCTCCTTCAGCTTGTCCAGCATATTGCCAGTGATAGGGCCGGGGCTGGTGATCAAAACGTGATCTGGTTTGAGGCTGGGTTTTGGCTGCATGGTCCTGAATTTACTATAAATTATGGTAAATTAAGAATATGACATGGTTATTTTCTGAAAAATGGTCGGGAGGCATTCTTTTTTGAGACGCAATTTCGGAGCCTGGCGTGCATTCGGCGTTCCTTTGGTTAAAAGTGCCTTTGGAGGAATGGCGCCCTATCCTGAAAACCTTGGGCGGGCTCCAAATAAACTCATTTGGCAGATGACTCGGCTGTGGGAGTGTACTGCATGAAGACTGCAAACCTCGGACTCTGGCTTATCGGTGCTGTTTTGGCTTGGGGCGGCTGGATCGTTGTGGATATGTCGCGCTCAAGCCAAAGTTCAGGGAGTTCTTCGATCTCTTTGGTGAAGAGTTCGACGGTGCCTGTTCTTGTAGAGTTCTACGCTGACTGGTGCGGTCCCTGCAAAATGGTTGGGCCAGTGGTCGAACAACTCGCCCAAGAAGTGACAGGAAAGGCCCGCGTGATCAGGATCAACGTCGATGAGCAACGCGCGGCTTCGAGCGAGCATGGCATTCGAGGTATCCCGACTTTCATTGTCTTTAAGAATGGCAAAGAAGTACGGAGGGAGGTCGGAGCCATCCCGAAACAGGTGATGGTTGATATGCTCGGACTGTGAAAGCCGACGCCACGGGATCATGGAAAAGGGGCGGCAGATACCGCCCCTTATACAGTCACAACAGGACTTGGCATCAGGTCGGAACACCAATCAAGCCGCCTGGCAGACCACCTATCTCGTCATCGTCCTGAGTGACTGGCCGTGATTCAGTGGCCTTGGGCACGGGCGGTGGCTGGGGGGGCGGTGGTTTGGTGTCCGGGGGATTGATCAGACGACCATGCTCCATGATTTCTTTGATATGGCTGCCGTCGAGCGTTTCGTATTCGAGGAGGGCGTGGGCGATGGCATCGAGCTTGTCCTTGTGCTTGAGCAGGATGGCTTTGGCGTGGGCATAGGATTCGTCGATGAGGCGCTTGACCTCCTCGTCGATTTTTTGGGCTGTGTCTGGGCTATAATTGCTGCTGCCACGCCCCATGAAGGTGGCGCTTTCGTTCTCACCATATTCGATCATGCCGAGTTTGTCGCTCATGCCCCAGGAGCAGACCATGCTGCGGGCGATGCGGGAAGCCATGCGGATGTCTCCGCTGGCACCATTGGTGACATCGCCAAACTGGATTTCTTCCGCCACACGCCCTCCCATTGCGACGACGAGATCGTCGAGGAGTTCGCTCTTACGGTTGTTGTGTTTGTCCTCCTCAGGCAGCCACATGGTGGAGCCTAGAGATGGGCCGCGTGGGATAATGGTAACTTTATGCAGCGGGGAAGTGTGCTCCAAAAGTTCGATGAGAATGGCGTGGCCAGCCTCATGATAGGCTGTGTTTTCCTTTTCCTTCTCGCTGAGCGCCATGCTGCGGCGTTCTCGGCCCCAGCGCACTTTGTCCCGGGCTTCTTCAAGTTCCGGGCTGGTGATGGCTTTCAAATTTTTGCGTGCGGCCAGCAGGGCAGCCTCGTTGAGAAGATTGGCCAACTCGGCACCAGAAAAACCGGGTGTGCCGCGGGCGATCTTTGACAGGTCAGCGCTTTCGGCCAGCTTCACTTTGCGTGCATGGACGCGCAGGATTTCCTCGCGACCTTTGACGTCGGGAAGGTTCACGGTGACTTGGCGGTCAAAGCGGCCTGGGCGGAGCAGGGCGGGGTCGAGGACATCGGCTCGGTTCGTGGCGGCGATGATGATGATGCCTTCCTGGGTGTCGAAGCCATCCATTTCGACAAGCAATGCATTCAGCGTCTGCTCGCGTTCATCATGTCCACCGCCCATGCCGTGTCCGCGATGACGTCCCACGGCGTCGATTTCATCAATGAAGATGAGGCAGGGGGCGTTCTTTTTGCCCTGCTCGAACATGTCGCGCACGCGGCTGGCGCCGACACCAACGAACATCTCGACGAAATCGGAGCCGCTGATGCTGAAGAACGGAACGTCGGCCTCCCCTGCGATGGCTTTGGCCAGCAAGGTCTTGCCTGTGCCCGGGGGGCCGGTCATGAGAACGCCTTTGGGAATCTTGCCACCCAGCCGCTGGAACTTCTTCGGGTCTTTGAGGAATTCGACGATCTCCTGAACTTCGTCTTTCGCCTCTTCGACACCGGCTACGTCCTTGAAGGTGACTTTGTTTTTGTCCTGGGACATCATCTTCGCTCGGCTCTTGCCGAAGTTCATGGCTCCTCGTCCGGCGGTCTTGATCTGCTGGCGCACGAGGAAGAAGATCAGCACAAGCACCAGCAGGATGGGCAGCATGGAGACGAGCACAGCGCTCATTTGATCGTTATCGTATTTTGGCACGAGGACGAGATTGTGTTTCGTCAGCAAAGCCTGCAGCTCCTCCTTTTGATATTGGATGGAAACCGGCACGTTGAACTTTACGTTGTTCTTTTTGGCGAGCGCGGGGGGGGGCGCTGTGGGCTTCGTTTCAGGTTCGGAGGTCGTTTCCTCGGGTTTTAGACCGACCTGTTCAGTGAGTTTGCTGCGCAGCGCGTAACCTTCGATGATCTCGGCATTCGTTGTGTCCTTCTGAATCAAAACCAGGTCCATGTCACGGTCGATAAGGTTATCCTCAACGAGCTTTTTGAAGTCCTTGTAGGTGATGTTTTGCGCACGAGTAGCCTCTTTGCCCACGACGAGGGCGGAGCCGACGAGCAACACCACGACAGAAAGGAGAAGAAAGCCCTTCCAATTAAACTGCGGCTCTTGGTTGCGCCGGTTTGGGCCATCGTTGCGAGGGGTTGGGTCGTCTGACATGTTGGGAAAGTGGGGCTGGGTAGGGGATTACGTCGGGCGACCCTACACTCCGCGATTTGTTTTTGCAAAAGAGGTTTCCACGCCTGTTTGCGGTGATGGCTTGAAGTTCAAGAGTGACTCAGGTCCATCAGCCGGAGTATGCACTGGGATTGAGGGGGCTTGAATCCTGGGCATTCGTCAGCTGTCGTGGCTTGCATTTGAGCCTGACCTCATGGTAAACCCGCCATTTGCCATGCGAAAATCCCCCCGCTGCCTGATCCTGCTCGCGCTCGGCTTTGCCTGCTCGTTTTCCTACGCTGCTACCCGCTCGTGGACGGACTCCAACGGGCGGAAGGTGGAGGCGGAGTTTTCCGGGATGAAGGGGGACAGTGTGCTGCTGAAGCTGGCCACCGGCCAGACCGTCCCCTTTCCCCTGGCTCGGCTGAGTGGTGAGGATCAGGCCTTTGTGAAAACTCTGGGTGGTGGTGGCGGCGGCGCTCCTGCGGCCTCCGCTCCGGCTCCAGGTGCTTCGGTGGATGCGAAGCGCGTGCCTTTGGAAAAGCGCACCTGGCCCGAGGCCGTGGTGGTGCCAGCGCGCTCCATCGAGATCGCCGCCACCACGGAAAATGTGGCGGAGCGGAAGTTTGTGTATCAGTCCGAGGCCTTCGAGTTCACCTCGCAGGCCAAGCTGGCGGGTAGTGTGATGAAGGAAGTGGCGCGCACCTTTGAGGCCACTCGCGTTCTTATCGACTCCCTCCCCTGGGGCATCGTCTGCCGTCCGCCGGAGGGCAGGCCACGCTTTCTCGCAGCTCTTTATGAGACGCGGGCTGACTACATCGCTGCTGGCGGGCCGGAGATGTCGGGTGGGGTTTACAGCAGTGGAGACAAGATTTTCAAGATCCCTTTCCCGAGCCTCGGCATGGAGAAGCGTGGGCAGACTTATTTCAAAGATGACAACTACAGCAATGGCACCCTTGTCCACGAGATCACCCACCAGTTGATGGACGACTACCTCGGTTTCCTGCCGAAGTGGGTCATCGAAGGCACGGCGGAATACACGGAAATGCTCCCCTACAAATCCGGCACCTTCCGCGCTGAGGCCCACAAGAGTGGCATGAAAGAAGACACCGACCTCTGGGAAAAACGCGAAGGTTTCAGCCTCGCGATCCCGAATCTGGAGCAGATGATGACGATGAACCGCGACCAGTGGGACGCCGAATGCTCCACCTCCCAGAAGATGCGGGACATGTATCACCGGTCGCAGCTCCTGGTGTATTACTTCTGTCACCTTGATGGCGAGGGCAAAGGCACCCGCTTCATCCAGTTCATGGACGCCGTTTATGGTCAGGTGGCCGAGTTGCGCGCCTTTTTTGCCGATCCACGCGTGAAGCGCATGGACGGCGGCCGCTTTTCCTATCCGCAGGATTTCCCCCCGCCGGACATGAAGGCTGAGACAGCTCCCTTCAAGCATCTCCAGCTCCTCATTGGCGAACGCCCGTATCCGAAACTAGCCCAGGAGATCATGGACGGTTACAAGTCCATCGGGGTGAAGGTCGTGGTGAGGTGAGGGCGGAGCACACCGTCTCAGGTTTCAAGTTTCAAGTTCAGGCGATTGCCCCCTGAAACCTGGAACGAGGAACTCGAAACGCGCCCTCAGGGAGTCCCGCCTTGCCAAAACTCCCATCCCGTCCACTGTCACGCCCCCTTTTGCGGCAACTTTCGCCCCCATTTCCCTCTCATGTTTGACTGGATCATCAAAAAAATCATCGGCACCAAGAACCAGCGCACCGTCAAGCGCCTTCAGCCAGTCGTGGCCGAGATCAACCGCTTCGAAGCACAGCTTCAAAATGAATCCGATGACGCACTGCGTGAGCGCGTGGCACGGTGGAAGGCTGAGTTCCGCGCCTTTCACACACCGAAATTCCTCGGCGGCGTGTCCCTGCGCATTGCTGATGAGCAGGCAGTGGACGAGTGCCTGAAGCATGTGGCCGGTTTTTTTAGTGCGCTTAAGCCGCACTTTCCCGGCCTAGACGACAGCTACCTCGCCGAGAGCGCCTGGAATGGCGTCAGCCTGGACGACAAAAAGGCCCGTATCGACAAAGCGCGCGATGCCTGGAACGAGATGCAGCCGAAGTTCGCGGCCATCGAATCGAAGATGCTCAACGACATCCTGCCTGAAGTTTATGCAGTGGTGAAGAACACGGCGCGTCGTCTCTGCGGCCAGGAGCACATCGTCTGTGACACTCCGCTGAAGTGGAACATGATTCACTTCGACGTGCAGCTCGTCGGCGGCGTGGCTCTGCATCGCGGGATGATCGCTGAAATGGCCACGGGGGAAGGGAAGACGCTCGTCGGAACCCTGCCAGTGACTTTAAATGCACTCACCGGACGCGGCGTGCATGTCATCACGGTGAATGATTACCTCGCCCGACGTGACTCAGAGTGGATGGGCTACCTCTACAAGTTCCTCGGCCTCACTGTCGGCTGCATCCAGAACGATCAGCCGAGCAACATCCGTGCGCAGCAATACGAGTGCGACATCACCTACGGAACGAACAGCGAGTTCGGCTTCGACTACCTGCGCGACAACGGTATGGCCTCCCGCAAGGATCAGCAGGTGCAGCGCGGCCATTACTTCGCCATCGTGGATGAAGTGGACTCCGTGCTCATCGACGAAGCCCGCACGCCGCTCATCATCTCCGGCCCCGTGGCTTCGGCGGAAAGCAATCATCAGTTCGAGCGCTACAAGCCACTCGTGGACCAGCTCGTCCGCCGTCAAAACACGCTTTGCAACAGCCTCGTCTCCGAAGCCAAAGCACTCATGGAGAAAGGCGAATCCGAAGAAGCGGGTCGCAAGCTCTTCCAGGTCAAACTCGGCCAGCCAAAGAACCGTGGCCTCATGCGCTGCATGGAAGAACCCGAATTGCGCCGAGCCATCGAGAAGGCCGAGCTGCGCACCTTTGAAGACTCGCAGAAGAAGGAACTCTTCGCGCTAAAAGAAGACCTTTTCTACTTCATCGAAGAGCGCACGCATGACGCCGACCTCACCGAGAAAGGCCGCGAGTTTCTCAATCCCGATGAACCTGAAGCCTTCGTGCTGCCCGACCTCGCCACGCTTTACTCTGAGATCGATGGCGACAAGACCACGACCGACGCGCAGAAGCTCGCGAAGAAGACCGAGCTTCAGGATCGACTCTCTTTCCAGGGCCAACGCATCCATCAGATCAGCCAGCTCCTCCGCGCCTACTGCTTGTATGAAAAGGACGTAGAATACGTCGTCGAAGAAAACAAAGTCGTCATCGTGGATAGCCAGACAGGCCGCAAGATGCCAGGACGCCGCTGGAGCGATGGCTTGCATCAGGCCGTGGAAGCCAAAGAAGGCGTGCAGATCGACGCCGAGACGCAGACCTACGCCACCATCACGATTCAGAACTACTTCCGCCTCTACATGAAGCTGGGCGGCATGACTGGCACCGCTGAAACCGACGCGGCCGAGTTCCATGACATCTATGGCCTCGACGTGCTGACCATCCCGACCAACCAGCCCGTCAAGCGCGTCGATCAGAACGACAGCATCTACAAAACACGCCGCGAGAAGTACAACGCCGTCATTGCTCTGATCCACGAGCGTCACGCCAAAGGCCAGCCCATGCTCGTCGGCACTGCCAGTGTGGATGCATCTGAGACCGTCAGCCGAATGCTCAAGCTGCAAAAGATCCCGCACGCGGTCCTCAACGCCAAGTATCACCGCCAGGAGGCCGAGATCGTGGCCCGTGCCGGTCAAAAAGGTGCCGTCACCATCTCCACGAACATGGCCGGCCGAGGCACCGACATCAAACTTGGCGAAGGCGTCGCCGAACTCGGCGGCCTCATGGTCATCGCCAGTGAACGTCATGAGTCACGTCGCGTGGATCGCCAGCTCCGTGGACGCTGCGCCCGTCAGGGGGACCCCGGCGAGAGCAAATTTTTCCTCAGCTTCGAAGACGACCTCATGCGCAACTTCGGTGCCGCCGAGCGCATGACGAAGATCATGGAGCGCTTCGGCATGGCCGAGGGCGAAGAGCTTCAGCATCCCTGGCTGAATCGCAGCGTCGAGACCGCACAGAAGCGGGTCGAGCAGCGCAACTACGTCGGCCGCAAACGCGTGCTCGAATACGACGACGTGATGAATCAGCAGCGCGAAGTCATTTACGAACGCCGTAACGACGCCTTGGAAAGCAACGACCCGCGTCTGCTCGTCAACGACGCCGTCGAACAAGGCATCCGCGACCGCCTCGCTGATTTCCTGCCCAGCGAGAAAGGTAGCGACTTGGAGCCCGACTACGAAAACCTTCTCCAGTGGCTCAACACCACCTTCCCCATCGGCCTCCGCGAGATCTCCGATGAATTTAAGGCGCTCGACTTTGAAGGTCAGGCCGCCTGGGTGAAGGAAAAAGTGCTCCAGGCCTACGACATGAAGCTGGATGGCTTCCACCCCGAGATGGTGCAGGAAGCGGACCGCCGCATCATGCTCAATGCCATCGACCGTCTCTGGCAGGAGCACCTCCTCGCGCTCGATGCGCTGAAGGAAGGCGTCATGCTCCGCACCTACGGGCAGAAAGATCCGCTCATCGAGTTCAAGCAGGAGGCGTTCTCGATCTTCTCCGAGCTGATCCGCAGCATCAATGCTGAGGTCCTGCACAACCTCTTCAAGAGCGCCAACGAACTCATCGCCTACCACCAGATGCAGATGGCGCAGATGGCCCAGTTCTTCCGCGACAACGGTCTGCCCGTCCCTGGCAGCGCTCCTGCCCAGCAACAGCCGAAGGAAGAAGAGAAGCCCAAGCCTCATGACGCCGGTCGTGAAGGTCCAAAGCTCATCCTTCCGAGCGCGACTCCGCAGCCCCAGCGCAAGGCGGTGCCAAGCAACATCGGCCGCAACGACCCATGCCCATGTGGCAGTGGGAAGAAGTTCAAGCAATGCTGCGGCCGCCTCGCTTAATCAGCGGAGTGAATTTGCAACGCTTGGACTTTAGGCTTGTCGATCTCGGGCACTTCTGAGAACAAGAAACCGAGACCGATCCGCCACCCACCATGAAAACCTGCGTTCTCGCTGCTTTGCTCATCGCCATGACTGCTCCCATTCACGCCACCGTGACCTCCGAGGTTTGGGGGAAATCGCCTGCTGGCGATGAGGTGCAGCTTTTCACCCTCAAGAACTCGAAAGGCGTCGAGGCGCGCATCACGAACTGGGGCGGCATCATTGTCTCGCTGAAAGTGCCGGACAAAGCAGGCCAGTTTGCCGATGTCGTGCTCGGCTTTGATTCCCTCGCCCCTTATCTGGAAAAGCATCCCTTCTTCGGTGCCATCACCGGGCGCTATGCGAACCGCATCGGCGGGGCCTCCTTCAAGATTGATGGCGTGGAGTATCCGATCACGGCGAACTCGGGCAAAAATCACATTCATGGTGGCAAGGTCGGCTTTGATAAGCAGGTCTGGAAAACCACGGTGCTCGCTGACAAAAACGCCATCGAGATGCGCTACACCAGCGCAGATGGTGAAGAAGGCTTCCCCGGCAAGCTCGACAGCATCGTCACCTACACACTGACGGAGTCGAACGAACTGCGCATCGACTACCGCGCCACCACGGACAAGCCCACGGTCATCAACCTCACGAACCACAGCTACTTCAACCTCGCGGGTGAAGGCAGTGGCGACATTCTCGGGCACGAGATCATGATCCCAGCGGATCAGTTCACCGCTACGGATGACAATCTGATCACGACAGGTGAACTCGACAGCGTGATCGGCACCCCGCTCGACTTCACCAAGCCACACCTCATCGGTGAACGCATCAGTGCGGACTACAAGCCGCTCGTGCAGGGCATCGGCTATGATCATAACTATGTCCTCAAAGGCACCGGGCTGCAACTCGCGGCCCGATTGAAGGACCCAAAGAGCGGCCGCGTCATGGAAGTGCGCACCACCGACCCCGGCGTGCAGCTTTACAGTGGCAACCATCTCAAAGGCGTGAAGGGCAAGTCCGGCCATGTGTATGAAAAGCGCCACGGGCTCTGCCTGGAGACGCAAAAGTTTCCCGACAGCCCGAACAAGCCTCAGTTCCCAAGCCCCGTGCTGCGCCCTGGTGAGACTTACGAGCACACCACCGTCTTCCAATTCTCCGCCGAGTGACCGCCACCGCACCGACCGCCCTCCTTCCAGCCTTCACCGAGGCTCAGCCCTTTGTTCAGGAGCAGGATTTTTCAGCACGCCAGTATCGCGGTAAGCGCGAAAACCAGGAGGACTACTACGCCTTCGCCGATGCCGCCGAATCGGGTGAGCATTCGCTCCAGCGCCTGCTTCTCGTGGTTGGTGATGGTCTCGGTGCACACGCTGGCGGCAGTGTCGCCAGTTACATTGCGGTGAATGCTTTTGTGCGTGCCTTTCACGAGCATCCTGGCAGCCAGAGCTTCCGCCTGCGCACGGCGCTGGACACGGCCAATGAAACCATCGGCATGATCACCGCTCGCATGCCCTCCATCGCTCCGCCCATGGGCACGACGATGCTCTCCGTGCTCGTCTCTCGGGAGCGTCTTGAATGGATCAGCGTCGGTGACTCGCCGCTCTTCCTCTACCGCGCCGGGCAGCTTCATCGTTTGAATGCTGACCACTCGCTCACTCCCATCATTGAAGAGCGCGTGAAGCAGGGCCTGCTCACGCCTGAAGAGGCGGCGGTGCACCCCGAGCGTCACACACTGCAAAGCGCCGTGCTCGGCTACCCGATGGCTCTCATCGACTTCCCGCCTGAGCCGATGCAGCTCAAGTCTGGCGACATCGTCATCGCCGCGAGCGATGGCATCTTCACCCTGGAGCACAAGGCACTCGAAGAACTGCTCAGCTTTGGCAAACACACCACGGCGGACAAGATCGCCGACGCCATCCTCTTCGCCATTCGCCGCATCAATTTTGACCGTCAGGACAATGCCACCGTGGGTGTGGTGAAGATCAGTTGATCAGGCCAGCACGCCCATCTGCTCCGTGAGATGTCGCGCTGCTCGGAGGATTTCATCCGCTGCTGCCAGCACTTCTTCGCGAGTGTTCATGCGTGAGATGGAAAACCTCAGCGTGCTCGATGCATGAGCCGCGTCATATCCCATCGCCTCCAGGACATGCGAGGGATGCAGCGACGCCGTGTGGCAGGCTGATCCGCCGGAGCACTCGATGCCGCGCTGATCAAGCAGGATGATCATCCCTGCCGAATCCACACCGGGCAGGCAGAGGCTTGTGGTGTTCGGCAGACGCGGAGCCGATGCCCCATGCACCAGTGCTCCCGGCCAGTCAGCGAGCAGACGTGCTTCAAACTCATCCCGCAGTGCTTCCAGTTCATGCGTGTCATGGCTGGCTGCGAGTTCTGCTGCCTTTCCCATCGCCACGATGCCCGGCACATTCTCCGTGCTGCTGCGTCGTCCCGATTCCTGGCCTCCGCCGATGAGCAGGGGGCGAAAAGGCGCGCGCCGATTCACAAACAAAGCTCCGCAGCCTTTCACCCCATGCATCTTGTGGGCGCTCAGACTCAGGTAATCCACAGGCACGCTCGTCATGTTCAGCGGCAGCTTGCCAGTCATTTGCACGGCATCGGCATGAACGAGCGCTCCAGCCTCATGCGCCAGCGCCACGATCTCTGCCATCGGTGACACGACACCGGTTTCGTTGTTCGCCCAGATTATGGAAACCAACGCCGTCTTCCCCGGCTCCAGCGCAGCTTTCAGAGCATCGAGCTGAATGACGCCATCGGCATCCACGGGCACTCTTTTCACCCGACCTCCACGCTGCTCCCAGCGCGCTGCGCCTTCCACCACGGCGGCATGCTCCACCGTGCTGATGATCAGCAGCGGACGCTCCGGCCATTCCTGCTGGGCAAAGAGAAGTACACTCGCAATGCTTTCTGTGGCTCCACTGGTGAAGATGATCTCCTCTGGCTCCGCTTTGATCAGCGCCGCCACCTGCCCGCGTGCCTTTTCCAGTGCCCGCCTTGCCCGGCGTCCCGAGGCATGGCTCGATGACGCATTGCCAAAGTGCTGCGTCAGAAACGGCAGCATCGCCTCCACCACCGCCGGGTCAGGCGGAGTCGTGGCATTGGCGTCGAGGTAAGTCATGACGCAAAGTAGAACGAGTTTCTAACTCGTAAACTGGTGCCGCGAGATTCCATCTCGTGGAGTCGGCGGGTTACAAACCCGCCGCACCAGTGTACGACTTTCAAAGTCGTTCTACTTACTCCACCACCATCTCGCCTTTCATGACGAGCCAGTGGCCGGGGAAGGTGCAGATGTAGGGGTATTTGCCTTTGGCGGTCGGCGCGGTGAAGCGCAGCACCTCGCGGTCGCCTTGGTTGAGCATTTTGGTTTTGTGCAGGATCTTGGGGGAGTCGGGGATGAAGCCTTTGGCGAAGCCGTCGGGCGTTTTGGCCATTTCGTTGCCGGCCAGGCCGACTTCGTCCGCCGCGCCGGGCTGAACGATGAGGAGATTGTGCGGGGTGACGTCGGGATTTTCGAAAATGAGCTTCACGGGGGCTCCGGGGGCCACCTTGAACTCGCGCAGGCCGTAGAGCAGGCGCTCGGGGATGGTCTTGATGGTGATGGTTTGCAGGCCGGGTTGTGCGTCGAAGGGGTTCGGCGGCTCGGGCTTCTTCTTTTTCGCCATGAGGGCGGGTTTGGTCGGCTCGCTGTCTTTGAGGAATTTTTCGAGTTCGGGATGCTTCTGCATGAAGGCGGTGTTGCCCTTCCAAAGCGGCTGCAGCGTGTGGCTGTCGAGCGAGGTGCGCAGCGCATAGGTGAGGTAAGGGTCCATCGGGTGCTTCAGCAGATCGAGCGCGGCCTCCAAGGCCTCCGGCGTGCCGATGTAACTCGCCGCGATGGCCGCTTCGAGGCGGACGAGGCCGCTGGCGTCGTTGGCGGCGGCTTTGAGATGCTCGATAAAGCGTGGCACATCTTGAATGAGCCATCGAAGGTCACGAATTGCCGCTGCACGAACTCGTCCCTGCTTGGAATTCAGAAGAATCTCAATCAATGAGCCAGTCATTCCATCACCACCTGGAAATGAACGCATCATCCAGCGCCACAACCATAAGTGTTCAAGCAGCACACCCTCTTCACTTGGCTTTAGTGGCCCCTTAAATTCGCTCATGAGGGTTTTCATGAGCTGTTCTCCCAACTTGCGAAGTTCACCCTCATTCGATGACATCTCCCTCAACTCGACCTTCGCCCGATACCGCGTGCGGTAGTTCTCGCTCATCAACAGGTCGAGCAGTTCGTGGATGCTCGCTCCGGCGATTTTCGGCGCTTCTTCGAGGGGCTGGGCTTTGGCGGTGATGCGCCAGATGCGGCCGGATTTTTTGTCGCGGCGGGTGTCGCGGAGGGAGTATTGGGCGTGGCCTTTGACGGGGTTGTACCAGTCGGCGATGTACATCGCGCCGTCGGGGCCTTGCTGGATGTCCACGGGGATGAAGCTGAGGTTCGTGCTCTGGAAGACGATGCCGACTTTCTTTTCCTCGAAGTGCGTGTCGTGCTCCACCCACTCGTGCAGCTCGACCTCGTTGGTGGGCTTGTAGCGCACGCGCATGAAGTGTTTTTTATCGCGCAGGTCTTTGGGCCAGTGGCTGCTGGTGAGGAATTCCTGGCCGCAGGTGCCGCTGTAAGCTGGAAAATAGTTGCCGGCGGGGATGTGGATGTCCGGATAGGGCGCATTGAGCGCATGCACGGCGCTGGCGAAGACGGGATGGCTGCCGACGTGGAAGCCCCAGTCGTCAAAGGTGATGCCCCAGGGGTTCGTGCTCATGTAACTGCCAAAGGCGAGCAGGCGGCCGGTGGCGGGGGTGTAGCGGAAGAAGCTGCTCTCGCGGGCGCGGACGGGGCCGTAGGGCGTCTCGACCTGGCTGTGATGGAAGATGCTCTCGCGGAAGATGAGATCGCCCTCGGGGCTCCAGACGAAGTCGTGCAAGGCGTGGTGGCTGTCCTCGGTGCCGAAGCCGGTGAGGAGTTTTTCGCGGTGGTCGGCCTTGCCGTCGCTATCGGTGTCTTTGAGGAAGGTCAGATGCGGCTGGTCGGAGACGAAGACGCCGCCATTGCCGAACTCAAAGCTGAGCGGGATGGCGAGCTTGTCGGCCCACACGCTGCATTTGTCCGCGCGGTGGTCGCCGTTGGTGTCTTCGAGGATGAGGATTTTGTCCTGCGGAGCCTCGCCGGGCATGATTTGCGGGTAGGTGGTGCTCGTGCTGACCCACAGGCGGCCTTTGCCATCGAAACGAATGGCGATGGGCTTCACGAAGAGCTCCGGAAAGTCTTCCTCGGAGGCGAAGAGGCTGACTTCGAAGCGTGGGTCGATTTTGAAGGCCTTCAGTTCGTCGGCGGGAGAGACCCATTCGTTGATGGGGCGGTCTCCGGTGATGACGGGGAGGGGGTCTGTGGTTTTGTCGTCTGGGGGGACTGGATTGACCGGAGTGACTGGATTGACGGCGGTGGCCCAAATGGCCTCGTCGCGAGCTTCGGTCATTTGGAGGAGTTTTTTCAGCTCGCCGGGGAAGTTCACGACGCCGTAGGGCTCCATGCGGCCGCCTTTGATGTAGTAGTAGTTCAGCGGGCGGTAGTGCTGGAAGAACTTGTCCTCCTTTTCGACGACGGCGGCGCGGACGGCTTCGTTGAGCTTCGGCGGGGTTTCCTGCGTGAGCTGGTTGTAGAGACGCTCGGAGAAGACGGCGTAGCCTGCGCGATTCAGATGGACGCCGTTGGTGGTTTGCGGTTCGCTGTTCTCGGTTCTCAGTTCGCTGTTGAAGACATCCGCGATGGCCACGTTTTCGGCGGCGGCGACCTTTTTCATCGCGTCGGTGTAGAGCTTGATTTGAGCGTTGAGATGCTCGTGGGGCTTTTCGGCGGCGGTGGGGCTCACGAGGACGATTTTCGGCTCGGAGGTGCCGTTGTAGCGATGGCTCTTCAGCTCAATGAGGAAAGCTTTCAGCAGCGTCTCGAACTCGGCGACGCCCTTTTCGCCTTTGAAGCTCTCGTTGAAGCCGAAGGCGGCGAGGATGACGTCGGCCTTATGCTCGGTGAGGTGCTGATTCAGATCACCGAAGCCATCTGGGCGGGGGCGGAGGGACACTTCATCGGCGGACCAGCTGAGGTTGCGGAAGACGAGCTTCTCTTGGGCGAAGTGCTGGTGCATGAGCGCCTCGAATTGGCCGTCGTCGCGCATGCGATCGAAGAGCGAATTCCCGATGAGGGCGATGCGGGTGCCGGGTTTCAGTTCCAGTGGGAGCTGGGCGGAGGCGGAAAAAGCAACGAAGAGGAAGAGGACGAAGCGCTTCATGGAAAAGATTGTGGCAGAGAACGCTCGCAGAGGCATCGAACTCGCGAAGCGTCGTGGAGTGCGGCGGCTGTGACGCCGCTTTCGAAGGCCGAGGGAGTGATGAGCTTACTGGTGACGTCGAAAGCGGTGTCGCGCTTCGCTTGCCACCGCACTCCACGACGCTTCGCGACTATCGGCATGCTTCTTCGATGCCGAAACGCAGCGCCTGCACCATGCGGGTCATTTCGTCGTCGGTGACGGAGAGGGGCGGCATGAGGACGAGGGTGTCTGCGATGGGGCGTGTGAGCAGGCCGTGCTTTCTCGCGGCGAGGCAGGCTTTGACGCCGCGCAGCTCCTCGGGCGGAGACGGGCCGATTTCGATCCCGGCGATGAGTCCGCATTGGCGGATGTCGATGACTGCCGGGAGATCGCGCAGGCTTTGCAGAAGTTCGGTGAAGTGGGCGATTTTGACGTGGAGGTGGTCCATGACGCGCTCCTCGCGAAAGACCTGGACGCTGCCGAGCGCGGCGGCGCATCCGAGTTGGTTGGCGGTGTAGCTGTGGCCGTAGTAAAAGGCGCGACCGGGGCCGATGAAGCCATCGAAGACGCGCTCGGTGGTCATGGTGGCGGCGAGCGGGAGATAGCCACCAGTGATGCCTTTGGCGAGACAGAGGAAGTCGGGGACGACACCTTCTTGCTGGCAGGCGAACATGCTGCCGGTGCGGCCGAAGCCGGTCATGACTTCATCGAGGATGAGGAAGATGTCTCGCTCGCGGCACCAGGCGCTGAGCTGAGCGAGCATTCCTTTGTGCCAGAGCCTCATGCCGGCGCTACCTTGGATGAGCGGCTCGATGATGACGGCGGAGAGGTGGGAGACTTGGTCATCGGTCAAGAGGTCAAGGGCGTCAAGAGTGGGGACGCGCTGCACGCGGTAGCCGAAGTCGTTGCCACTGCCTTTGAAGATGGGAATGCCGCCGACGCTCGCAGCGCCGAGGGTATCGCCGTGATAAGCGCGGTCGAAGGCGAGAATCGTGTCGCGTTCGGGGTGCGCGTTTTGTTTCCAAAACTGGAGGGCCATGCGAATGGCGGACTCGATGGCGGTGGAGCCGTTGTCGGAAAAGAAGACGCGGCTCAGAGCGCTGCCGGGCATGAGATCGACGAGCTGTTTGCCGAGCTGGATGGCGGGCTCATGCGTGAAGCCGAGGAAGGAGGTATGCGCCACGCGATCAAGCTGCGCGTGGATGGCGGCGGTGATCGTCGGATGGTTGTGGCCGTGGATGTTGGTCCAGATGGAACTGTTGCCATCGAGATAGTCGCGTCCGTGCTGATCGGTGAGGGTGCAGCCTTTGCCGGAGACGAGCATCAGCGGCTCATGCTCTTCGGCGCACCATGCCTGCATGGGGGTGAAGGGATGCCAGAGGTGGCGTTTTTCGAGCGTGATCAGATCGGGCATGAGCAGGGCAGGGGGGCTGTGCAGGTCACAGGTACTCCACCATCCCGTCATGCCCATGCAGCACCTCGATGGGGCAGTCGATCTCGTTGAGGATCTGGCGCGTGAGGTTGAGCTTGTTGTCCAGGAAGGTGTCGTCGTGCGCGGGGTCGTGGTGGAGGACGATCCACTTCTTCACGGCGGCGAGTTTGGCCAGGACGCAGGCGTTGGCGAGGTTGGAGTGTCCCCAGCCGATCTTCTTGCTGTACTCGGGGGCGAGGTACTGCGCCTCGTGCAGCATGAGATCAACGCCGGTCAGGAACTCAACCATGGGTTCCTGTGGAATGACGAGCTCATGGTCTCTGCCGATGTCCTGGGGCGGGCCGACGTAGCCATGCAGGAATTCGTTGTCCGGCACATAGGCGATCTTTCGGCCCTGATGCTCGATTTTGAAGGCGACGGTGGCTCCGGGATGATGGGTGAATTCGCGGGTGACTTTGATGTCGCCGATGAAAATGGGCTCGTCGTCGAGGAAGCGGAAGTTGAGCTTGGCGCGCAGGTCCTCACGCTGGATGGGGAAGTAGTCGCGGTCCAACTGGCCGCTGAGCAGGGCTTCGTGGTTTTTACCGAAGCCGCGCTCGCCGTAGATGGTGATCTCGTAGCCGGGAATGTAGATGGGCGTGAAGAAGGGGAAGCCCTGGATGTGATCCCAGTGCGTGTGGGTGATGAAGAGATGCAGGTGTCGCGGGCCGCCGGAGAGGAGGGAAAAGGCGAGTTCACGGATGCCTGAGCCTGCATCAAAGACGAGATGATCATTCCCGCAGGCATACTCCATGCAGGAGGTGTTCCCGCCATAGCGCACGTAGCGCGGGCCTGACACCGGGATGGAGCCGCGTGTGCCCCAGAGGACGATGCGGGCGCGCGTGGCCTCCAAAGTGGGCGCATACATCGGCGCAGCAGCTTGAGGTGCTGGGGCTTTGTGAGAGGCGATGTCACAGAACTTGTGAAAGCAATGATCCACCTTCTCGGCGAGGGTGTCGTGATCGAAGGGCTTGATGATCACATCCGCGATGCCGAGTTCCCGGACGTGCTTCATTTCGGTGCTGAAGTCCTTGGCCGTGCAGATGATGACGGGGAGATCGGCGGTCTCCGGGTTGCTCCGCAGGCGCTTGAGCACCTCGACGCCATTCATGCGCGGCATCATCAAATCCAGGATGACGAGGTCGGGCTTGTGCGCAGCGATGAAGGCCAGGCACTCCTCCCCATTGGTGGCCACTTCCACCTGGTAGCCACGGCCTTGCAGCACATGCGTGATCCGCATCGAGATGGCACGGACGTCCTCGGCGACGAGAACTCGGGGTTGGGCGGAAGTTGTCGGCATGAAGGGAGACTTAGAGGTGTTTCAGAAACTCCTCAAGAGCCACCGTCAACCTTGTCATCTCCTTTTCCGCCACCGCGAGCAGGCTGCCTGCCTTCTTGAGTTTGCCCGCGCGAGTGCTGTCCGTGAGCAGGGAAACAGCTCGGAAAGCAGGTGTGGCGGAGTAATTCCCCACCATGCCTTTGAGGGAATGCGCGGCGTGATGGAGAGCTTCGGCATTCCGCTGGGTGAGCGCCAGACGTGCGTCGGTCATCAGCCTGGGGGCGTCTTCGAAGAAAACCGCGATCAACTCCCGCATGAGCGCGTCATCGCCGATCGATGCCCTGAATGCCTCGGCATCGAAGGACGCTGCGGCATCGGCCTGGGGTTCCTGGGGCTGAGGAGCCACGTCAGTCACAGACTCGCGCAGCGGATGCAGGTCGGCATACTTTTCGATGATGGCATACAGATGGGCGGAATGCACCGGCTTGGAGATGTAGTCGTCCATGCCAGCAGCGAGACATTGCTCGCGGTCGCCTTTCATCGCATTGGCCGTCATCGCGATGATGGGCACATGCTTCCCTGAGGAGAGTTCCCGCTGGCGGATGATCGTCGTCGCTTCGTAGCCGTTCATCTCAGGCATCTGGATGTCCATGAGGATGGCGTCGAAGCTGGTCGTCGCCAGGATGTCCACGGCTTCGCGACCATTGGTGGCGAGGGTGACCGTATGCCCCCGATCCTCCAGCAGCTTCATGGCGACGATCTGATTCACGCGGCCATCCTCCACGAGCAGCAGATGCATTCTTCCTGGGCTCAGGGAAGCAGGCGCATCTTTGGAAATGACAGACTTGTCTTCGTTCGTCGCGCTGCCGAACACGCGCGTGATGGCATCGAGCAGGTCAGATGGCTTCACTGGCTTTGTCAGGAAGCGTTCGATACCGACCTCCGCAGAGTTGGTGTTTTCTTCAACTTTGTTGCCGGAGGAGAGGATCAAGATCTTGGGCGCCTGCTCTCCGAGACGTTGATAGGCCTGACGCGCGACCTCGATACCATCCATGTCAGGCATCATGTAGTCCATGAGCAAAAGTCTGAAGGGCGTGGATGCGTTCTTTGCATCTTCGAGGATTTGCAGGGCGTCCGGCCCACTGGCAGCCAGCGTGGGTTTCATGCCCCAGCTCCTGACCTGCTGCTCCAAAATCGTGCGGTTGGTCGAGTTGTCATCGACGATGAGCACCGGCAGATCGTTCAGCGTCTCCGGCATCTGGCGGGCGGCGGCAGGCTTTGGCGAGCCGAGATTAAACAAGGCGGTGAAGTGAAACACGCTTCCCGTTCCTGGTTCGCTCTCCAGCCAGAGCCGCCCCTTCATGAGTTCGGCAAGCTGGCGCGAGATGGTCAATCCCAGGCCACTGCCACCGAAGCGGCGCGTGGTGGAGCCTTCCGCCTGAGTGAAGGATTCAAACACATCCTCCTGCTTCTCTTTCGCGATGCCGATGCCGGTGTCCCTCACCGCCACATGCAAGACCACCTGATCTTTGGTCAGTGTCTCGACTTCGATCTCCACCACGATCTCGCCCTGCGCCGTGAATTTGATCGCGTTGCCCACCAGATTGATGATGATCTGCCGCAGGCGGGTGAGGTCGCCCACGAGACAATCCGGGACATCGGCACGGACCTGGTAGGCGAGTTCGATGCCCTTTTCCGCCGAACGCACGGCGAGGGACTGCAGCGTGTCTCCGATGGAGTCGCGCAGATCAAACTCATACCTTTCCAGCTCCAACTTGCCCGCCTCGATCTTGGAAAAATCCAGGATGTCGTTCAGCACGGTCATCAAAGAATCCGCTGACTGCCTGACCAGACTCAGGTAGCCGCGCTGATCCGCCGTCATCTCGGTATTCAGCAGCAACTCGGTCACGCCGATGACACCATTCATCGGTGTGCGAATCTCATGGCTCATGTTGGCCAGGAAGGAACTCTTCGCCTTGTTCGCCGCCTCTGCCGCCTGTCTTGCCTCGGTCAACTCAGCCTCGATCTGGATGCGGGAGGTGATGTTTCTTGCGGCGGCATAGATCTCTGAGCCATCGCTGTTCGGAGCGGCGGTCCACTCGATCCAGAGGTAATGCCCGTCGTGGTGCAGGTAGCGATTGACGAAATTGACGACGTTCTTGCCGGACCCCAGATCCACCATCACCGCAGCGGTTTTGGCCTGATCCTCGGGATGCACGAACTCGGCGAAGGGCTTGAGGAGGAGTTCTTCTTCCGAATAGCCGAGGGTGGTGCAGAACGCAGGGTTGATGCGCTTGAAGTAGCCGTCCATACCTGCGATGCAGAGCATGTCCAAAGCCACCTGGAAGAAGGGGCCCAGGCCTTTGCTGGCCTCCTCCGCTTCATGTTTGGCTGCCAGCAATTCACGCTCAGCCTGCTCACGCAGAGCCATGGTGCATTCGAGTTCGGCTTTCTGGGCGGCAAGGGTGTCGTTGGCGCGTTGCAGGGCTTCCTCGGCTTCCTTGAGCCGGGTGATGTCCTTCGAAATGCCGCAGGTGCCGATGATCGCGCCCTCGGCATCGCGCAGCGGGATTTTGTCCACCAGTGCCCAGCCGGTGCGGCCATCCAGCAGCAACTTCTTCTCTTCCTTGCCGGTGACGGGTTCACCTGTCTGCATCAGGCAGTGTTCGTCATCCAGCGCGGCTTGAGCCAGAGGAGCCTCGAAGAAATCGAAATCGGTTTTGCCGATGACCTCGTCTGGATTTTGTGCCCCCAGATATTCCGCCTCCGAGCGGCTGACCAGGATGAAAGCACCTTCCTTGTTTTTGAAGTAAATCCGATCGGGAATGTAATCCAGCAGACAGCTCAGAAGCTGGTGGCGAGCCTGGAAGGTGCGGAGATCGGTGAGGGGCGTGGGTTCCATTCCGCGTCTGTCAGTGAGTTGCTAGGATGAGTATCGTGGCAGTAGGGAAAGGCGTTCTGTCCCATTAAATGGCAGAAGCCCTGGGCAAGCCACTAGATTTTCGTCTGATCACCATCTTCTCAGTTCAGCCGCATGGGCGTAGGCGGAATCAGATGCGGTGATCCATGATTTCGAATGGAGCCAGTGGCTGCGCATCCGGATCAAGAGAGGTTCAAGCAGCGGGAGTTCACCTGACCCGCACCATGGCGGGCTCGGGATACTCAAAGGTGCGGCCTTCGAAGTTGCGGATGAGGGTGCGCTGCTCATCGCGGAGGAGAACGTAGTCGGGATTGACGGGGACTTTGCCTCCGCCGCCGGGGGCATCGATGACGAACTGGGGTACTCCGTAACCCGTGGTGTGGCCGCGCAGGGATTCGATGATCTCGACGCCGGTGCTGACGCTGGCGCGCAGATGGCTGGAGCCCTGGATAAGATCACACTGATACAAATAATAAGGCCGCACACGGCACATGAGGAGCTTTTGGACGAGGCTCTTCATGACTTCGGGGTCATCATTCACACCGCGCAGTAGCACGCTTTGATTTCCCAACGGCACGCCGTGGTTGGCGAGTCGTTCGAGCCCGGCTTTGACCTCGGTGGTGAGTTCACGCGGATGGTTGGTGTGGATGCTGAGCCACAAAGGATGATACTTGGCCAGCATCTGGCATAGCTCGGGGGTGATGCGCTGGGGCAGGAAAATGGGGACGCGGCTGCCGATGCGGAGGAACTCGATGTGCGGGATGGCGCGGAGGCGCTTGAGGATGGCTTCGAGCTTCGAGTCGCTGAAGAGCAGGGGATCACCGCCGCTGAGAAGCACGTCGCGGACTTCGTCATGCCGCTCCAAGTAACGGAAGGCGGCTTCGTAGTCGGTGTGGAGTTCCTGCTCGCCGACACCGCTGACGACGCGGCTGCGGGTGCAGTAGCGGCAGTAGCTGGCGCAGCGGTCGGTGACGAGGAAGAGCACGCGGTCCGGGTAGCGATGCACGAGACCAGGCACGGGCATGTGGCTGTCTTCACCGCAAGGGTCGGCCATCTCATCGGGGTCCTCCCAGGTCTCTTCGATGCGCGGGACGACCTGCCGCCGGATGGGGCACTCGGGGTCCTCAGCGTCCATGAGATTGAAATAATGCGGCGTGATGGCCATGGCCAGCTTGTTGCCGCTGAGGAGGACGCCGGCGCGCTCTTCCTCGGAGAGCGTGAGGTGCTCCTCCAGTTGGGCGAGCGTGGTGACGCGGTTGCGGAGCTGCCAGGAGGCGCTGTTCCAGTCGGCGGGAGAGACGTTTTTATCTTTCCAATAGCCCGGGGCATAGGAGCGGAACTCTTTCTCCGGGAGCTGTGAGGGCGGCGTGCGCATGTACGAGGTTGGCGGGGCAGAGGATTACGCGCGGGCAGTTCGGGGTGTCAAAGTTTTTGCAGGCTATCGTCAGGTGTCTTGACTCTCCGCCATGGAACCGGCACACATGGAGTCTCAGCGCCCTTCCATTTTTCAAAGATGCCCACGATCCCGATCCTCATGCCCCAGCTCGGCGAATCCATCGCCGAGGCGACGCTTATCAAAATCCTCGTGGAGCCAGGGGCGCAGATCGAGGCCGGGGCGGACATCTTTGAGGTGGAGACGAACAAAGCGACCATGACGGTCGGCAGCCCTTGTGCTGGCAAAGTGGAGCAGGTGATGGCCAAGGTGCAGACCAGCTACGCGGTGGGCAGCCAGCTCGCTACTTTCCAGGTGACTGAGGAAGACGCGCAGGCGCTGGGCTTTAATCAAGCTCCGCCGCAGACCTCCAGCTCCAAGGCACCGGTCTCGATGCCGAACTCGGACTCGCTGCATTTCCAGTTCAGTGATGAAGACAATATCTCCAGCTACCAACCCAAGGTCGAACCCGTGGTCGGTGGACTGCCGGTGCCTGCCGGAGCCACAGGCGCGAGCTACATCTCTCCGCGAATGCGCGCCCGGATGCACGAACTCGGCCTGAATGCTTCCGACCTCGCAGGCGTGCCGGGCACAGGTGCCGGTGGTCGTGTGACGGTGGAGGACTTCGAAAACTTCCTCCGCAGTCTGGAACAGCACAAACTCACGCCCGCCTCACCCATGCGCATCGCCGTGGCGGACTCCATGCGCCGAAGCTGGACGCGTCCGCTGGCCACCGTTGGCAGCCCGATCATGCTGGACGCCATGCTCGCGCATCGTCGCCGCACCGATCCGAAACCCGGTCCCGCCTTGTATGCCATCCGCGCGCTGGCTTTGGCCCTGGCTGAAAACACGGCCGTGGCTGGCCGACTCATCGGCAACCGCATCGTGCATCCGCGAGCCATCGACATCGGCTTCGCCGTGGAGGTGGACGACGGCGTGTTCGTGCCCGTACTGCGTGAGGTGGACAAGACCCCGCTCGTCAAACTGGTGCCCACTTACAACAAGCTCGTCGAGCAAGCCCGCGCCCGCCGCCTGCCCAACGACATGAACCGTCCTGGCATCGCCACGGTGACAAACTTCGGCACCTTCGGCATCGTCTGGGCCACGCCAATCCCGCTGCCCGAGCAGAACCTCATCCTCGGTCTCGGCGCAGGCAGCAAAGTCCCGCGCTGGAGTGAAGAGGTGAATCAATTCATCCCCGTGACCGAAGCCGAGATCACCCTCAGCTTCGATCATCGCGTCTGCGATGGCGGTGCCGCCGGACGACTGCTGTCGATGGTGGCGAAGCTGCTGCAGGAACCGGAGAAGCTGTGAGTGCATGAGCTTCCGTCTCGAAATGCTCCAAGTCGCCCGTGTGGCTCCGAAACTGCTAGGTGGCTCAGCAGATCTAGTGGCAGAGTTCATCCGCTCGCGAATGCACCCCGAGGGCGGGTTTCTCGATCGTGCTGACAAGCCGGATCTCTACTACACGGTCTTCGGCATTGAGGGGCTGATGGCGCTGCAAAAGGAAGTGCCGAAGGACTCGCTGAGAGCCTGGTTGACTGCATTCGGCGATGGAGAAGGACTCGACTTTGTGCACCTCTCTTGTCTTGCACGCTGCTGGGGGAGCCTTAGTGGCGGGCTCACGGCGGAGCAGAAGCAAACGCTGGCGAATCGTCTCGAAGCATGGCGCACGCCGGATGGTGGGTATCATCAGGCTCCTAGTCGGAAGAATGGCAGTGCTTACGGATGTCTGATCGCTTTCGGAGCCTACCAAGATTTAGGTTTGCTGCCACCGGACCCGCTGAGCATTGCCAAGTGCATGGACAGCCTGGAGACGCCAGATGGCGCGTGGTCAAACGAGCCCGGTCTCACGCTAGGCTCCACGACGGCCACCTCGGCGATGCTTTCTCTCTACCGAAACATGCAGATGCCTGCTCCACCGGCTGCGGTGGAGTGGCTGGTGCGGCAGTGTTTGCCGGCTGGCGGTTTCCTGGCCGTGCCGGGGGCGCCGATTCCAGATCTGCTTTCCACCGCAGTGGCGCTGCATGCTCTGTCGAACAATGCAGACGCCATCGCGCGGCTGAAGGAGCCTTGCTTGGACTTCATCGACTCCCTCTGGAGTGCCGCCGGCGGCTTCCATGGCAACTGGACCGATGACACCCTCGACCCGGAGTACACCTACTACGGGCTGCTGGCGCTCGGACATCTGGCGCTCTGAACGGATCAGAGTGCGGGAACATCTAGCCAGCGGCGATCGGCCCAGCTTTGCAGACCGAGTTCAGCGAGTTGCACGCCTTTGGCACCTTCACGCAGGCTCCAGCGGAAAGGCGTGTCGAGGGCGACGTGCTTGATGAACATCTCCCACTGCACTTTGAAGGCATTGTCATACTCCGCTGTATCCGGCACTTCCTGCCAGTGGGCGTAGTGATTGATCGGGGAGTCGATGTCAGGATTCCACACCGGCTTCGGCGTGCCCGCCAGAGACTGGAACCAGCACTTCCTCAGGCCGACAATGGCCGAGCCATGAGTGCCATCGACCTGCATCGTGAAGAGGTCATCGCGGCGCACGCGCACGGTCCAGGAGCTGTTGAACTGGCAGACGATGTTCTGATTTGTCTCAAAGGTGGCGTAGCAGGAGTCGTCGGTATCGCAGGCATAGGTCGCGCCCTTTTCATCCACACGCTGCGGGATGTGCGTGGCTCCGAGGCAGCTCACGCCGGTGACTTCGCCGAAGAGATTGTCGATCACGTAACGCCAGTGGCAGAGCATATCGACGATGATGCCGCCGCCGTCGGACTTGCGGTAATTCCACGAAGGGCGCTGTGCGGGCTGTCCCTCGTGCTCACCGGTGAAGACCCAGTAGCCGAACTCCCCGCGCACACTGAGGATGCGGCCAAAGAAGCCCTGAGATTGCAGCAGAGCCAATTTACGGATGCCGGGCAGCCAGAGCTTGTCCTGGACGACGCCGTTCTTCACGCCTGCCTTTTCGCAAATGTCCGCCAGACGCAGCGCTTCGACGGTTTCCACGGCGGTGGGTTTCTCACAGTAGATCGCTTTGCCAGCTGCAGCAGCCATCTCCACGAATCGCGCGCGATGCAGCGTGCCTGAGGCATCAAAGAAGATCGGGTAAGCCGGATCGGCCAGCACGGCGGCGAGATCGGTGCTGGTCTTCAGAGGGCCGGTCTTTTCGCAGCTATGCTTCGCGGCGAGCGCCTGGAGCTTGCTGGCACTGCGCCCGGTCAAAATCGGGTCCGGCATGAGCGTCAGATCATCCGAGATGCGGATGCCGCCCTGGCGGATGATGGCGAGGATGGAGCGGACGAGGTGCTGATTCGTGCCCATGCGTCCGGTGACGCCGTTGAGGATGATGCCGATGCGTTGGAGGGTCATGGTTTGAGGGTGCGTTTGGATGAAGAAAAGCTCTGACAGCCACGGTCATAGATCATATATGATCTACATCAAGCGCTTTTTTCTTGAGGGAGAGCGTCTGCCGGGGCAGGGCAGGGTAGGGTAGGTTACTTCAGCTCACGAATCCGCACGTTGCGATACCACACCAGCTTGGCCTCGTCTTGGAAGGCAATGTGGCCTTCATTGGGGCGATCCTTCTTCTCGGTGTCGTCGAGGTTCATATCGATGACCTGCTCGCCATTGAAGACAACCTTCACCTGACGTCCCTTCACGGTGATCGTGTAGCGGTTCCATTCTCCGGCGGGTTTCACCATGTTCTTCGTCGGCCCCATGGCATGGACGATGCCGCCGCAGTCGTGATGACCAGGCTTGGCGAGGCCATGGGTGTCGAGGATCTGCACCTCGAAGCCGCTCTTCACATGATCCTTCAAATCGCCGACGCGCATGAACACGCCGGAGTTGCCCGTGGGCTCAAATTTGAATTCCAGATCGAGCACGAAGTCACCATACTTCTTCACGGTGGAAAGGTAGGCGTCATAGCGCTGCCAGCCTTTTTCTCCTGGGCGTGGCTTGAGGGCGATGTTGCCGTCTGGCTCCACGACCCAGTTTCCTGTGGTCTGCCATCCTGTCAGGTCCTTGCCGTTAAAAAGAGGAACAAAACCTGCCGCATCGGCTGCGGGATGCAGGTCTTCGGCTTGAAGGGTGAGGGCGAGGGCAAGTGAGGCAAGGAGGGTAAGAGTCTTCATCAAAAGGAAGAACGCTCATCAAGGTGCTTTCACTCAACGAGTGAGCCCAGACTCTGGCATCTCGAACTGACCAGGAACTTCTGCTGGTCGAGTCTTGGGCTGACATTCACCCTTTCCATATGTCTCTCAAACTCGTCACCGAACTCAACGACACTGACCGCAAGCTGCTGCATCGCGCCATCGATGGCTTTGTGCCGGAGAAGGTCTTCGATGTACACACGCACCTGTTTCACTCGCGTCATTTTGCAGAGGGAAAGCGGCCCGTGTTTCTCGATGAGGATCGTGGGTATGGCATGGCAGATTTCCAGGCGGCAATGCAGCTTTGGATGCCGGGCAGGGAAGTGGAGGGGCTGTTTTTCGGCTATCCGAGTGCGGGCAATGATCGCGTGGGCGAGAATGCCTGGGTGCAGTCGCAGATCAATATGACGACCAACTCACGCGCGCTGGTGCTTGCTGCGCCGACAGATGATCCGGCGGAGGTGCGGCGACTGATGAGCACGGGTGTCTTTATCGGCATCAAGCCCTATCGTCTCTACGCCGATGTGCCGGATACGAAGGAGGCGGAGATCGAATCCTTCGCCCCGGAGTGGATGTGGGAGATCTGCCATGATCACGATGGCATCATGGTGCTGCACATCATGCTGGCGGATGGCATCACCGACCCGCGCAATGTGGAGGCGATCCAGCGGCTGTGCCGTCGCTACCCGCGCTGCAAACTGATCCTGGCGCATGTGGCGCGGTCTTTTAACTACCGACATGCCCGCGAAGGGCTGCATCACCTCGTGGATCTCGACAACGTGGTCATCGATACCTCCGCAGTGACGCAAGCAGGTGCATTTCGAGCAGCCATCGAGATTCTCGGGCCTCGTCGTGTGCTGTGGGGCAGCGACTACATGGTCAGTGAATTGCGCGGCTCCTGCATCACACAGGGAGATGGCTTCACCTGGATTCATCCTGAGATCACTGGCGACAAGCTGACCATCTTCGGCCAATACACGACCGTGGGCATCGAGTCCCTGCTTTGCCTTCGCGAGGCCTGCGAGGACACCGGCATGACGCAGGGTGATCTGGAGGACATCTTCCGCGAGAATGCGCTTCGATTGCTCAAACCAGCTCCCGAGATCAAAGCGGGACCGATGCTCTGGGAAGAGGCGAAGACGAAGATCTCCTGCGGCACGGGTCTGCTCTCGAAACGCGCGCACCTCTTCGATCAGCAATCATGGCCTTCCTACTTTTCTCGTGCCAAGGGCGCGAGCATCTGGGACCTGGATGGAAAGCGCTACACGGACTTCACGGGTGGTGTCGGAGCCATCCTGCTCGGCCATGCGGACGATGAAGTGAATGCAGCGGTGAAGCGTCGCGTGAATCTCGGCAGCTATGCCACGCTGGCATCACCGGATGAGGTGAAGCTCGCCGACCTGCTGCTCGACCTGCATCCCTGGGCGGGCAAGGTGCGCTATGCTCGTGGTGGTGGCGAGGCACTCGGACTCGCGGTGCGCATCGCACGTGCCGCCACGGGCAAAAGCGGCATCGCCTTCTGTGGCTATCATGGCTGGAGCGACTGGTATCTCGCCGCGAATCTCGGTGATGATGCCGCGCTCGATGGCCACCTGCTCCCCGGCCTGCAACCTCTCGGCGTGCCGCGTGAACTGGCGGGCACGGCGGTGCCGTTTCGCTACAACGACTTCGAGTCATTTAGCGCCGCACTGCAAAAGCTCGATGGCAAACTGGCAGCCGTCGTGATGGAACCCATGCGCAGCGAACTGCCTCGCGATGGCTTCCTACAAAAGGTGATCGATGCCTGCCATGCCGCAGGTGCTGTCTTTGTGCTCGATGAAGTAACGAGCGGCTGGCGCTTCGGTTTCCCCGGAGCGGCGCTCGTGCTCGGCATTGAGCCAGACATCGCCGTGTATGCAAAGGCCATGTCGAACGGCTATCCCAGCGGAGCCATCATTGGCAAAAACGAGGTCATGGATGCCGCCAACAACAGCTTCATCTCCAGCAGCTACTGGACGGACGGCGTGGGCACGGCAGCATCGTTGGCCTGCATTGGTAAAATGCAGCGCGAGGGCGTGCAGAAGTATGTGTGGGAACTCGGCGGACGACTTCAGGCAGGCCTGCGCGAGGTGGCGGCAAAGCATCCAACCTTGCAGCTCAAGATCGGCGGCATGCCCTGCGCGCCCTCGCTCGGCTTCGCTGATCCAGCCGCTAAGGTGCTCATGATCCGCCACATGCTTCAGCGCGGTTACTTGATGTCGAGCCAGCTCTATGTGACCTGGCCACACACGGCGGAGTTGATCGCTGGTATGCTCACCGACTTGGATGAATCTCTCGGCGCAGTGGCCGAGTTGCAGGCAAGTGGACAGCTCCAATCCACTGCGGGTTCTATGCCAGCCAGCACGGGGTTTGCCCGACTTGTTTGAGGTTTGTCATCAATGGCACTCAGTTAAGGTGTTGAGAGCCATTGGAGTCTGTCTGAGTCGGGAAGTTGGGCGAAGTCATTTTGACTCCATCCGACATGCCTCCCGCCTTGCTTTCCCAACTTGCGACCGGGCTGCGACACCAGCCTCTAATCAGGGGCCATTCGTGACAGACATCAGTCACATGGCCTCGATTCATGGTGGTTCGTGTTGATGGATTGAATGGGGGCGAGCCGCTGCTGGCGATTTCGGCTCCAGGAGATCGGGCCGCATTCGGCGAGTGCGATCGATGGCCTGCTGAGCGCGCCATTCGGCGATTTTGGCGTGGTTGCCGCCGAGGAGAACTTCGGGGACGGCCATGCCTTGGAACTCGGCGGGCTTGGTGTAGTGCGGGGCTTCGAGTAGGCCGGTGGGCCCGAAGGACTCCTCCACGGCGCTCATGTCGTCACCAAGGACGCCTGGGAGGAGGCGAACGATGGCGTCCATCATGACCACGGCGGCGATGGCACCGTTCGTGAGCACGTAATCGCCGAGGCTGAGTTCTTCATCGACCCAGCGATCAATGACGCGCTGATCGACGCCTTCATAGTGGCCGGAGATGAAGATGAGGTGCTGCTCGCCGCTGAGGCGCTGGGCGGTGGCCTGGTCGAATCGGCGGCCGGCGGGTGAGGTGAGGATGATGTGGCTCTTTTCAGTGCTCACGCGCTCCAGAGCGGCGAAGAGGGGCTCGGGGCGCAGAAGCATGCCCTGGCCGCCGCCGCAGGGCGTGTCGTCCACCTGGCGGTGTTTGCCCATGCCGAACTCGCGGAGGTCGTGAACACCGAGTTCGATGGCCTTTTTCTCCTGGGCACGACGCATGATGCTGGTGCCCATGGGCACCGTAACGAGTTCGGGAAAAAGCGTGATGACATCGAGACGCACGCGGTAGTGTATGCGGGGGATGGGAGGCAGGCGCAAGGCGCAAGTCAGGCTCGTCAGAAGCTGCATCCGGCCTTGCGGAGGCGGTGTGAGCGGGTAGTTGAACACAGGCGGGGGTAAAGTGATCTCAGAGAGACTCCCGATGACAGACACCGTGACCGCCTCTCGCTCCCTTTTACTGCTCCCCACCCTATGGATGATGGTGGGAGTGCAAGTCCGTGGGCAGGAGATCAAAGCCGGCCAGCAGGACAGCATCGCGGCGAGTGCGGGGGAGTTTGTGGCGAGGCCGGTGTTTTGGACGGAGGATCAGACGCCGGCGGACTTCCTGGAGATGGCGGGACGCCATACGAAGGCACGCTGGCGCACGCTGTACCGTCCGCAGCCGCCCGTGCCGAGCACGGACCGGATGAAGGCCGGATTTACCCTCGGAAGTCTGATGGGGGAAAGCTTTCTGATCTGGGAGGCCGGGGACTCGCAGCAGTTCCGCAACAACAACCAGGACATCGTTTCCTACTGCCGCACGCTCGGCCTTGGTGAGAAGATGATGCCGCGTCTCATGGCGCAGGCAAAGATGGCGGAGATGGATGAATGGAAAGACCTGCGGCAGGAGATCATCGACGGGCATCAGGAACTGATGCGGCTGCTGCGCGAGCATCGGGATGAGGATCTGGCGGTGCTAGTGGACATCGGCGCGTGGATGCGGTCGCTGGAGATCGTGTCGAAGCTGGTGGTGGAGACGCCGGACGTGGACAAACGCAGCCTGTGCATCGGCTCACCCGCGCTGCTGGCGGAGATGCGTCATAACTTCGCGAGTCTGAGCGAGCCGACGCGCCGTTCGACCTTGTTGCAACCGCTGATCCTGGTTTTGACCGAACTCGAAAAGGCCTGGGGCAACCCGAAGTCAGGCGCGCCGACTCAAAGCATGGTGGCCCGCACGCACGAGCAGCTCCGAGAGGTGATGGAGAGTCTGATGCTCAACTAGAGCAGCTCTTCGACGAAGCGCTTCGGATCGAAGAGCTGGAAGTCCTCCACCTTTTCCCCGAGGCCGATGAAGCGGGTGGGGACGCCGAGCTCCTGCTGGATGGGCACGAGCACGCCGCCTTTGCCACTGCCGTCGAGCTTGGTGACTATGAGGCCGGTGAGCGGGATGGCTTTGTGAAACTCACGCGCTTGTTGCAGCGCATTCGAGCCCGTGGTGGCATCGACGACGAGGATGACCTCATGTGGCGAGGTCGGGTCTTTCCGACCCAAAACACGATGCACCTTCTTCATCTCTTCCATGAGGTTGTGTTTCGTGTGCAGACGCCCGGCGGTATCACAGACGAGGAACTGGGCACCGGTCTTGGTGGCGCGCTCATAGCCTTCGAAACAAACGGCGGCAGGATCACCATTCGGCGGGCCTTTGACGAGCGGCACGTCGAGGCGCTGCGACCAGACTTCGAGCTGCTCCACAGCAGCGGCGCGGAAGGTGTCGGCAGCAGCGAGCACGAGCTTGTGCCCGGCTTTCTGAAGCAGATAAGCGAGCTTCGCCGTGGAGGTGGTTTTGCCGACGCCATTGACGCCGACGATGAGGAGCACCTTGGGGCGGCCATCCTCAAAAGGCACAAGCGGGCTGGCGGTCTCCGGAAGAATCTTCCGCACATGATCGCGAGTTACCTGGACGATGTCCGCGCCGTGCAGCTTCCGCTGCTGGGCCTGGAGATCGCTGACGATCTGGAGCGCGAGTTTCGGGCCGAGGTCACCAGCGATGAGCGAGGCTTCTAGGTCATCCCAATCGATGTCGGGCTTGGTGAAACGCTGGAGGAGTGATTTGAAGAAGCCGGCCATGGGTCAGGAAGGGATATCCGTTTTCGGCTCGCTGATTTCGGCAGGGCGTGCAGAGGCTTTGGGGCGAATACTTTTGGCGATCCTGTGGAGCACACCATTCACAAAGGCACCGGACTCATTGCCACCGAGGTTCTTCGCCACTTCGATGGCTTCATTCAATATCACGGGTGCGGGCACGGCTGGCACATGCAGCAGTTCATAGACGGCCACGCGCAGGATGTTTCGGTCCACATGGGCGAGACGCTCGATGCGGAAATTTTCCACCACGGGGGAGATGACGGCATCGATCTGCTCCAGGTTGGCGAGCACGCCTTTGATGAGTTCTTCGGCATAAGCTCGCACGCTGGCCTTCGCGCTATGGATGTCCCAGAAGGCGCTCTGCTCTGCCAGCGAGTGCTCAGCATGGAGTTCATGAGCGAAGAGGAATTGAACAGCGGCTTCCCGCCCGTCGCGTCGTTTTCCCATGAAGTCAGGCGGTCTCCAGGGTTGGGGTTCCGGCGAAGCTCGCGCGCATCTTGCGGAAGAGGCTCATCATGTTCACGGCGGTCTGGGCCGCCTCGGCACCACGATTCTTGCTCACGCCCAGGCAGCGCTCCTCGGCCTGCTCTTCACTGTTCACCAGCAGCACTTCATGAATGACCGGCGTTACGTGGCGCACAGCCATCTGCTGAAGCGCATCTGTCACCGAGGCCCCGACGAGATCTGCATGCTCCGTGGAACCGCGGATGATGACGCCAAAGGCGATGAGCACATCCGGCTTCGTGTTCTTCAGCACGAGTTCCGAGCACACGGGAATCTCAAACGCACCCGGCACGCGATAGACAGTGATGGAGGCATTCGGGGCCAGTTCTTCCAGCTCTTCGCGGCTGGCATCAAGCAGACCCTGCACGAACTGGTTGTTGTAAAGACTGGCCACGATCGCGATGGACACGGTGTCCTGGATCGGCCGGGGGCGGGTGGGTGAATGCTGAGACATGGGGGGATTGTCGGAGAGCAGAGTTCAAAGCGGCTCAGAGCTTGTGCCCGAGCTTCTTCTTCTTGGTTTCGAGGTACTTCTTATTGTGAGGGTTCGGCTCGGAGATGATGGGCACCTGCTCCACGATCTCCAACTTGTGGCCGTCGAGGCCCACGAGCTTGCGCGGGTTGTTCGTGAGGAGGCGGATCTTCCTCACGCCGAGATCATGGATGATCTGCGCGCCGATGCCGTAGTCGCGGAGATCCATCGGGAAGCCGAGTTTAAGGTTCGCTTCGACGGTGTCGAGCCCCTCTTCCTGGAGCTTGTAGGCCTGGATCTTGCCGTGCAGGCCGATGCCGCGGCCCTCATGACCGCGCATGTAAATGATGACGCCTTTGCCCGCCTCAGACACGCGCTTCATCGCCGCATGGAGCTGGCTGCCACAATCACAGCGACGTGAGGCAAAGATGTCTCCCGTGAGGCATTCGCTGTGGACCCGGACGAGCGTGGGCTCGGCGGCCTTGATGTCACCCATCACGAGGGCCACATGATGCACGCCATCCAGCGTGCTGCGGTAGAGGTGGAGTTTGAAGACGCCGAAGTCCGTGGGCATGTCCACGACTTCGAGCTTCTCCACCAGCTTCTCACTGCGGCGGCGATACTCGATGAGATCGGCGATGGTGCCGATCTTGAGCCCGTGCTTTTTGCCAAACTTCTTCAACTCCGGCATCCGCGCCATGGTGCCGTCCGGATTCATGATCTCGATCAGCACGCCCGCCTCACGTACTCCAGCGAGCCGACACAGATCCACCGCCGCCTCGGTATGCCCGGCGCGGCGCAGAACGCCGCCCGGCTTGGCCACCAAAGGATTGATGTGCCCCGGCTGGACGAAATCCGCCGCCGTGCTCTTCGGGCTGGCCAGAAGACGGATGGTCCGAGCACGATCCGCCACGCTGATGCCTGTGGTGATGCCTTCCGCCGCATCCACTGTCACGGTGAAGTCCGTGCGAAAGGCCTCCCGGTTCTCCGGCACCATGCTTTCCAAATTCAACTGCTGGGCGATCTGGAGGCTCACGGGCACGCAGAGCATCCCGCCGCCCTCGCGGACCATGAAGTTCACCATCGCAGGCGTGATGCTCTCCGCCGCGCAGATCAGATCTCCCTCGTTCTCGCGGTCTTCGTCATCGGTCACGATCACCATGCGACCTGCCCGGATGTCCGAAATGACGGACTCCACGGGATCGCACACCTGAGTTTTCTTGGCTGGCATGGGGGAGAAATGGGAAAGAACCGCGCCCGGACGTCGCGCGTCAGGGCTACGGGGCGGCGATGGTAGAGTCAAAAACAGCCTTTTCCAGCGGCGATCTTGGTTTTTCAGGGGCCCGGCAGCGGAATGTCAGGGCTGAATCCCGGGCAAGTCGCCATTCTCAGTGATTACGCCACGATCTCCTTCAGCACACCGGAGCTGTCGCCATGCCGCTCGGCATTGACGCCGATGCCATGCAGCAGGGTGAGCCAAGTGTTGCAAAGCGGCGTGTCTTTCGGCGCGACGATGTTGTGGCCGAGCTTGATGCCTGCACCGCCGCCAGTGAGGAGCGTGGGGCAGTTGTCGAGGTTGTGCTCGGTGCGGATGTTGCTGCCATAGGCGAGGGCGACGTGATCAAAGAGGCGGCTGCCATCCGCTTCCTTGGTGGCTTTGAGCTTGTCGAGGAGTCCAGCGAGCAACTCGCTCTGAACGAGATCGCGCTGCTGCGAGGCGGCGAGCTTTTCGCCCATGGTCGAATGGTAGTGGCTCATGTCATGCGGGGCCACTTTGATGCCGATGCTCGTCAGCAACGTGCTCACCGGCTGGCGATAGGTCAGCACGCGAGTGCTATCCGTCTGCATCGCGGCGACGATGATGTCATACATGATCTTGATCTCTTCTTTACCCGCGAGGCCCTCTTGCGGTTGAGGGATAGGAGCCTTCGGCTGCGGCACGCCGATCCATTGCTCGTCCTTCGCGAGACGCTTTTCGATGTCGCGGATGCCCTGGAAGTATTCGTCGAGCTTCGCCTTGTCGTTTTTGCCAAGGCCACGCTGCATGGCCTTCGCGTTCTCCATCACCGTGTCGAGCACGCTGCGCTTCTGCGCGAGCATCGCCTTCTGCTGCTCAATGGGCGTCGTGTCCTTGGAAAACAGCCGATGAAACGCCTCCACCGGGCCTTTGTGACCGCCGATGGGCTTGCCGCTCACATCCCAAGCCATCGAAAGGCCTGGCCCATGTCCCGAAGCCTCTGCGTTCTCGCCACCATTGAGCTGGAGCGAGGCAAAACGCGTCTCCATGCCCAGCTTCGCCGCCGCCACCTGATCCGCCGAGATGCTGTTGTGAAACGTCTGCCCCGGCTCCGCGAACCGGTTCGCGCCCGTGAGCCACATCGTGCTGCCCCAGTGCCCTTCGTTCGAGTATTTGTTCCAAAGCCCCTGCACCACCGTGAAGTCCGCCTTGTGCCTCGCCAGCGGCTTCAAGCCCTCCGGCAGCGTGTAATCCTTCCCTGTCTGCTTGATGTCCGGAAACCAAGTCTCCGTCGTGATCCCCCAGCCAAAGCCGAGGAACACCAGCCGCTTCGGCGGTGCGGCAGGGGTCGCCGCCGAGGCAAAGCGACGAAAGCCCAATGACTCCAAAGCGGGTAAGGCAATGAGCGAGGTGCTGGACTGGAGAAAGTGACGGCGGGTTTTCATGGAGATTACTTGGTGTGAAATTCTTTGCTGCTGACCAGCGCCTGAATGAACTCGCGCATCGCGAGGTCTTTCTTGCTGGCTTGTTGAAGCATATCGGCGACCAGCGGCTCATCGCGGAAGCCGAGCGGCCTTCCCAAGGCGAACTCGATCAAGGCTTCGCTGAAGCTGCGGGCGAAGGCGTTGGACTTGCTGGCGATGATGTCGCGGAGGGCGAAGTAGTCTTTGAAGGCGGGGCCTTTGTGGAAGGCGGCGGCGGAATTGATGGTCCAGGTCTTCTTCGATTTCGGGTCGGGTTTGCCGTTGGCGTCGAGGGCAGTGTAGCTGTCCTCGGTGCGCCATTGGCCGGCGGCGTCGAAGTTCTCCAAGCCGAAGCCGATGGGATCAATCTTGCGATGGCAACTGGCGCATTGCGGGTCCTCTTGGTGGGCGAGGAGTCGCTCGTGCGTGGTGAGCACCTTGCCGGCGAGTCGCGTGATGGCGGGGACGTTCGCGGGAGCGGGCGGCGGCGGATCGTGCAGGAGCTTCCGCAGCACCCAGGCTCCGCGTTCGACGGGGCTGGTGCGCTCGCCATTGCCGCCCATGAAATGAATGGCTGCCATGCCGAGCAGGCCACCGCGTGGCGAGTCCTTCGGCAGCGACACTTTTTCATAGCCTTCGCCCTTCACGCCGGGGAGGCCGTAGTAGTGAGCGAGCACGCGATTGATGACGACGTAGTCGCTTTTCAAAAGATCACGCAGACTGGTGTTGTGCTTCAGGATGTGCGCGATGGTCTCGTGGATCTCGCCTTTGGCCGCGACCTTCGTGCCGGTGTCAAAGCGCGGATACAGGGCGCGATTCACCTCAAAGAAGTCGATGCGATCCAGTCCGAGCCATTGATGCACAAAGGCCGTCAAAAAGCCCTCCGAGCGCGGATCATTGAGCAGGCGCTCGGTTTGGGCGGCGAGCACTTCGGGCTTCGACAGATCGCTTTTTCGCAGCTCGGCATCCGGCGGGGCGCTCCAAAGGAAATACGAGAGCCGTGTGGCGAGTTCTGGCGCGGTGAGTGACCTGCGTTTGTCATCGGGCGAAGGCTCCGCGAGGTAAAGAAACATCGGCGAGGCCAGCACGACCGCGAGCGTCTCCTTGAGCGCGGCCACGGGCTTGTCACCCGCTTTGCGGCGCACGTCGTAGAGGCTCATCAAGCGATCCACATAGTCCGCAGGCGGCGGGGTGCCGCGAAAGGCCTCGGTGGCGAAGCGCTCGAAGGCTGCATGCAGTTCGGCAGCGGCGGGTGCGGGCGATTTGTCATCAAGCGGCAACTTCAGCGCGGCAAAACCTGGCGGCACGGGCTTGGCGGCATTCGGCACGCGCTCGACCTCGATCCAGTCCACCCACAGCACCAGCTCAGGGCCGATTCCGTTGCGCTTCACGGCTTCGGCACGCTTGCGATTGCCTTCTTCGTTCGTGTCCCAACTGCCTTTCTCGCGGAAGAACAGCGAGCGATTGTCGCGGCTCAGATTCGCTCGCGTGAGGGTGAGCGGGATCTCGATGATCTGCGGATGCTCCATCGTGCCGGTGATCTCATGCGTGGCCATGACCTTGCCCGTGCGGGCATGAATGCCGAAATCAAGGAAGCGACGCTCTGCAGGCGCATCCTTCACCGCTGCGGCTCGCACGCGAACGATGTAATCGCCCACCGGCCAATCAAAAGGCACGAGCGGCTCGATGTAGTTCACGTTCAGCTCCGCCGGATGCCGCGTTTGCGTGCCGAGATAGGCCCCGCGATCCACGTCCGGCATCTGCGTGTAATACTCGTGATACTTCAACCAGCCTGCGCCGAGCGAGTCGTTCGCGAGGTCCGCATCGTTCTCGCCTTTCTTATCAAAGCCAAACGTGCGCGGATTCGGCGCGCCGGGGATGCGGGCCCACTCGCGGCGAAGGCGCGATTCGTTGTTCTTCACCTCCTCACGGAGCTTTGCGACGATCTCCTTGTTCTCCGGCTTCGCCATCGCCTCATCGACGGCCTTCACCCACTGCTTCGCACGCTCACGGGCATCGATTTGATACTTCACGAAGTCCTTCACCTTCGGCGTGGTCGTTTCGCCTTCATAATGCAGCTTCTTCGTCACGCTCGCCGCCGTTTGCCATGCAAAAGCCTCCTCCAGCGCCTCGCGACCGAGCGCCTGATACTGCTCGATCTGGTTCGCCGACATGAAGAGGTTCGAGCCGACGGTATCAAACGCCTCCGAGCCCCCATCCGGCGGCAGCTCCGCCACATTGATCTCCACGCCGAGCAGTTCCCGCAGGGTGTTTTTGTATTCGCGACGATTCAGCCGCCGCATCGTGATGACACCCTTTTGATCGCCCAGACTCCGCCGCGCGGCCACCATCACATTCGCCAGATCATCGAGGAAATCGGCCTTCGCGGCACTCGCCGGCTGCTTTTCATCCTCCGGCGGCATGTCGCCCGAGTTCATCGCATTCAGCACCTTCTGCCACTTTTCGGCCGTTTCGACATTCGTGATCGCCAGCGGCAGATCATCGACCCGGAACTTCCCTTTTTGCTTCTCCGGCCCATGGCAGCTCACGCAGTGCTCCTTAAAAAGGGCACGGTGTTTTTCAGGCATCGCCTGATCGGCAGCATGAACTGCCAATGGAATGAGAAGGAAGAATGCTTGTCGTTTCATTATCTTTAGAATCGCCCGCCATCTACGATGAACTGCTGCGCGGTGCAGGCGGCTCCGTCATCGGCAGCGAGGAAGAGAACCATCTGCGCGAACTCGTCGGGCATGATGCGGCGCTTGAGAGCTTGATCGCGCATGGTGCCGGCTTCGCCTTCGGGTGACCACCATTTGGTGAGCTGTCGTTCCGTGGGCACCCAGCCGGGGAGCACGGTATTCACGCGCACGCCATGCGGTCCGAAGGTGCGCGCCATGGTGCGTGTGATGCCTTCCACGGCCGATTTGGCGATGGCGTAGCCGGGAAAAAAGTCCTCCTGCATCATGTAGCTGCTGGAACCGATGTTGATCACCGAGCCGTGCGCCGCAGCGATCATCTGCGGTGCCAGCGACTGAATGGCGAAGAAGTAGTGGCGCAGGTTGGTGTTGATGCGGTTGTCGAAATACTCAGTCGTCATGTCCTGCCAGTCGTGGCGGTCATCGTTGGCGGCGTTGTTGACCAAAACGGTGACGCTGCCGAGATCGCGAATCGCCGCCGCACAAGCGACCTTTAGCGCGGCAATGTCGATCAAATCGACTTCATAAAACAACGGCACATGCACTGCACCCGCGTCGATGCAGCGCTGAACCGTGGCTTTGGCATACTCGACGTTTTTATCCACAAAGGCCACGTGGCTGCCCTGTCTTACAAACTGCTCTACGAGGGCGCTTCCAATGCCATCTGCGCCTCCGGTGATGAAGACGGTGCGATCAACGAGTGATGGGTAACGGGCGTATTGGGGGGGCATGGAGAAGCGCTCAGTTCAGCAGCAGATGAAACACACGCAGAGCCGTGCCGGTGCCTTTCGGGTCGTGATCGGCGGCAATACGGACTTTGGCAGTGTGAGGGCCGGGTTTGAGATTGTCGTCGAGGATCAAGGCCCAGGGCAGATGCAAACCCGAACTCCAGTGCGTGAAGGTTTCGAGCTGACGATATTCGCTGCCGTCGATGCTGAACTCGATTCGACCCGCATCAGGCCCTGCGGCGATGAAAAGGCCACAGCCGGTGCCTTCGAAGCTGAACTCAAACGCAGCGCCTGGTTCGACACCGACGAGTGCAGGCACATTGACGAAGCCAGCGCGTGTGCTTTTGCCATCGGCAGGTTTCCAAGCAGTCTCCAGCGTGAAACCTTTGATGATCTTCGCGTCGGAGATGTTGACGAAGCGGCCCTTCGCATAGCTTTGCGGATCGACCATCGCGGGAAGAGCGTGCGGTTTCGCGGCATCGACCAGCGGTTTGGCAAAGGCGGCGTCGAGCATGCGGGCGATGCTGTTGGCGTAGAGTTGATGGCCGAAGGCGGAAGGATGCAGGCCTTTGAAGTCCTTGTCCCAGGTGAACTCGCCAGCGTCAATGCGGTCGGTGACTTCGAGCGCGAGATTCAGCGACGCATTGCCATACGCCACGGCCACTTTCTCATGCTGCGCGATGGACGCAGGCACTTTGCCCTTGTAGTAGTCATCCATGTGCGGCGGCATGACGAAGTGCATGTGGATGATGTCTGTGAGCGGATTCGCCTCGCGAGCATGACGCACCACTCCCTCCATGCCACGCAGCATCTGCTCGGGATGATCTGGGATGTTCGAGCTGTCATTCACCGCCGCTTCGACGAAAAGCAGATCGACCGACCCTTTCGACAACACATCCCGCTCCAGCCGGAACGCATGCGGCACGGAGCCCATCGAGCCGATGCCCGCCGCGATGAACTCGAACTTTGTCTGCGGAAACTTCGCCTGGAAATACTTCATCGCATGATCCCGCCAGCCGCCGCCTGCCGTGATCGATCCGCCGAGGAAGGCGATGCGTCCGGTCTTCTCCTGCTCGAACTTCCGTTGCGCATTCGCCAACCCATCGCGCAGCTCGAAGTAGTCGTGCCCCTTCGGCAGCTTGGATGAATCGTAGCGCGTGCCGGAGAGCTGCTGATCGAGCCACGGCGTGATTTTCTCCGCCCACTTCTGCCCATGCTCACGCAAACCCGCGCCGCTGAAGTGAACGCCGTGGCCTTTGCGCTCGCGCAGCGGTCCCTTCAGCGCATCGCTGTCCGGTCCGGGCTGCGCGAGGCCGTCTTTCCAGAGGGAGGCCTGCGCGGCTCGGATGTCATCGCTGCCTTCATCGCCCGGCACATGATAGCTGGCCTGCGCCACGAACCACGGTGCTTCAAAGCCGGTGTCGCGTCGTGAATCGCGGATGATCTTCCCCAGATACTCGCGATAGAGTTTGCCGGTGAGCGTGCGCGTCGTGTCCTTCTGATTCGCATCGCTCTCGCCCTGATGCCAAAGCACTGCGCGGAAGCCATTGTGGCCCAGCGGTCTCATGCGGGCGATGAAGGCATCATAAGCGGCTCCATTGCTCGCCCACTGGCCATCCGGCAGTTTGGTCACGCGACTTTCAATCGTCGGCGGATTCGGAAACGTCGTGCCTTTCGGCAGCCACTCACGCACACTCGTCGCGCCGATGCCGCAGGCAACAAAGCCGACCGGCACATCGAAGCGCTTCACCAGTGCATCGCCCAGCGCTGGCATGAAGCTGCCCATGCGACCACTCGCGCCCGGCTGCGGGTCATCCGCGATCTGCCACTTCGTGCCATCAAAGGCCGCCACACGCCGCGTCTGCGTCGTTTGCTTCTCCTCGCCATGATTCGCCGAGTTGGACTGTCCCGCGACGACAAACACCTCGCCGATGCCCACATGCTCCACCGCCGCCGTCGCGACCGCTTTGCCATCCAGCATCGCCCGCACCTCCACCCGATGCCAACCACCCGCCGGAGCCGTCACGCTCGCCGAAAAGTGCCCTTTCTCGATCTGCGCACTCAAAGCCTGCCACCTGCCCTTCGCGCCTATCTTTGCTTCAAACTTGGCTTTGCCCGCATCGGGGCCGCTCTGCGATCCACGGATCAAAATTGTCCCCTCCGTGCTCGAATGCCGCTGAATCACCTGATGATCGAGCGGCGAGGTGAGAGTGATCTCCGCAGCAGCGGCGAGAACTGGCAGGACGAGGAGGAGACGGAGAAGTCGCATGGGAAAGGGTCAAGAAGGTCAAGTTGTGGTCAAGAGATCAAGACGGCCCATCTTGACGACTGCTTGACCTAGCGAAGCGCTTGACGGCACCGCCTCGACCTTCGAGGCATGACCACAGCCTAGAAAGGCTATGCTACTTCGCGTGCAAAACCCCGCGCATGATGATGCCGTGGCCGGGGAAGCTGCAGACGAAGGGGTAGTCGCCGGGAGCAGCCAAGGTGAACTCGAGGGTTTCCTCTTTGTTCATGTCGAGGAGCTTGGTGTGATGAAGCACGTCGTCACCGGCAGGGATGAAGCCTTTTTCGAAACCGGCGGCGCCCATGACGATGGCGGCGTTCATCACGGCGTCGGCTTTGCCGGGCTTGGTGACGAGGAGGTTGTGCGGCATGACGTCGGTATTGGCGAAGGTGAGCTTGATCTTCTTGCCGGCCTTCACGTTGAGCTCCTTCACGTCATACATGAGGCGCTCGCGGATGGTGGCGATGCGGATGGTGGTCAATTCGGGCGTGTCGCTGAGGATGCCGGATTTTTGGGCCTTCTCCTCGGCTTCTCCGGCGATGACGCCGCCTTTGGTGCTGGCTTCGACGTTGAACCAAAGTTGCTGCACGACATTCGCGGCGTTGCGGGCGTGGAGTTCGGGGCTGGTTTGCAGTTTGGCGAGCAGGGCGGTGTCGCGGACGTTGTGCTGCTGGTGGAGCCAGAGAGCTTCGAGAAGGTGATGGGCGTCTTCTTTCTTCGTGGCGTCGAACTGCTTCATCCATTCCTTGGTGGCGGCGATGACTTCGGCGGTGGGGCGCTCGCTGAGTTCGACGCGGGTGCGATGGCGCACGCTGTCGGTGGGATGCTTGAGGTTTTCGAGCAAGGCGGGGATGGGCTGGCCGTCGATGGCGACGGGCTTTTGCAATTCGCGGCCTTTGGCGGTCATGCGGTAGATGCGGCCGTGTTTGTGGTCGCGATTTGGATCGCGCACGTTGTGCTGCATGTGGCCGATGATGACGTTGTGCCAGTCGGCGATGTAAAGGGAGCCGTCCTCGCCGAAGACGGCATCGCTGGGGCGGAAGTTCTTGTCGCCGCTCATGAGCAGGCCGCGGGATTTGTCCTCGGTGACGCTGCCATCGGCTTGCGTGACTTTGACGGTGAGTTCGGCGCCGGCAGGCTCGCCCCAGACGCTGGCTTTGTCGCCATCGCGAGCGAGATCGTAGTGCTTGATGCCGAGGAAGCCGATGACGTTGCAGATGAGGAAGTCGCCCTGCATGTCTTCGGGGAAATGGGTGCTGCTGACGACTTCGCTCGCGGTGACGGGGCGCACTTCCTTCTTGAGCAGCTCATACATTTTGAAGCCGTTGCCCTCGGGGCGCACTTGGTAAGCACGACCGCCGGTGCCGTCGGTGGCGTAATGATAGCCCCAGGTGTCGAAGGCGATGCCGTGCGGGTTCGGCGAGTTGTCGGCGTGCTTGGCGATGGTGAAGCGACGCGGATCAAAGCGATACATAGCGCTGGTGCCGGTTTGCAGCGACGGGCCCCATGGATGCTCGTGATTGTGCACCATGAAGACACCGCTCTGCCAGTAGATGCCGCCATCGGGGCCCATGACGAGGTTGTTCGCGCCGTGATGCGTGTCGGCGAAATCGACGCCTTGCAGCATGATGGTGCGCACGTCGGCCACGTCGTCGCCATCGGTGTCTTTGAGGAAGATGATGTCCGGGGCGCAGGTGACGATGACGCCGCCATTCCAGAACTCAAAGCCGAGCGGATTTTGCACGCGGGCGAACTCCGTCATGCGGTCGCACTTGCCGTCTTTGTTGTCGTCGTGGCAGATGACGAGGGCGTCCTTCATCTCTTTGAGAGGCTCCCACATCGGGTAGGTGTGCCACACGGCGGCCCAGAGGCGGCCTTTGGTATCGACCTGCATCTGCACGGGATTCACGAGCTGCGGGAACTGCGCTTCATCGGCAAACAGGCTTACTTCAAAGCGTGGGTCGAAGGCCATGTGCTTGATGGCTTCCTGGCCGCTGATGTATTCCGTGCGGCCTTCCTTCATGGCGCTCGATGACTTCGATTTGCCACCGACATTGGAAATCACCGGCACAGGCGGCGGCACGTTGCTGTCATCGACTTTGAGATCGCCGCCTTTGGATCGCGCCCACACTTTGGCATCGCGATTGCCGGTCATGACGTCGAGCATCGTCAGCTCATGCTGGAGCACGACGGCGTTGGTTTGACCATCGGTGAAGGAGAGCGTCGAGCGGCCGCCCCACACGTCATTGCCATCGCGGGCACGGTAGCGGGCGTTCCAATGCACGTCCTTCTCCATCACAGCCTCACGCAGCTCTTCGAGCGAGGCGGAGGCGGTCACTTCTTTGCCGAGCAGGGCCTTCGCGATCACTTCGGCGAGCTGGCGATTGCCCTCGGCGCTGAGATGCACGCCATTGATCGTCAGCGGCTCCTTCGCGGCTTTGAAAAGATCGAGCGACGGGTGGAAGAGATCGACAAAGCCCACGCCCGCTTCCTTCGCGGCGGCTTCGGTGGCCTTGGTGTAGGCTTCGAGCTGCGGATTGTGCTCCGCACCGCTCGGCACGTTCGGGTTCTTCGTGTCTTCATGCGCGATGGGGCTGAAGAGCACGATGCGTGGGAAGGTTTTGCCGTTCGGCTTCGTGCCACGCACATACTTCACGAAATCGACGAGCTGCTTTTTGAAGTCGTCCGGCTTGTTCTCGAAGGACTCGTTGTAGCCAAAGAAGGCGAACACGACATCCGGCTTCACATGGCGCAGGTAATCCGTCATGTGCATGTGCCCGCCGCTGCGCGGGAAGGAGTTCGGGCGGTCGCCGCTGGCGCTCATGTTGCGGAAGCGCACGTTCTGCTCTGGCAGGGCGCTTTGCAGCACTGTCTCCATCCAGCCATCATGCTGCATGCGGTCGGGAAGGCCGTTGCCGAGAATCGCCACGGTGTCGCCTTTGCTGAACGCAAACGGCAGCGTGTCTTTGTAGTCCGCAGGCACATCGACGAGCGCAGGCTCCTTCGCCGCTGCTGGTGCAGAACGACCGCCACCACTGCCTTTGACCGCCGGTTTGCCCGGTTTACCATCAAACGTGAGGTAAGCGAGCTTGCCGCCGCCTTTGACATCAATCGTCATCGCTTCCATGCCCGCGACGTTTTTGATCTCAAACACCGGTTTGCGTGCCTCATCGAGCAAACTCAGCGTGAAGCCGCCGAGACGCTCCGGGAAGCCCTGACGCGCCCACAGGCCGATCGAATCCACTTGCTGCGCCGAGCCCAGATCCAGCTCCCACCAGGGATTCGGCTTGTTCTCAATCGTATGCGTCATGCCCTTGCCGTAGTTGCGGTCCTTGTCGCCATCCATCGCCCGACTCGCATCGCCGCCGTGGCCGGTGGTCGATTGCGTGGCCTTGCCGCCCTTCGCGATATTTTTACCACCGCTCAGCACCTCAATCTCAGCGATCTGAATGCACTGACGCTCGCCAGGAATCTCGATGCGGACAAAACGGGCCGGTTTGCCCGTGGCGACGCTCGGTTTGGCATCGACGGTCGCGGCCGCAGGAGCCGCAGCGGCCTGCTTCCCATCTTTTTTAGCTTCTTTCTTCTTCTCGGGCTTCTTGACGTTGTTGTTCGCGGGGATCGGGCTTTCAAAGCCGGCATACATCTCCGGTTTGATGCCGCGGGCGTAAGCGCCACCGGCGAAGGTGTTTGGCTTGAAGGGGCCGACGAAGGCGATGTTGAGGTCGGCTTTGATCTGCTCTTCGAGGCCGAGGGCCCAGAAGATGCCGTTCACGAGCAGGCGGCGGTAGCCGTCGTTCGTGATGTCTTCGGAGGTGCCATACAGCGACGTGAAAACGCGGCCTTCTTTGCCGGAGGCGGATTTGTAGCTGCGGGTCCACTCGCTCGGCATCGGCGGCTTGGTGGTGTCGGCAGGGGAATCGGGCGTCATGCCATTGAGCGGCTGCGCCATGGTCAAAATCTCGCCGGAGGTCGGTTTGCCGACGTAGCCGCCTGCCTGCACCCAGACGTCCTTCACGCCGCGCAGGATGGGATGCGAGGCCTTGTCCGGCACGAGGGCGATGCGGGTGCTCTGCTTGTGATTCGTGCCGTAGTGGCCTACCCATGTCTGCCCGAGCACCTGATGGCCGAAGCCGAGTTCGTAGTCGCTGCCTTTGTAGTCGAAGGAATACTTCGCGTAGGGCGCGTCCTTCGGGATCTTGAAGCCGTGCGTGGCCGTGCGCAGGCCGACGACGGGGCCGCCGCGCTTCAAGTAGTCATCGAAGTGCTTCATCTGCTCCGCGGGGAAGTTTTGGAAGCGCAGAAACACCACCGCGAGATCCGCCGTGTCCAGTGCCTCGATGCCCGGCATGTTCGACGCATCGCCCGCGACGATCTCACCGGACTCCGGGTCAATGCCAAACAACACGGTGCATTTGAAGCCCTGATGCTTCGCCAAAAGCCGCGCCAATCCTGGCAGCGACTCCTCCGAGCGATACTCATGGTCATCCGCCATGAAGACGATGTGCTTGCCTTTGCCAGGCCCTTCGGTGCCTTCATAGACAAGTGGCGCAGCCGTCGCGAAGGTGGCGAGCGAGAGCAGAGTGAGGAGGATGTGTTTCATGCGGTTGAGAGGACTTCTAAGTCGTGCCTTTGCCGGGTGTTTTTGCGACAAAAGAGACGATTCGGAAACTGCATTCCGCACGAGCGGCTGAAACCGGACGAGAAAATGAGGGGCGGGAGTTTGTTTGCGGGAGATTGACCGTAATGACAGGATTGACCAAATTGACGCGTCAACTGGGTCAATCCGGTCAATCTTGTCCCCGCATTTTTCTATGCCTCAACAACTCTTCGACAAACACGGTGGCTTTCGGAGGCTGCATTCGTTCACGCTGGCGACGATCATCCAATTGGACACCCTGCGCTTCTGCCGCCGCTTTTTGACGCACGACCACCGCGAGGCCGACGACAAGTTCTACGACCCGAAAGGCCGCCAATACGACCAGATGACCCAGGCGGCACGAAGTGGCCGCCAAAACATCATCGAAGGCTCGGAGCGCTCTTCGACCTCGAAGGACACCGAGATGAAACTCACCGACGTGGCACGCGCCAGTCTCAGCGAGTTGCGTGGGGACTACGAGATGTTCATTCTGGATCGCGGAGAGCTCCCTTGGTCGGTTCATTCAGCCGAGGCGAAGGCCGTGAATGCCATCTCTTTGGACGCGGCGGCGTTTTCCGACGACATGGTGCATGAGTCCGCAAAGCATGCGCTGGAGCAGCGGCGCAAATACGCCCGCTGGCTGGATGCCGCCGACCCCGTGGTGGTGGCGAATGCGATGCTGATCATCCTCGGGCGGGCGCTGAACATGCTCAAAAGCCAGATCGCCGCGCAAGGCGAGGCCTTTGAGCAAACCGGCGGCTTCAGCGAACGCCTGACAGCCAGGAGGCTCGAAGCCCGCGAAGAACAACGCAACGCCGAGCCGTCCCCCGCGTGCCCGCAGTGCGAAAAGCCCATGCGCCGACGAAAGTCCGCGAAAGGAGACTTCTGGGGGTGCTCTGCGTTTCCGGAGTGCAAAGGCACGCGGCCGATTTGACCTCATTGACCTCATTGACCTTGTTGACGTCAACAAGGTCAATGAGGTCGTATTCCCGCGCTCACAGGCTCTTCAAATACGACACGATGTCGGCGATGCCTTGCTCGGTGAGGCCGAGCATGTAGGGTTCGAACATGAGGCTGCGGCCTTTGAGCTTTTGGAGGCTCTGGATGCGCTTTTTCGGCACGGTCTGCACGACGCCGCCCATGCATTTGATGAGCACGGGGTCGCCGCTGGTCAAAACGATGCCGGTGATGCTCAATCCATCCGTGGTGGTGATCTCGCTGCCTTCAAAACCATGCGAGATGCCCTTGCTGGGCTCGGCGATGGCCTGGATGAGCACGTCAGCGGTCTGCTGTTTCGCGAAAGTGGTAAGGTCAGGGCCGAAGTCGATGCCGTTGCTGCCAAAGCGATGGCAGGTGTAGCAGGTGGCGATGGCTGTGGCACCGCGTTTGGCATCGCCTTGGAGCTTGGCGATGGCTTTGAGGTCGAGCGGCTTCGCGTTCGCGGGTAGTGGTGGCAGCGGGCTGGCGGTGAGCTGCACCTTGTCCGGATCGTAGATGCCGAGCGCCTTCAGGCTCTGCTCGATGCCGTAGGCCTTCCAATCGTTGTTTTTGCGATTCATGAGCCACCATTTGGCCATCTCTTGCAGCGGAAAATCCTTCTTCTGAGCGAGTTCGATCATCGCACCGGCCGCCTCGGCGCTTTTCGTGAAGGCGAGCGCGGTGAGCATGAGCTGGCGCTGGTCTTTGCTGAGCTTGTCATTGAGGGCGCGGGCTTTAAATGCCTCCACAGCTTCCGGCGGATGCAGACGCCATGCGATCCATGCGAAGGCATCACTCCAGGCAGCGCTATCTTGGCTCGCGAGCGTTTCAAAGGTCTTCCAGCCTTCCGCATGGCCTGTGGTCAGGACTTTGAAGAGTTCGCTCTCCTTGCCTTCGCTGCCGAGGCCGAGGGCTTCGAGATAGGTGCGATCCTTGCCGTCGAACAAATGAGCGAGTTGCACAAGAGCGGGCGCGCACTGACTTGCGGGCATGTCGCGCACCGTCAGTGCCACTTCGCGACGCACGGCGGCATCGCTATCGCCAGCCATCTTTATCGCCATCATCAACACATCATGATTCGCACGACGCAGTGCCCGATACGCGACGAGGCGCTGAGTCGCATCTTTCGACTGCAACCACGGCTTCACCTTCGCGATGCCTTCTTCGCCGAGTTGCGCCAAAAGCCATGCGGCACGCGCGGAGATGAATGAATCGCCATCTTCGAGCAAAGCAGCCACCGCAGGCACCGCTTTGGCTCCAGCGGCTTTCAGGCGGTTGAAGCCGCTGTTGCGCACGTTCACGGCGGGGCTCTTCAAAGCGGCGATTTGGCCTTCGACGGTGTTCAGATCGAGTTTGGGCACCACGCTCTTGAATCCCTTCGGCGCGATGCGGTAGATGGCTCCGGTGAAGCCGTCGTCACGTGTGCCGTGGCCGCCGACGCGGGCATCAAACCAGTCGGCGACATACAAAGCGCCATCGGGGCCGACGCAGACATCGCTGGGGCGGAATTTCGTCTTCAACTCGTTCGTCTCCTTGCCGCCGAGGAAGTCACTGCCAGCCCATTGCTTCTCCTTGTTCGAGGTCATGAAGTCCATGCGCTCGAGTTTGAAGCCTGCGCCGTCGGTTTGCGGCTGGTAGCCGAAAATCACGTTTTTGCCTGCCTCGCATGCGAGCAGCAGACCGCGCCATTTTTCACCGAGCGCACCATTTTCATAAAAGGCCACGCCGGTGGGCGATCCGCCGCCATAGACATCGCCCGCGGGCATCGTGCCGGGGTCTTCCTGACGCCATTCCGCCGTCGGCGTGTCCTGGCCGGGCCGTTTGTCAGCGCCCCAGGCACGTTGACCGTCGGCGCTGGCGAATCCGGCATTGCCGCCTTCGAGCACATGCGTCACGCGGCAGGCGGGTGGGTCATCGTTGTCGCTTTGGAAAAGATCACCGTAGCTGGTGAGCGCCTGCTCGTAGCTGTTGCGGTAGTTGTGCCCGATGATGTTCACGTTCGTGCCATCGGGATTCATGCGCACGCTGAAGCCGCCGATCCACACGTGGCCGTCGTCGCTCTTCATGCCGGCGATGTTTTGCAGCTGATACGGGCTGCCCATGCGGAAGGTCTTGCCGCTGCGATCGGTGAACTCGGCACCGGTGTTGCCTTGATTGAAATACCACTGGCCGTCCGGCCCTGCGGTGACGCTGTGCAAGCTGTGATCGTGCTGGCGGCCATTAAAGCCGGTGAGCAGCACCTCGCGCTTCTCCGGCTTCAAATCGCCATCGGCATCGGAATATACAAGCAGGTCCGGCGGCTGTGACACGACGATCTTTCCATCCATGACCGCGACACCGAGTGGCGACGCGAGCGCGGGCTCCTGCACGAAAACGCTGCTCTTGTCCGCCTTGCCATCGTGATCGGTGTCTTCGAGCACGACAATGCGGTCGCCCTCTTTGCGGCGACCGCCTTTGCCTCGATAGTTCACGCCTTCCGCGACATACAGCCGACCCTGCGCATCGAAGTCGATGTTCGTTGGATTGTAGAGCATCGGCGAAGTGGCCCAAAGCGTCACTTCGAGTCCCTCGGGCACGGTGAACATCTCAGCGGGCACCTGCGGCGGGCCTTCGTTGAAGTTCGGCGGATTCGCTGCGGCCTTCGCCTCCGGCGTGGCAGGTAACGCGGTGTAGATTTGGAATTTCACCTTCGCATCGCTCGCCTTGCCGCCGCGCATCATGCCGCCGTCGTCGATGGCCACCTTCGCGGTGAAACGTGCCACGCCCGCCGGCAGATCATACGCGATGGCCGAGGGCGCATGCGTGCCGATGCCGTTCGAGTAGGTCTGCTTGTCCACGAGCATCGGCTTGCCGGTGTGATTCGTGCCGATGCGTGTACGGCCAAAGCCTGCGTCGTCGCCTTTCCACTTCAGCTTGGTGAGGTCCTTCACCGATCCATCGGCCATGATGAGCCTCGGTTCGATCCAGTTCGACCAATCGCAGCTCTTCGAGCCTTCATCCGAAACGACGAGATACAGCTCCTTCGCGTCCTTCAGCGGCACATCGATGGAAACAAGGCGCGGCGTGCTCGTGGAGGTCAGCGCCGGTGTTTCGAAGATCGGTTTCGCCGTGCCGGAGGGCTTCGTGACCTTCGGGCCGTGCGCTTCGGCCATCATCGCGTCGAGCTCGGCCTGCGTCGGTGTTTTCGACGCGATACCGCCCGCTGGAATCTCCAAGCCGCTCACCCACGCCACGCCGTTCAGCATCGTCGTGCGGAAGCTGTCATTCGTCATGTTTGCGAAGAAGTGGAAGCCCGTGAAGCCGAAGCCGCGACCGCCTTTCGGCCGTTCAAACGCCCAGGCAAGATGCTGCGGCTTGCCCGCTTTCACATCCGCGAGCACATCGGGATTGCCACCGTGCGCACTCGGCTTGTCGCCCTCTTTGAACTTCACCGTGTTCAGCGGCGCGATGGCGCTGAGCACCGGCGTCACGCCCTTCATCTCCGGCACGAAGCGCATGTGGTAATACCATTCATCTTTCGCGGAAAAGGCCTTCACGCCATTCGCCACCGGATGCTTGCCCGGCTGCACGCTCGCGTCCCAAGTCGGGTTCACCGAGTAAAACGTTTCGAAGAAGCCACCCATCCAGTCGAGGTAGTTTTTTCCCTGCGAGCCGATCTTCGCCTCCACGCCATAATGAATCGCCGCAAAGCCCGCCCCGCGATCACAAGCCGCTTTGATGTTCGCATCGTCCGCCGCCTTGCCGCCATGATTCAGCAGCACGATGATCGCATCGGCCTTCGTGAGGTCCTTCGGCCAGTTGTTCTCCGGATACACCACCGCAAAAGCCTGCGGATAGGTTTCATTGATCCGCCGCGCCAGATACGAAGCCCCCGCGAAGAACTCATGCTGCCCACCGCCGCCATGCGTGCCCTTCGCCGCGATGAACACGAGCCTCTTCGTGCCCGCCGGGGCGTTGTTTTGGCCGGTGTAGTCGAGAATGTCGCGTGACTGGCCGAGCGCGGCCGTGGTGAGAAATGCGAGAGCGAGGAGGGATTTCATGCGGGGCAGTAAAGTCGTGTGATAGCCGCGTGTTTTTGCGGGGAAAGGGATGATTCGGAATCCCCATCTCGCATCTGCGGCTGAAAGCGGACGCCCCCCTGATCAAAACCGAATCTGGAGCACTGGATCAGTTTCACACGCTGCGACGATCTCGTTATAGCATGTGAGAATGCTGGAGAGCGTGTCCTTGCAATCCTCCGCTTTGAACAAGTGGAGTTCATGACGGAGGTAGTCGCACTAACCGCCCGTCGGCCCCTCGTTTCATCACGGCAATGAAGTGTCACGTGCATCGACGCCTTGGTCTGGCATCCAGACGTTGCTGGTTCCGTGACCTGAAATGACCCTTGTTTTGATCCGCAGCCCCTGTGTGGATGAAGAAAGCGTGAAAAATCCGTTGCGTGAATGCTGAGCTTTGCCACTGTCGCGGCCCTTCGCAAAAAGGGCAGCGGCTCGGTAGCTCAGTTGGTAGAGCATGGGATTGAAGATCCTAGTGTCGGCGGTTCGATTCCGTCCCGAGCCACCTTCCATCAGACGATGGCAGGTGGACTCACTGAAGCACAAGGTGTGAGATTACTTGGCTGACTTCATCGTGCGGACATGGGCGAGGGCGGCGTCTTGCATGAACTTGCTGGCCTCGGGGGTGTTCTTGTGACCGGCGAGGGTGTCGATGTGGATCTGCTTGGGAATGGTCAGGGCATTGAAGGCGGCATAGACGCTGGTGGGCGGGCAGGTGGTGTCGATGAATCCAACGCTGACGGCGGCGCCTTTGGCATGGCAGCGCTGGGCGAAGTTGACGTTGTCAAAGTAGCGGGCGGTTTGCAGCTCGGCTTCGTTGGGTTTGCCGTCGGTGATGCTGACGAATTTGGGCCAGCCGTTGATGCGGTTGACGGAGATGCCGGTGTGGTCACAGCCTGCGGGAACGCCGGCACAGATGAAGGTGACGCGCTCATCCAGCGCTCCGGCGGCGAAGGCCTGGAAGCCGCCCTGGCTGCTGCCATAGACGATGACGGTCTTGCCATCCCACTCGGGCTGCGCGGTGAGGAAGTCGATGGCGCGGACGAGGCGGAGGAACATGCCTTTGAAGTAGTTCGTCTCGCGATCGCTGCGGCCGACATAGCGGTAGTCTTTGAGCGCGCCTGCACCGAGTTCCTTGTAGAAGTCGGCGGGCTTTCCATTGGGGATGCCATGGGCGTTGATGTCCATGGCGATCATGCCGCCTTCACGCTCGGCCCAGTAAGTGCCGCCAAGACTGGAACCACTGACTCCTGCCCCGTGGACGAAAAGGATGGCGGGGCAGGATTTCGGAGCGGCGTTCTTTGGGCGCCCATAATAACCGGAGACGGGAACGCCGAGGCAGTCGATCTGCGCATCGAAGGCATCGACCGTTTTGGCGGGCGTGGTGACGGGGCTGAGGGTGAATTTCACAGGCACTTTGGCCAGGGCGGTCTTTTGTTTGGCCCAGAAGCTGTCGAAGTCATCCGGCATCGGCAGGCTGGGTTTGATCTTGCTGGGATCACAAGCGGCGGCGGCCAGGGCGGAGGCGGTTGTCTTCGGCGCGGTGACTCGGACGAGGGTGAAGCCGGGCTTCGTGACTTTCAGACTGAGGGAACCTTTGCCCTGAGTGAGCACCACGGTTTGTGCGGGCTGGGCATTCCAGCCGTCCTCAGACACATTCGCGGTGACGGAGGGCAGGGTCGCATCGCTCGACTCGATCTGGAAGGTCGCACTGTCACCCGCGTGGTAGATGGCGTCTGCGCGGTCGGTGACGATTTTTAACGTCAGCGCTTGGGCCGCAGGCTGCTGAGCCAAAGCGGCGGAGGAAACCAGGGCGAGGAGAACGAGGTGTCGGCGGGAGAACATAGGCGGAAATCAACGCGGCGGTGTTTGAATGTCTCTCCGAAAACAAAAACGCCTGCGTCTTGAATGAAACGCAGGCGTTTTGAGTGAGGTTCAATCAATGCGCCAGGAACTCGTCCAGCGCTGCTTTGGTGATGCGGTATTGGCTGCCGATCTTTTTGCCCTTCAAATCACCGGCGTCGATGCTGGCGATGACATCACCCTCGGTGACGCCAAGGGTCTGGGCGACCTGGGCGGGTGTGAGAATGTCGGTGGCAGGGGTCGCAGCGGCTGCCGGTGCGGTCTGGGGGGCATTCATGTTGAAGGCACCCTGGCCCATCATTTGGTTCGCCATGCCAAAGCCCATGGCGATCTCGGCGGCGGAACCGGCGATGCCTGGGCCACCTTTGGCCATGCCCTCGGCCATCTGGAACTTCACGTAGTCGTTGAGATTGCCGATGGCGCTCATGCTGCTGCGCTTGTCGATGGCGGCCTCGACCTCTGGCGGCACGCTGGCGTTTTCGAGGAGGAAGCTGGTGATCTCGATGCCGTATTTGCTCTGAGTCTGCGGATTGATGATGGGCAGGAGAGCGTCGCCGAGCTCACTGTAGCGGGTGGCGAGGTCGAGCACAGGGACTTTGGCGGAGGCCAGGGCATCGGTGAAGACGCTGACGATGCGGCTGCGCATGGTGTCGGCGAATTCATCGAGGCGGAAGTGATGGTCGGAGCCGGAGACTTCCTTGAGGAAGAGCTTCGGATCGGAGATGCGGAAATCGAAGGTGCCGAAGGCACGGACGCGGACGATGCCGAAGTCGGCGTCACGCATCATGATGGGGTTGCTGGTGCCCCACTTGTTGCCGGTGAAGAGGCGCGTGTTGACGTAATAGACGTCGGCCTTGAAGGGGGACTCGAAGCCATACTTCCAGCCTTTCAGCGTGGAGAGGATGGGGATGTTATCCGTGACGAGGTCGTGTTTGCCGGGGGCGAAGGTGTCGCCAAACTGGCCGAGATAAACGAACTGCACCACCTGCGACTCGCGCACGATGAGCTGTGCGCCGCGTTTGATTTCCTTGTCCTCATCCGGGAAGCGCCAGACGAGCGTGTCGCGCGAGTCGTCCTGCCATTGAATGATTTCGAGGAACTGTCCTTTGAGGTAATCCATCAGGCCCATGGTCGTGTGTATGTGTTGAGGTTTGTTTTTTGAAGAGGCGTGTTTCTAGGCTAGGACGAGCCGGGCACGATGAAAAGTTTAAACTTGGATTGTAACCGCCCTTGCCAGCCCATGACCGCCCTCCATGATGGCGCATGGGTAAACTCCAAGATAAAGTCGCCGTCGTGACCGGTGCCGGACGTGGCATCGGCAAAGCCATTGCAGAAAAATTCGCCTCTGAGGGGGCCAAAGTCGCCATTGTCAGCCGCACGGAAGCCAATTCCCAGGCCGCTGCGGAGTCCATCAACGCTTTGTATCCAGGTGCCGCCAAAGGCTATGCGGTGGATGTCGGCAACGGTGCCGCCGTGGCTGAGATGGGCAAGCAGGTGCTGGCCGACTTTGATCGTGTGGACATTCTGGTGAACAACGCCGGTGTCACCAAGGACGGTCTGCTCCTGCGCATGAGCGAGGAAGACTGGGACTTCGTGGTGGATACGAATTTGAAGGGCGCTTTCCACATGGTGAAGGCCTTTCAGCGCAGCATTCTGAAACAGAAAGGCGCACGCATCATCAACATCGCCTCCGTCATCGGCCTGATGGGCAACGCGGGTCAGGCGAACTACGCGGCGAGCAAGGCGGGCCTCATCGGCTTTACCAAGTCGCTGGCGAAGGAGTATGCAGGCCGTGGTGTCACGGCAAACGTCATCGCTCCCGGCTTCATCGCCACGGACATGACGGGCGTGCTGGATGACAAGGTGAAGGCGGCCATTTTGGAAAAGATCCCGCTGGGTGACTTCGGTCAGGCTGAGGACATCGCCGCAGCCGTTACCTTTCTGGCCAGCCCGGAGGCTCGTTACATCACGGGCCAGGTGCTCGCCGTCGATGGTGGCATGGTGATGTGATCTCACCGCGTTTCCCTCCTCATTCACACCGCTGACCTCATGTTCTTTTTCACACCTCGCTATCTCAAGCACGCCCAGCTCCTGCACAAAGGCGTCACCCGCTTCATCAACTACAAGCGCGACCTGCTGCCTGCGGCGAAGCTTGATGAGATCGAGACCCTGCGCAGCAGTCTCGAAGACGCGATGAAGACGAAGAACAAGGAGCGTCTGAAGATGCTCAATGAGGAGATCAACCGCGTGTGTGAAAAGGCCATGCCCGAGGCGGCGCCGAGTGAGATCGCTGACAATGTGGAGGTCATCTTTGTGGCCATCGTCATTGCCCTCGGCATCCGCGCCTACATCGCCCAGCCCTTCCAAATCCCGACGGGTTCCATGCAGCCGACGCTGAATGGCATCACCGCGGAGGCCACGGCGGAAGATCCGTCACCAGGTATCTTTGGCTGGGTGGGCTCCATCTTCTCCAGTACGCGTCACATCAATGTGGTGTCGGATCACACAGGGAACCTGCGAGCCAGGGAGCCGCTGACGGAGCATCGCTTCCTGATTTTCATGCCGTATTGCAAGCTGCACTTCGAGGACAAGCATACGATCACGATTAAATCCCCGAAGACTCAGCTGCTCAATGAACTCCAGCTTATCGAACATCTGAATGCCGATCCAGTCCTCACCGGGCGCGATACGCCTGATCGGCGCTGGGGGCGCGAGCTGCCCGGCGGACTGCCAGTCAAAGAAGGTCAGCTCCTCGCTCGTGGCGTGGTACACAATGGGGATCACGTCCTCGTGGACAAAGTTAGCTACCACTTCCGCTCACCGACGCGCGGCGAGGTGTTCGTTTTCACCACAAAGCATATCCGAGGCATCAACGTGCCCGCCGAGCAGGGCTCGCAACACTACATCAAGCGCCTCGCCGGTCTTCCGGGAGATCTCCTGGATGTGCAGTCGCCCAAGCTTTTCATCAATGGCAAGGAAGCTGAGGAACCAGGCTTCAAGAAAGTCATGCAAGGCACTCGGGACGAGCCTGTGAACGGCTACCGCGGCTACGGCTTCGCTGAAAACGTCGGCGGCATGATCAACAAGATCAATCTCCATGACGAAGACTACTTTGCCATGGGGGATAACAGCTACAACAGCAGCGACTCCCGCGTCTGGGGCACCGTGCCCGAGCGCAACCTCGTCGGTCCGGCGCTGTGGTGCTACTGGCCGATCACTTCGCACTGGGGTCGCATTCGTTGAGCCTAGATCACGTGTGCTTTCTCGATGCAGGCTTGCGTTGAGGACGAAAGTGGGTTCTGAGTCGGGCTATACCTTACCAATCACTCATGGACGCCCTCGAAACCGCGCAATTGTGCGCCAAGTATGCCGATGATAAAAAAGCCGAGAACATCGTGCTGCTGGATCTACGCGGCCTTTCTCCCGTTACGGATTTCTTTGTCATCTGCTCTGTAGGATCCTCTCCTCAGCTTCGTGCTGTGCGGGATGAGGTCGTGGTTCAGATGCGCGAGAAGCATGGCATGAAGCCGCTCATTGTGGACGGTTCCTTCGACAGCCAGTGGATCATCGTGAATTTCCCCAACGTGCTCGTGCATGTGCTGTCCGAGGAAAAACGTGAATACTACTCCCTGGAAGAACTTTGGGGCGATGCGCCTGTGGTGCCCTGGGCACCAGAAGTTCCTGAGCCTGTGAAGCCGGCGAAGAAAGCCGCCAGAAAAAAGGTGGCCGCGAAGAAAGTTGCTGCCAAGAAACCGGTCGCCAAGAAGGCTGCGGTTAAAAAGGCTCCTGCAAAGAAGAAGAGCGCCTGATTTAAAGGGCTGGCAGCGGCGGAGGTCCGCTACGGCGCAGATCATCGACCGTCTTGGGGGTGATCGCGATGGGCGCGACTTTGTAATTCGGCTTCGGGGTGAAGTTCGGATCTTCTGCACGTCGCAGGATGATCTGCCAGGCCAGATCCACGAGTGGAGGCTGATAGACGGAGGCATCAATGACGCCACTGTTTACCAGCGAGAGTCCGCCTTCGTCGCCAAGAAAGCCATCGGAGCCGATGATGAGCACCTCCTGGCGCTGAATTCCAAGTGCGAAGGCTGCTCCCAGGGCCATGGAGTCGTTGTGAGCATAGAGCACGTCGAACCGGTTTTGGAGGCGCATCGCCTCGGTGGTTCGCTCCCTGCCTCCCTCTCGTGTCCACTGACCGGGAGCATCATGCACGAGGATGAGTCCAGGCACCTTGCTCACTTCCTCCATGAACCCCTCATGACGAGCGGTGCTCAGTGGGCTGTTTTCATCCCCGCGAAGTTCGACGAGGCGCCCGACAATCTCGTTCTTCGCTTCATCCTGAGCCTTGAGGGTGAGTGAGCGCACAGCGATTTCACCCGCAAGTCGGCCCAACTGGCGTTGATCCACCACAAGCGTGCTGGAAGAGGGCAGGGGAGGGGTGCCTTCACCCAGTGAGATGACCAGAACTCCCTCCTGCACTGCTCGCTTCACCTCCTGCAAGAGGGCATTGGAATCAATGGGAGTGATGATGATGGCGTAGGGCTTGTTGGACAGCACTTCAGCAAGCTGCCTCGCCTGTTTATCCGCACTGCCAGCAGCATCGAGTGTTTTGAGGACGTATTCCGCCCGATTGGCGGCAAAGCGCTTGAGCATCAGTGTCTGCCCCATTTCGAAGGGGTGCTGGAGGTCAGCCGAAAGCAGCAAGACGAGCTTCGAAGTTGAAGCCTGGGGTGTCGGCTCTTTTTTACAGGCCGGGAGAATGGCCAGGGAGACGAGCAGTAGGAGAAGGGTGAACCTGGAAATCATGCGGGCGGCAGGTATGAAGCCACGAAACAGCAGAGCCGACAAGCTTCGTCTCACTTCAATGGCACACGATCTGCACTTTCCCACACATCCTCCTTGCCAAAGCGCGGGCATTCAGGTTCTCCTTTCTTAAATCTCATATTCTCTTCAGCACGACTTTCATGGCGGAACGCTACAAGATCTACGAACAGCTCGGCGCAGGCGGCGTTGGTACGGTCTATCGTGCTTACGACAATGAACTGAAGCGCTGGGTGGCCATCAAGCGGCTCATCAGTTCTAAAGATGCCGGAGCTGATGAGAAACTCATCGCCGATCTCCGCCGTGAGGCGGATGCCCTGGCCTCCCTGCGCAATCCAAACATAGTCACCGTCTTCGATGTCGCCAGTGATGCGGAGGGGCTCTTCATGGTCCTTGAGCTGCTCGAAGGCGAAGATCTGGCCGACGTCGTCGCACGCGGGCCGTTGCATTACGATGACTTCAAAGAACTGGCGAGTCAGACGATGGAAGGGCTGCTGGCCGCGCATCAGCGCCACATCCTGCACCGCGACATCAAGCCCGAGAACATCAAGGTCGAGCGGCTGCCCGGTGGCCGCATGCAGTCAAAGATCATCGACTTTGGTCTCGCCCGCTCAGGATTGCGTGCACGCAAGCAGACGGAGGATCAGAGCGGTTCCGTGATGGGTTCCATTCACTACATGGCTCCCGAGCAGATGACCCGGAAGCCGGTGGATGAAAAAACAGACCTCTATTCCCTCGGATGTGTCTTTTATGAAGCGCTCTCCGGACGCAAAGCCTTTGATGGAGAGACCGTGGCGAGCGTGATCGACAAACACATCAATCACGATCTCGTGCCACTGCACATTGTGGCCCCGCATGTGCCGCCGTGGCTCGGAGCCTGGGTCATGCGCCTCATGGCTTGCAAGCCCGAGGACCGCCCCGCCTCGGCTCAGCAGGGTATCGAAGAATTTCGTGCTTGGGAAAAAATGGCCTCCGCCCCGCAGGTCATGCCGTGGATGCCGATGGGTTACGCCCCGGTGCCAGCGCCCTACCCTCAGGCCATGTATCCCACGGGATCAGTGCCTCCCATGGCGTCTCCCACCACCAGTTCCGTTCCGGTGCAGGCCATGTATTACCAGACAGGGCAGGTCCCGGCATATCAGACGGGACAGGTTCCCGCTTATCAGACAGGGCAGGTACCGGCTTATCAGACGGGTTCTGTTCCGCAGGCGCAACCCATCGTGGAGACTGCCGCGCGCACGACGCAGATCCATGCTCCTTCAGCGAAGCAGAAAGCCACACCGCAGCGCCCCCAGGTAGCGCGACGTCCAGCCCCGGCATCGAGCCCCGTCAAAACTCACGGCGTCTCACAGATTCAAAAGTATGCTCTGATAGGCATCGGCGTCCTGGTCATCCTGATCATCGGCATGTTCCTGGTGGGAGGCGGCTCGAAGAATGACGGTGATAACGAAGTCGCCAGGGCACCAGCCGCTGGCAAATCCAGCGGTGGGGAAAAAATCATCTTCCAGCTTCCCAATGATCGTCAGTATCCGCCCCAGGATGATGATTTGGTCCTCCACCTCGTCTCCAACATAGGGCAGGTGAAAAACACCAAGGATGCCACAGGGCGTCCACATTCCGCCAATAACAACGAGCCCATCTTTGAATGGCATGACCTGGCCAAGCGCGGCGAAAGCAATGTCATGCGTGCTTTTCAAAACTCAGCCACCTACGCCCCACTGCGGCAGAATTGGAATCACATGAATGTGAAGAGCGGTCGTGTGGCCTTTGATTTCCATCCACGCAATGACAAACCTTCAGCCCTCCTTCTGACGGATCCAGGCAAAGAGTCCGCCCACTTCCCATTTGGCTCCAGCGCAGTCAAAGCCCCGCGCGGGCTCACCCTCAATATCGTCTTCCAGGCGGATTCCGCCAGCCTGCCGACTCGGGTCCTGACCCTGCTCAATGCCAGTGGCAGCAGCGTCTCACTTTCAGTGACCAAGGACAAACATCTCCTCGCTGAGTTCATCAACGACAGCGGCAAGCGCAGCAGCATCACCAGCAAGGATGTCGATGGCACCAAGCCTGTGACCGCCGCGCTGACCTGGGCCGCCGACTCGGGGGAGACGGCGATGCGAGCCCGAGATGGCTCGGACAAAGGATTCAATGCCAAAGGCACCAGTCTCCCCGCACCCGAGCAGCCACTGACCAAGCTGCAGCTTGGACGTGTCGCCGATGCCAAATCCGTCATGGTGGGCAAAGCCGATCAGTTCTCCGGCTGGCTCGCTGAAGTCGAGATGTATGCTTCCGTCCTGCGCCCTGACCAGCTCCAGCTCCTGGAAGGGCCGAACATCAAAAGCTACTACTTCAACACGATTCCTCCACTCGCCCAGCGCCTGAAGACCAAACTCCCGCAGATCGAGCCGCGCTCTGCCTGGAAATACAAACCCAGCCAGAATGAGGTGGAAGCCAAAAACGTCGCCGATGGCAACGTCACCAACCGCTGGAGCACCAAGGCCCGCCAATCCCCCGGCCAGTGGTTCCAGGTCGAATTGCCCGCCGAAGAAGAAGTCGCCGGACTCGCGCTCGATTGTCAGGGGGCTTCAGGCGACTACCCCCGCAAATACCATGTCGAGCTTTCCAGCGACGGCAGCACTTGGGCCAAAGTGAACGAGGGTGAAGGCAAAGGGCCGCTCATCGAGATCGTCTTCAGCTCACCGCAGCGTGCGCGCTTTGTGCGCATCACCCAGGACAGCACCACCAGCACGAATGACTGGGCCATTTGCGAGCTGGTGCTGTTCAAGAAGTAGCCTCGCGAGCTGAATACACGTCCGCCTGCTTGCCATCCGTGAGGCATCGCGCATCGTAGCCGCACGCATGGACACTTTTCGTCGCATCATCTTCGCCCTCGCCATTTTTGTTCTCGCCTCAGCGGCTTTCTCCCTCTGGCGCGGCCAGCAGCCCGGCTACGGCCTGCTGAATTTCCTGCGTGGTGAAAAGCCCGGCCAGGAGCAGTTCAGTGCTCCCGAGACCCCGAAACTCAATCTCGATGACGTAAAAATCCTCTCGGCCATGAACGATGAGTTTTCCAAGCTCAGCGCCGCCGTGTTGCCCAGCGTCGTCAGCGTCACCACCCGCACGCTTCGGCGTGGCCAGACCGCCTGGCATCCCTACTTTGGTCTCGTCGCTGGCAGGCCGCAGGTCGTACCCGGACTCGGATCGGGAGCCATCATTTCCAAAGAAGGCCACATCATCACCAACTACCACGTCATCGCTGATGTCAGTGAGGTCATGATCACCACCAACGACAACAAAAAATACCCCGTCCGTATTCTCGGAGCCAGTCGTGAGCGAGACATCGCTCTGCTCAAAATTGACGGCACCAAGAACGACTTCCCTGCGCTCACCTTTGCCAATAGCGACGCCGTCAAAGTCGGCCAGATCGTCTTCGCCGTCGGCAATCCCTTCGGCCTCAGCGGCACCGTCACCCAGGGCATCATCAGCGCCCGCGACCGTCACCTCAGTGACAGTCAGCTCAGCTATCTGCAAACGGATACCGTCATCAATCCCGGCAATTCCGGTGGCCCGCTCGTCAACATCCGGGGTGAGATGCTCGGCATCAACGTCGCCATCTATCGCGGCGATGAAAGCGTCCGTGCCTGGCAGGGCGTGGGTCTGGCCGTTCCCTCCAACGATGCCAAGGCCGTCATCGACGCCATCCTCTCCGAATCCAAAGGCGGCAACTCCGGTTACCTCGGGCTCGAACTCAGTTCCGAATCCGTCGCCATTGACGCCAGCCTCGGCACCTCCACCACCGGGGCCTACATCACGGATCTCGATGCTAACTCCCCCGCCGCGCTTGCCGGCCTTGTGCCAGGTGATGTCGTCACTGCCTTGAATGAAAAGCCTTTCCGCAACCCTCGCGAGCTGCTCAGTGAGATCCGCCAGCTCGCTCCCGGCAGCAAGGCCACTCTCACCGTCTTCCGAAATGGGCAGATCGTCGTCGTGCCAGTCACCGTCGGCCAGCGGCCCGACATGCAGTAAGCGGTATCAGTCGTCACTTCAGCTTTGAAACTTGCCGCCCTGTGTCATGAAGGCGCGGGGGTTATCCCAGGCCACGCGCTGGATCATCTCTGCTGACCAGCCGCGCTGGCGCATGGCCTGCATCGTCTTCGGCACCGCCAGGGGATCACTCACGCCCCAGTCACAGGCGCTGTTCATCCAGATGTGCTCTGCACGCCGATGCTCCAGCATGTCGATCGCCCGGTGTGGCGTGCATTTGCTCTCAGGATAGAGCGTGATGCCCGCCCAGAAGCCCTGATCCAGCACATGGTCGATCGTGTGCTCCTCCACATGGTCGATGATCACCCGCTCCGGCGTGATCTTCGGGAAGTTCTTCAGCGCCTGCACGATCAGCTTCGTCCCCTTCAGCTTGTCCTCCAGGTGCGGCGTGTGGATCAGCACCAGTTGATCATGATCCTGCGCCAGTTGCACATGCTGCTCGAAGATGCGCAGCTCATTCCTGCTGTTCTTGTTCAGGCCGATCTCGCCGATGCCGAGCACATTCGGCTTGTTCAGGAATTGCGGGATGAGCGCCATCACATCCTCCGCCAGCTTCATGTCCTCGGCTTCCTTGGGGTTGATGCACAGCCAGCAGAAATGCTGGATGCCGAAGCGTGCTGCGCGCTTCGGTTCATACTCCGTGATCTGGCGGAAGTAGTCGTAGAAGCCCTCGGCAGAGGCGCGGTCAAAGCCCGCCCAGAACGCCGGCTCGCAGATCACCTCACAGCCAGCCAGTGCCATGCGTTCGTAATCGTCAGTGGTCCGGCTGACCATGTGGCCGTGAGGTTCGATGTAGGGCATGAGCTTGGAAAAAGGGATTGTTTGTGGGCAAACAAGAGCAGTGCCCAGCCCTTTGGTCAAACCATCCTCAACAAGCCGGCATGTGTCCGTGAACCGTGTTTCAGGGTGCCCCTTCCATCTCAGGATCAGGTTCAGCGTCAGGGAAAGAAGGTCTCCATACTCACTCGACGGCAGGGAAAGGAATCGCCCCTTCGGTCCACGTCGTTCGGTTTGAATGCAGCATCTGGAGGCGTCGTGCTGACCATGGCTTGGCACTGGCCGCAGAAAATGGGTGGCGAGTTCTGCCGCAAGAACCCTGCTGGCTGGCTTCGTTTCTCTCCGCGAATGTTTCGCTCCCTGCTCCTTCTGCTCCTGACCTCCATCACCGCCCGTGCGGTGGACTTTTCCCATGAGATCGTGCCCCTGCTGAAAAAGCACTGCGCCGAGTGCCATGCGGGCGACAAGAAGAAGGGCGGCTTCTCCTTCAACACCCGCGCCGATCTGCTGGAAGGCAGCGAAAACGGCCCGGTGATTACCAAGGGCAGTGTGGACAAGAGCCGCCTCATCGAGGTCATCCTCTCCACGGACAGCGATGACCAGATGCCGCCGAAAGGGGATCGCCTCAGCGCAGCGGAGATCGCTTTGCTCAAAGGTTGGGTGGCCGCAGATGTGCCGTGGGAGGAAGGTTTCGCCTTCAAAAAACCCGCTTATGAACCCACGCTGGCACCCCGCAAACCGGAACTGCCCGCCGCTTCCGCACCGGGACGTGATCACGCCATCGACCGCATCCTCGATGCCTATCTCACGAAGCATCAAAAGCCCGTGCCCGAAGGCATCGACGACGCCACCTTTGCCCGCCGACTCTATCTCGATCTCACGGGCTTGTTGCCGCAGCCGGAGGCGCTTCAGAAGTTCCTTGCGGACAAGGCCGCTGACAAACGTGCGAAGCTCGTGCAGGCACTGCTCAGCGATGATCTCGGCTATGCAGAGCACTGGCTGACCTTTTGGAACGACCTGCTGCGCAACGACTACGGCGGCACCGGCTTCATCACCGGCGGACGCAAGCAGGTGAGCAAGTGGCTCTACGAAGCACTGGCCACGAACAAGCCGGCGGATCAGCTCACGCGGGAACTCATCGCCCCGCCAGGGGACGAGAGCCGGGGATTCATCGACGGCATCAAATGGCGCGGTGAGGTGAGCGCCGGGCAGACGGTGGAGATCCAGTTCGCGCAGAGCGTGGGGCAGAGCTTCCTCGGCATCAATATGAAGTGCGCCTCCTGCCACGACTCGTTCATCGACCGCTGGAAGCTGGACGAAGCTTATGGTTTGGCCGCCATCTACTCCACCCGCCCGCTGGACATCACCCGCTGTGACAAGCCCACGGGTCGGCTGGCCACGGCCTCATGGTTGTTCCCTGAGTTAGGTCAGGTGGATGCCAAAGCCTCCCAACCCGAGCGCCTGAAGCAGCTCGCCGCGCTGCTCACGCATCCGGGCAATGGCCGCTTCACCCGCACCCTGGTGAACCGCCTCTGGCACCGCCTCATGGGCCGGGGAATCGTCCACCCGCTGGATGCCATGCAGACAGAGCCTTGGAGCAGCGACCTGCTCGACCACCTCGCCACCTACCTCAGCGATCACGGCTACGACCTGCGGCAGACGCTGGCGCACATCGCCACCAGTCAGGCTTATCAGAGCCGGGCTGAAGTGGTGGAGAAAGGGGCCGACGACCACGGCTACACCTACACCGGCCCTCGCAGCAAGAGGCTGACGGCGGAGCAGTTCATCGACGCCATCTGGCATCTCACCGGCACGGCTCCTGCCAAGATGCATGCCCCGGTGATGCGCGGCAAACTCGACCCCGCCGCCGCGAAAGCCATCCAGATCAGCGCCCAGTGGATCTGGGGAGACAGCGCCAAGGCCGGTCCCCCTGCCGCTGGCGATACCGTCACGCTGCGCACGACCTTCAAGCTCGATGCCGAGCCCACCAGCGCCAGCGCCGTCGTCACCGCCGACAACAGTTTCGACCTCTTCGTGAACAACCGGAAGGTGAGCAGCGGTGACAACTGGAGCCAGCTCGAAGCCGCGCCCATCCATGCCGCGCTGAAGAAGGGAGCCAACAACATCGTCATCATCGCCAAGAACGCCGGCAATGGCCCAAACGCCGCCGGAGCCTTCTTTGAATCCCGCATCCGTCTGGAAGGAAAGCCCGAACAAACCATCCTGACCGACGCGAGCTGGGAGTTCCACACCGCCGCGCCCGCTGGCAAAGAAGGCCGCCTCGGAGCCCTGCCACCGAAAGGCTGGAAGCCCGTCACGGTGGTGGCAGCCCTGCCCGTCTGGACCGCCGCCGTGAATCGTGAAGCTCCCGCCCTGCTCGCCCAGGCCGCGCTCGGCAGCCAGCAGCCCATCCGCGCCAGCCTCATGAAGAGCGACTTTCTCATGCGCACCCTGGGCCGCCCGAACCGCGATCAGATCGTCTCCATGCGCCCCGATGACCTCACCACGCTGGAAGCCATCGACCTCTCCAACGGTGCCATTTTAACCGACACCCTCGCCCGTGGTGCCAAGAACCTGATGGCGAAGAAGCAATGGGCCGATCTCCCCGCCTTCACGCGCTGGCTCTACCTTTCCACGCTCTGCCGCGAGCCTACCCAAATGGAGCTCAGCGAAATCACCTCTGCCTTGGGTAATGAACTCACCGAGCAGACGCTGGCGGACACGCTGTGGAGCGTCGTCATGCTGCCGGAGTTTCAGCGGGTGAGATAGCCACGCGGAGTTTTTTTCAGAATCTGCGCAAGTCGCGGAGGTAGCATGCATCCGGGAGGCATGGGGCACCAAGTGGCCCCGCTAAACTTCACCCAGATACCTCCCATGAAACCTACCCTCCTCGTCTCCTTGCTCCTGTCCGTTTCCGCCCTCCACGCTGGCGCTCAGGATTTCTCCATCGTCCGCGCTGACAAACGGCGTGCCACCCTTCAGCCAGACACCTCTCAGGTCGCCGTTCAGATGGTGGACGGAGTGTCCATCGCTGCCCGCCCTGAATTCCAGGAAGTGCAGAAGCTCCGTCCCGCAGGCTGGGCGCGTGTGTTGCGTCAGGCGGATACCGCCGTGAAAACTGGATTGTCCAGCCACGTCCGGGCACGTATTGCCGATCAGTTGAGGAATCCCAAAGTGGCCTTTGCCGCTCCTGTTCTGAAAGGCGCGAACGGCGAAGAACTCGTCCCTACCCAGTCCTTCCTGCTCAAGCTGCTGCCGGGGCAGGACATGAACCGCTTCCTCCAGGCTCTCAACCATCCAGCCATCGCTCGCGTTCGCCGCCTCAGCCGGGATGGGGTTCATCAGGTCACCACCAATCTCCGCGATGGCTGCGCCGTGATGGACCTCGCCGCCACCATCGCGACTCGTGCCGGGGTGAAGCTGGCCCAGCCAAACTTCCGTTTCACGGCTGAGATGGATGCTGATGCCAGCGATCCAGCCTTTACTGAAGCAATTAGTTGGGGGCTGAAGAACACGGGGCTGCGCAGCGGCGTTGCTGGCTTCGACATGAATGCCACGCAGGCCTGGGATGTCACGACGGGGTCTTCCTCCATCCTCCTGGCCATCTTTGATGCGGGCATCCAGCAGGGACATCCCGAGCTGAATCAGGTGCCTGGCTTTGACTTCACCCCGGAAGAACGTGAGGGCGGCGGCACACCACCCGCATTGGCAGACGATGTTCATGATCACGGCACCCAGGTGGCCAGTTGCATTTCAGGCCGTCAGAACAATGGCATCGCCTCCTGTGGCATCGCCCCTGGCGTACGCTGCATGTCCATCCGCTGGGCGGTTGCCTTTCGCAGAGACAACGGGCGCATCGGCTTGGATGGTGATGACAGCAACCTGATCGAAGGCTTGGAAAGAGCGCGCGATGAAGGAGCACGTATTACCGTTCATTCTTGGGGCCAGTCTGGTGCCATCGACGCAGTCGAGGAAGTCTTCGAAAGCACCCGCCGAGATGGTATGATGCATTTCGCCTCCACGGGCAACAGTGCCAACAAGGTCGAGAACTTCGACAGCGATCCCTTCATCGCCTGGCCTGCGGCAAGTCCCCATGTGCTTGGCATTGGTGCGGTCAATCGTTTTGGAACTCGCACCGCATTCTCCCAGTTCGGCAGGGCCACGACTCGTGGTGCCGGCGGGGTGGACTTCGTCGCCCCAGGTGAAGAAGTCGCCACGGTGGTGCGTGCGGTGAACATCAACAATTCGGCGTCCATCCTTGCCCGCTCAGCCAATGGCACTTCGTTTTCCTGTCCTTATGCTGCTGGCGTGGCCGCTCTCATTCTTTCCCAGCAACCAGGCCTGACTCCGACCCAGGTGGAAGATTTGATGAGCTCTGGCAGCCGTGACATGGGAGCACGTGGTTGGGATCGCGAGACTGGCTTCGGCATGGTGAACGCCTTCCGCAGCCTGCCTGATGACCATGGCAACACGCCTGCTGCGGCGACCCGGATCGGCTCCACCTCCACAAGCCTCGGTTACTTCAACCGCAGCAATGACATCGACTGCTTCCGAGTGACTCTGGCAGAGATCTCGAGCATGACCATCTACACCACAGGCACCACGCCCACCCGCTGCGAGATCCTCAATGCTTCAGGCGCGCTGGTCGCCGTCAATGCCACCCAGCCTGGGGCCAATCTGGATGCGACAGGCTTCCCCGGCTGGACCTCCGGGAATGCCAGGTTTCACATCAGCTTGGCGGCAGGCACCTATACTATCCGCCTCAATGCCCAGGCTGCCTTCGAGGGAACCTACCGGTTGATACTCGACCGTCGCGCTGCCTTCCCTGAGATCACCGTGCTGGGCAACAATCGCATCATCCTCGATGGCGACACGACATCGGAATCGGGCGATCACACCAGCTTCGGCACGACCCGCCCTGGCGTCGCCGTCACCCGCACTTTCACCATTCGCAATGACGGTCACAACACTCTGCGCATCAGCAACGCAAACAACATCGATGGCAACCGCGTGCCACTCGTCCAGGTGACTCCTGTGACTACACCTGCCGGTGGAGTGCGTGACATCCCCGTCCCACAGCCAACGCCCGTGCCTGCCCCAGTCCACTTCCGCGTCACCACCAGCCCGGCTTCCGAAATCTTGCCAGGACGCAGCACTACGTTCACGGTGACTTACAAACCGATCGGCACCGGCATTCACAGCCGCACGCTGCGGATCCAGTCCAACGACAGCGACGAGGCGGACTATGACTTCGTGATCTCAGGGTTGAGCACTTTCGTCCCTGGCACAGTGACTCTGCGCTGATCATAAGCCCCTGGCATTCCGGATCAAAAGCTCACCCGACACCCGCCATGAAAACGCCTCTGCTTCTCACCTGCTTCGGCACGGCTCTGATCATTGCATTCGCCGCCTCCTGGCGGGTGTCGGCTCCTTCCTCGATCTCTGTCTCGAAAGCCGCCCCAACCATCTCCGTCGTCTCACCCGTCGAAAGCCTGGAGCTTTCTTCTACCTCCAAGCCCATCCTTCAGAAAACCAACCGCAGTCTCTCCGACATCACCGCCGAGTTAAAGACCGCCACCCTGCGCACTCAGAAAGCCAGTCTCTGCGATGAACTCATCGCCCTCGGCACGGATGAAGCCATGCAGGCCTGGTCAGATGCCGTCCATGCTGAGCAGGATAACATCACCCGCTTGCACATGGCCGCCGCGCTAGATGCTCTGAGCACGGACAACGGTCTCGAACTCGTCACCTCCGCGCTTGCCTTTGCCACGGATGAAACGGTGCTGGACGCCGTGAACCGCACCCTCTCCCGCAGCGCCGATGCCGATACCATCGCCCACATCGTCGAACTCGCCACAGGCTCCGAACTCCGTCCCGGCCAGCAGCAGCGTGCGCTCGCCGCACTGGAGCAGATCACCAATTCCTATGCCACAGAGGGCCTCGCCCAGGCAGCGCTGAATCCGAATCCCGAGGTGCGTCGCGCCGCCGCCGCCAGCCTGGCAGGCATGGATACACCCGAGGCCGCGCAGGCGTTGTTGAATGTCCTCGCCCAGCTTCCCACCGAAGCCCTCATCGAGCGCGGCACGCTTCGTCACCACCTTTCTGAAATGCCCGCCGCCGCCTCGCTCCTCCTCGCCACCGGTGATCCCGTTCTCGCGGCGCTCGCTCAGTGAAAGCACCTTGCTGGATGCCGTTCGCGCGCCTTCATGGCCCACCCATGCGCGCCCTCCTTCCTCTCCTCGGTCTCGTCACCCTCCTTCAGGCAAAGGACATTCCCGTCACCGATCCCGCCGCGCTGCCTGCTGCTCAGCCCGGAGATACCCTGGTCCTTCCCGAGGGTGAATTTCGCGACGTGGAGCTTCTCTTCATCGGCACTGGCACGAAGGCCGCGCCGATCACGCTGAAAGCCGCTGTGCCCGGCAAGACGATCTTCACCGGCAAGAGCACGCTCCGTCTCACGGGCGAGCATCTCGTCATCGACGGGCTGCATTTCAAAGAACCTGATCCGAGTGTTGGCGACATCATCCTCTTCCGCAAAGATTCCAAGACGCTCGCCAATCATTGTCGGCTAACGAACTGCGCCATCACCAGCACGCTGAAGGAGGACGGCACTCAGGAGAGCCGCTGGCTCGGGCTCTACGGCATCGGCCACCGAGTGGACCATTGCAGCTTCAGCGGCAAGACAGGGAAGGGGACCACCTTCGTCGTCTGGCTTGGCAAAGAGGGAGACGGGGAGCACCAGATCGATCACAACTACTTCGGCCCGCGTGAGAAGCTCGGCAAGAACGGCGGCGAAACCATCCGCCTCGGCGACAGCAAGACCTCCATGATGGCCGCCGCCTGCATCGTCGAGCACAACCTCTTTGAGAAGTGCAACGGCGAGGCCGAGTGCATCTCGAACAAATCCTGCGGCAACCTTTACCGTGACAACACCTTCCTCGAAGTCGGCGGCACCCTCACGCTGCGCCATGGCAACGGCTGCACCGTCGAGCGCAATGTTTTCATCGGCAATGAAGTCAATGGCACCGGCGGCATCCGCATCATCGGGGAGGACCACCTCGTGCGGGACAACTACCTCGAAAACCTCACTGGCGACAAAGCTCGCTCCTCCATCTGCCTCATGCTCGGCGTGCCAAACTCACCCGCGAACCGCTACTTCCAAGTCCAGCGCGCGAAGATCACCGGCAACACCCTCGTCAATTGCGAGCACCCCATCACCATCGGCGTCAGCGATGGCAAAGACGCCTCGCTGGCTCCCATCGACACCGTCTTTGAGGGCAATCAAATCGCCTCTCCCAAGTACACCCTTATCGAAGCCCTCTGCGACCTCGGCGGCATCACCTGGAAAGCCAACACCGTCGCCGTCAAAGACCTCGGCATCCCCGCCACGGCGGGCATCGAGATCGGCGAGCCCAAGATTGCCAAGCTCAAGCCCATCGCCCGGAGCGAGGTGGGTGCGGCTTGGTGATTGGGTCGCAGGTCATTTGTGTTAAACCGGCGGTTGCTCAGAGGGAATGGCTGAGGGTTTCCGGCCATGCATCTCGTTCCTGCCCCTTCAGGGGTACCCTCATGTGATCCGCAGAGCGGCAGCATCTTGCCCCGGCTCGGATTCCTCACGCCGCAATCCGGCGCGAGGGACGGCAGTCTCCGTTGACCCAATCCCTGATCCATTACGCCACCTGGGAGCCTACGGCACCTCGTCCCGTAACACGGCGTGGCGGTCGTGAGACTCCGGGTTGCCGTTTCCTGATCCATTACGCCACCTGGGAGACTCCGACATCTCAGCTGGTAATCCGGCGCGGCAGGTCGGAGACTTCAGGGTGCCATTCCCTGATCCATTGCACCGCCTGGCAGGCTCCGGGTTGCCGATCCCTGATCCATTGCGCCACCTGACAGTCTCCGGCACCTCAGCCGGCAATACGGCGTGGGTCGGGGGAGACTCCTGAGGGCTAGTTGCTGATTCATTACGCCACCTGGGAGACGACGGAACGTCAGCAGGCATTTCCAGTCTTGCTCCCGAAGCCTCTGATCTGGTAAAACCTGATTCATGGCCAACCGCAGCCGATCCCCCGCCGATGCCAACGATCCCGCCGGACAGAATCGGGATCTCATCTTCGCCCTGCTGGCAGATCCCGTGAGGCGTCGGCTCAGCGACGGTCACCCGCACACGGCCACGAGCTGCGCCCGGCATGTCCACCGTCGCCTGGATGCCGCCCTGAAGCATCTGATCGCCCTCCGGGAAGCCCACGTCATCACCACCCGCCCCGACCCCGTGGACTCCCGCCGCCAGCTCTACACCCTGGCCGAGCACATCCCCGTGCAGAAATCCGATGCGGGTCCGGTGGAGATGGACTTCGGCTGCTGCCTGCTGCGGCTGTGAAGGCGGGGCGTGGGGAGGGTGCGGGGCGTGGTGGAGGGCGGGTAGGGCGCGCCGGAGTCGCGGAGCGTCTTGGAGTGCGGCGGCTGTGACGCCGCTTTCCGGTGTCTCCTTGTCTTCGTTCGCCGTGCGTGCCGACGAAAGCGGTGTCTTCGGGGCAGGCTTGCGCCGTGCCCCTCTGCCACCGCACTCCAGGACGCTGCCGCGTGGCTCCACACTGCGCAGAAGTCGCGGAGCGTCTTGGAGTGCGGCGGCTGTGACGCCGCTTTCGGGAGTCTGCTGGTTTTCGTCGGCGCTAGGTGACGTCGAAAGCGGTGTCGGCACCCTTTCAGGGTTTTGCCACCGCACTCCACGACGCTGCCGCGAGGCTCCACGCCGATCGGTGTGTGCTGGTTTGAGGGGAGCGACTTAGCCCCCACTCATCCACAGAGAAAGCCAGTTGCTCCCATTGTATTCACAACGGTTCGACGCCCTACTCCGCTGCCCATGGCCGAGTCTGCTACCAACCTCCTTCCTGCTGCTGCCGCTCCGGGCGAACTGCCTGCGCGTGATGCTGCCAAGACGCCGCAGGCCAATCCTTTCGGCCGGAAGAAGGGTGAACCCACCGCCGAGGAACTGCTGGCGAACATCAACCGCGCGCTGCCTTTCTCGGATGAAGCGGAGAAGGGTGTGCTCTCCAGCCTGCTCCAGGACCCGAACGAGCGTCTGGGAGAGAGCCGCATCACCCTGGCGGCGGCGGCTTTCTACCACGAGGCGAACCGCACGATCTACGAAAAGCTGCTGGAGTTCCACGACAAGAACCTGCCCATCGACCCGGTCATGGTCACAAATGTCTTGCGGGATCAAAACCTGCTCGACCGCGTCGGCGGACCGGCGGCGATCACGGAGTTGTTCACCTTTGTGCCGAGCCCGGCGCACTACCAGCACTACAAGAAGATCGTCCTCGACAAGTTCATGCTGCGTCAGGTCATCCACGCCTGCTCGAAGAACATCCACGAGGCCTATGAGTTCGGCAAAGAGCAGATGGATGGCGATGTCGGCACGCTGATGGACGTCGCCGAGCAGCGCATGCTGGCGGTGCGCGAATCGAGCGGCAAGGAGGACAACATGAAGTCCCTGTCCTCCCACGTCGCGGAGGCCATCGACAGCATCCAGTACATGCTGGAGCATCCGGGTCAGCTTCGTGGTCTGTCCACCGGCTACAGCGTTTTGGACAAACTCAGCTCGGGTCTGCAAGGCTCGGAAATGTTCGTCATCGCCGCTCGTCCTTCGATGGGTAAGACGTCCCTCGCGATGAACCTCGTCGAGCACGTCTCCGTGGATTGCGGCCACGCCACGGCAGTGTTCAGTCTGGAAATGAGCGCGACGATGCTGGTGCGTCGTCTTCTCGTCTCACGTGCCCAGCTTTCCATGCAGGATCTCTCCCGAGGTCTGCTCTCCCGGGCACAGCAGGAGGCTTTGGCGAAGGCCACGCGTGAACTGCAAAAGGCGCAGATTTTCATCGATGACACTCCGGGTCTCGACGTGATGGAGATGCGCGCGAAAGCCCGGCGTCTGAAAAAGCAGCACAACATCAAGCTGATCATGATCGACTACCTGCAGCTCGTGACCAGCAGCAGCAAGCGCGCGAAGGACAACCGCCAGATCGAAATCGCCGAGATCTCCGCCGGGATCAAAGGCATCGCCAAAGAACTCGACGTGCCGGTGATCGTGCTGGCTCAGCTCAATCGAGCGGTGGAAAGCCGCAAAGGTCAGCGCCCCGTGCTGTCTGACCTGCGTGAGTCCGGCTCCATCGAGCAGGATGCGGACATGGTGGGCCTGCTGACTCGTGAAGACTATGCCGGTGCCAAGATGGAAGTCGGCGACGAGGAAGCGGAGGCCAAAAAGAAGGGGCAGGCTGTGCTCATCCTGGCCAAAAACCGAAACGGCCCCACCGACGACGTGCCCCTGCGCTTCATCGACTACGCCATGCGCTTCGTGGAGCGCACGGGTGGGGAAGAAGAGCCGGACTCACCCTGATCGCTGGGGGCCAGCTCCTCCAGAAAGGCGGTTTCTCTTTGACCCCGCCATTTCATCCGGCTAAAACGACGGTCCTCTCCCGCCTATGTCCGCCATTGACCGCCAACACACTCTCGCCAAGCCGGCCTCCATCACCGGCACCTCCCTTCACACAGGAGAGCAGGTCACGCTGACCCTCCAACCTGCCCCGGAGAACTTCGGCTTCAAATTCCGCCGCATCGATCTCGAGGACAAGCCCTTCATCTCCGCCCTCGTCGAGAAGGTGCAGAAGGTTGAGCGCGCCACCACCATTGCCGAAGGCGGTGTCAACGTGCATACCGTCGAGCATGTGATCAGTGCCCTCACCGGCATGGGCGTGGACAATGCCATCATCGAGATGGACGCCAACGAGCCGCCCATCGTCGATGGCAGCTCGCAGCCCTTCGTCGAATTGATCAAGAAAGCTGGCGTCGTCGCCCAGGAAGCCCCGCGCAAGGTCTTCGAGATCCGCGAGCCCATCTATCAGGAGACTCGGGATGGTACCATCCTCACCATCGTCCCCGATAAAAAATTCCGCATCTCCTGCACGAATGTCGGCCCTGGAGGCCGCTTCACTCAGTTCCTCTCCCTGGAGATCAACCCCGAAACCTACGAGAAGGAAATCGCCCCCGCGCGCACTTTTGTTTATTACGAGGACATCGCCCCGCTGATGGAGAAGGGCCTCATCAAAGGCGGCACCCTGGAGGCCGCTGTCGTCGTCCGTGGCGACACGCTGCTTTCCAAGCAACCGCTTCGTTTCGACAACGAATTCGTCCGCCATAAGATCCTCGACATCATCGGGGATCTCATGCTCTGCGGGCGCCGCATCACCGGCCACGTCATCGCCGTGCGTCCCGGCCACGGACCGAACACCGAGCTGGCCCGCGCCATCGACTCTCAGTACAAAGCCATGCGTGCCATGGTGCCGCCGCCGCTCGCCATCCCAAGTGGTGAGGCTGTGCTGAGTGTCACCGAGGTGATGAAGATCATCCCTCACCGCTACCCCTTCCTGCTCATCGATCGAATCATCAATCTCGAAGGCGACACCAAGTGTACAGGCGTCAAGAACGTCACCATCAACGAGCCCTTCTTCCAAGGCCACTTCCCCGGACATCCCGTCATGCCCGGCGTGCTCCAGCTGGAGGCCATGGCCCAGGTGGCCAGCATCGTCCTCATGCGGATGCCTGCCCATCAGGGCAAGATCGGCTACTTCCTCAGTGCGGATAAGGTCAAGTGGCGCAAGCCCGTCATCCCTGGCGACACCCTCATCATCGAGACCGAGATCACGAAGACCAAGCGCAGCGTCGCCCAAGCCATCGGCCGCTGCATCGTCAACGGCCAGGTCGTCTCCGAAGCCGAACTGATGTTCAGCGTCGTCGATCGCTGATTCCCGTTTCGTCATTCGTCATTTTTGCCTTCGTCATTCCCGTGATCCATCCCACCGCCATCATTGATCCCACCGCCCAGATCGGCGCGGATGTCACCATCGGCCCCTATTGCATCATCGGCGCAGATGTTGTCATCGGCGATGGCTGCTGGCTCCAGCATCATGTCACGATCATGGGGCCTTCCAGGATCGGCAAAGGCAACAAGTTCTTCGCCTATGGCTCCATCGGCCAGCAGACTCAGGATCTGAAATACAAGGGCGAGCCGACCTGGCTGGAGGTCGGTGATGACAATACCTTCCGCGAATTTTGCACCGTCCACCGCGCCACATCGCCGGGGGACAAGACGACGATCGGCAGCCACAACAGCTTCCTTTCCTACGTCCACATCGCCCACGACTGCACCGTCGGGAACCACGTCATCTTTTCCAACAACGGCACACTCGCCGGTCACGTCACCGTCGAAGATCACGTGATCCTCGGCGGGCTCAGCGCCGTGCATCAGTTCTGCCGCATCGGCACCCGCTCCATCATCGGCGGCTGTTCCAAAGTCGTGCAGGACGTGCCACCCTACTGCACTGCTGACGGCAATCCCGCACGCGCTCGCGGCCTGAACATCGTCGGCCTTCAGCGCGCTGGTTTCACGCGCGAGCAAATGCGCGCCCTGCGCCAGGCCTTCCGCAAAGTCTATCGCAACGGTCTGAACAATGCGCAGGCCGTCGAAGAACTCCGAGCCGGCGAACTCACTCCCGAGGCCGCACACTTCACCGAGTTTGTCGCCAGCACCCAGCGCGGCATTCTCGTTGGTGGCAAGCACAGCGATGAGGAGGAAGATTGATCCATCATGAACTCGAATCGCCTCAGCATCCCCGAGTATGCCATGGCCCTGGCCCATGTCGCCAGTCTGCGCTCCGAGGATCCTTTTCGGAAAGTCGGTGCCGTCGCTCTCGATTTTGACAACCGCGTCATCGGCACTGCCTACAACGGCCTGGCTCCCGGATACAACGCCCCCGAAGGCTTCTGGAATGACCGCGAAGCCCGGCGCAAATACATGCTCCATGCCGAGGTGAACCTGTGCAGCCTCTTCACGCGTGGTGCAGCACGGCTCCTCGCCTGCACCACCATGCCCTGCACCAGTTGCATGCAGATGCTCTGTGCCTACGGCATCAAAGAAGTCTATTACCGCGACATCTATCCCGAGTCTGAGTCGCCGCTGATTGCCGAGCGCTACGGCATCAAGCTCATTCAGATGACTGGCTACCCCGAGTTGACGACTCAGGGAGCGCAGATCGTTGGCTGAAAAGTAGGCTCGTGACGAGAAAAACTCGTCACAAAGCTTGACGCTGCCTGTGGGGGCGTATGCTCCGCCCTTCCCCATTTGCCGATGACCGATCTCTCCGCCCAAACCCAGAAAGCCGATGTCCTGCTCGAAGCTCTGCCCTACATGCAGGGCTTCCGAGGCTGCACCTTTCTCATCAAAGTCGGCGGCAGCGCGATGGAGGACCCCATCGTGGTCGATCAGTTCCTGCGCGATGTCGTCTTCCTCGAAGCTGTGGGCATCAACCCCATCATCGTCCACGGTGGAGGCAAGGCCATCTCCAAAGCCATGCTCGAAAGCGGCCTCGAAGCCCGCTTCATCAACGGCATGAGAGTGACCGACGAGGAGACGATCAAAATCGTCGAGCAGACACTCGCTCGCGTGATCAACCCAGAGATCGTCACGAAGATCAATGCCTTCGGCGGCAAGGCCGTCGGCATTCCCGGCACGGAAGTTTTCCAAGGGCAGCGCATGAAAGCCGAACTCGGCTGGGTGGGCGAAGTCACGGACTGCAAGCTCGGCCTTATCCAGGCGGCGGTGGCGGGTGAATTTGTGCCCGTCGTCTCACCCGTGGCGCGTGACTTGGAGTCTGGGAAAACGCTCAACGTGAATGCCGACCTCGCCGCCTGCGCTCTCGCCACGCGGCTGAAGGCCACGAAGCTCATCTTCCTCAGCGATGTGCGCGGCGTGATGCGTGATCCGAAGGATGAGGCCACGCTCATCCCAAGTCTCGATGAAGCCTCCATCGCCGCTCTCAAGGCTGAAGGCATCATCAGCGGTGGCATGATCCCGAAAGTGGACTCCTCGCTGGAGTCACTCCGAGGCGGCGTGGGCAAGGTGCATCTCATCGACGGGCGCATCCCTCACGCGCTCATCCTCGAGATCTTCACGGACCGAGGTATCGGCACAGAGATCCACCTTTGATCCGAGCCGAACCGTAAGGACATCCCTTCCAAGCTCGCCGTCCTTCGAGCCAACCCTTTCTTTTTCACTTTCATGTCCCATCCCGAAACTCAATGGCTCAGCCAATATGTACTCCCGAACTACGGTCGCTACGATGTGTGGCCCGTGCGCGGTGAGGGCGCGTATGTCTGGGATCGCGATGGCAAGAAGTACCTCGACTTCGCCGGAGGCGTGGCCGTGTGCCCGCTGGGTCATTGCCCGCCGCCAGTCGTCAAAGCACTCACCGAGCAGGCTCAAACATTGATCCATGTCTCCAACTGGTACTGCATCGACAAGCAGGCCGAACTCGCGCGCATCCTCGTCGAGGAATGCGTGGAGATCCCCGGCAAGTGCTTCTTTTGCAACAGCGGTGCCGAGGCGAATGAAGGCCTCATCAAGCTTGCCCGCAAACATGGCCAGGCCACGGGCGGACGTTATGAGATCATCAGCTTCAGCGGTTCCTTCCACGGGCGCACCTTTGGCGCGATGACCGCCACGGCTCAGGAGAAGATCCACGGCGGCTTTGGGCCGCTGCCTCCGGGGTTTGTCTATTCGACCTTCAATGACATCGCCGCCCTCGAAGCCGCCATCACGGACAAGACTGTGGCCATTCTCGTGGAGCCGATCCAGGGCGAGAGCGGCGTGAATGCCGTGACGCCTGAGTTCCTGCGTGCCGCCCAGCGTCTCTGCCGGGAAAAAGATCTGCTTCTCCTGCTCGATGAAGTGCAGGTCGGCTTCGGCCGTGCTGGAGAAATGGCCGGCTGGCGCAGCATCATCCCCGGCGATGAGATTCAACCCGACGGCATTAGTTGGGCCAAAGCCATCGGCAGTGGTTTCCCGCTCGGTTCCTTCTGGGTGAATGATCGCCGTGATCTGAGCAAGCTGCTAGGCCCTGGCACGCACGGCACCACCTATGGCGGATCGCCGCTCGCCTGCGCTGTCGGCATCGCAACACTGCGCACCATCTTGGATGAAAATCTCTGCGCCAATGCCCGCGAGCGTGGAGCGGCCATCGCCGCTGCGGGTCGTGCCTGGAATCATCCGCTGATCAAAGAAGTACGCCAGATCGGTCTCTTCATCGGCTGGGAGCTCAATGCCGAAGCCATCGCCGCCAAATCCGGCGGCAAGCTGCCCTCCATCTTCCTTGCCCAAAAGCTGCTGGATGCCGGTATGATGGTCACGCCTGCCGGACCGAACGTTGTCCGCTGGCTCTCGCCCCTTAATATTACGGAAGCCCATGTTCAGGAAGGTTTGGGCATCTTCAAAGCTACGCTCGATCAAGTCTGCGCTGCTTGATCCTATTGACCATTTTGACCCGCTCACCTCATGAAGCATCTCCTTTCCATCGAAGAACTTTCCGCTGAAGAAATCGAAAACATCCTGTCTCTCGCCGCCACGCTGAAGAAGGACCGCAAAGCCTCGCCGCAGGTTCTCGCAGGTCAGCAGTGGGCGCTCATCTTCACGAAGTCATCGACCCGCACACGCGTGAGTTTCGAGGTCGGAGTGCGCGAGCTCGGCGGCCAGGTGATGTTCCTCTCCGGGGCGGATATTCAGCTTGGTCGTGGCGAACCGATCAAGGACACCGCCCGTGTCATGGGCCGCATGATTCACGGGGCCATCATCCGCACCTTTGCTCAGCAGGACGTGGTGGAGTTCGCCCAATACAGCGGCATTCCCACGATCAATGCCCTCACCGACGACGAGCATCCCTGCCAGATTCTCGCGGACTTGCAGACCATCAACGAACGCTTCGGCTCCTGGAAAGGCAGACGCGTCGCCTTCCTCGGTGATGGCGACTGCAACGTCGCCCGCTCCTGGATCTGGGCGAGCGCACGGCTCGGCTTCGAGCTTGTCATTGGAGCGCCAAAGCAGTTTCAGCCCGCCGCCGATTTCATGACCCGCGTGCCTGGAAACACCGTCACCGTCACCGATGATCCCAAGGCCGCTGTCGAAGGCATCGACGCCATCTACACCGATGTCTGGGTCAGCATGGGCAAAGAAGCCGAGAGCGCCGACCGCATCGAAATCCTCAAGCCATGGCAGATCGGTGCCGACCTCATGAAGCACGCGAAGAGCGACGCCATCGTCATGCACTGCCTTCCCGCCTATCGCGGCAAAGAGATCACCGAAACAGTGCTCGAACAGCACGCTGGCGTCATCTTTGACCAAGCCGAAAACCGCCTCCACGCGCAGAAGGCGGTGATGGTGCGCAGTGTGCGGGAGTAGCGTAGAACGACTTTGAAAGTCGTAAACTGGTGCCCCGAGTTTTTAACTCGGGCTTCCCATTACTCAGCGCGGCCAGCCTCACGACTGCCGCTGCCTTTGGGCTGCTTCATGAGGCTGTCTCCGAGTTCCGCGCGCATGGTTTCAGCATGTTTCTGAAGCTTGGTGACTTCGTCGGGGAACTGGGCGGCGACGTTCTTCGATTCGCTCACGTCAGTGTAGAGGTCGTAGAGTTCAGGCTGATCAATCTTCACCTGTTTGTAGAGGATGGGGATGCCTCCGGTGGCCTTGGGTTGGCCTGGAGGCACGGCGCGATAACCGTGTGGTAATTGGAGCTTCCAGCGTCCATCTCCGCTGGTGATGGCCTGGAGCTGGTTCTGCTCATAATAAAAAGCGTAGAAGTCGTGCGGGTTCTTCGCGCCGCTTTCACCCGCGACGATGGGCCAGCAATTGAGCCCATCGATCTTGTGCTCGGGCAGCTTGGATTCGATGACGCTGGCGATGGTGGGCAGGACGTCGATGGTCATCATCATGGAATCGGTGGTGGTGCCAGCAGGGATCTTGCCGGGCCATTTCATGATGCCAGGGACGCGGGTGCCGCCCTCCCAGCAGGTGCCTTTGCCCTCGCGCAGAGGTCCGGCGCTGCCAGCGTGCTCTCCGTAAGAGAGCCAGGGGCCGTTATCGGAGGAAAAGATGACCCAGGTGTTGTCTTCGAGTCCGTGCTTTTTCAGCGTGTCCATGACCTGACCCACGGACCAATCCACTTCGAGCATGACATCAGCGAAGAGGCCTTGGCCGGACTTGCCCTTGAATTGATCACTCACGAAGAGAGGCACATGCACCATGCTGTGGGCGAGGTAGAGGAAGAAGGGTTTGTCCTTGTTCTTCTCGATGAAGCGGATGCTGCGGGTCGTGTAGTCGGTGGTGAGGTGGGTTTGATCCTCGGGTGTGATCTCCTCGTCGATAGTGTGGTCGTTCTCGACCATGGGTAGCTTGGGATAAGCGCCCTTCTTTGCCTGCGGGTGATAAGGCCACATGTCGTTCGAGTAAGGGATGCCGTAGTATTCATCGAAGCCGTGCTTCACGGGGAGAAACGGGGGCAGGGAACCAAGGTGCCATTTGCCAACGGCGGCGGTGGCGTAGCCCTTTTGTTTCACGATTTCAGCAATCGTCATCTCATCAGCATGGATGCCATGTTTGGCCGAAGGCCCGAGCGCCCCGTGAATGCCGACGCGGTTCGGATAGCACCCCGTGAGCAGGGCGGTGCGTGAGGCGGAGCACACGGGCTGGGCGACGTGGAAGTTGGTGAACTTGCGTCCCTCAGCAGCGAGCTTGTCAATGTTTGGCGTTTGATAGCCCTGGGCGCCAAAGCAGCTTACGTCCGCATAGCCCATGTCATCCATGTAGATGATGACGATGTTTGGCGTGGCAGCGGGGGCTGAAGCCAGGCAGAGGCAAAATGAAATCAGGGAAGGGAAAAAGCGCATGGAAGCTCTGAACGCAGCCAGCGACTTCAGTCCTTCGGGTTTCATCAATCATCCAGGGGTGGAATCCCGTGTTGCCCATGGGGAAAGCTCTGCTAACGAAAGCGCACTCATATGCATTGCAGAATCCGCCCCCGGTTCTCCCCCCTCGCCGCGATTTTCGCCGGGCTTGTCTTGGTCAGTGTCACTCAGGCTCTGGCTCAATCGTCCGTCATCGTGGTGGACAGCTTTAATCGCAAAGTCCACGTCGCTGGCAACGCCAACAGCCGTCGTCCTGTCGGTGGACTGGCCAAGATCGCCACAGGCATGGTGGCGCTGGATTGGTCCGTGGCTTCGAAGGTCGGGGTCAACATCCTCGCACCAGTGCCTGCCTATGCGCCTCAGATGGCCGGGATCAATCTTCTCGGCCTCCAGCCGGGTGACAAGCTCACCATTCGTGACCTCATCTATGCCACCATGATGGGTGGTGATGATCTCGCTGCGATTGCTCTCGCCGATTTCGTGGGTCGTGATCATCTCTACCGCCTCGGACGGCAGGGTGATCCGCAAGTCGAGTTTGTCCGCCAGATGAACCAACTCGCCTATCGCGAAGGTGCCACCGGCACACGGTTTCAAAACCCGCACGGCTATGAAAACACCCGCACGCCCGGACTTTCCACGGCGGCAGACATTGCCCGTCTCACGCTTTATGCCGTCTCTCGTCCGGCGATGAGTTTTTATACCAATCAGCGCACGCGAAATGTCACCATCTACCGCAGCGGGCAGCAGCTCTCGGTGCCAGTGAATAACACGAACTCCCTGCTGGGTGACTCTGGCATCGACGGAGTCAAAGCCACAACCACTCCGCGTGCGGGAGGTTGTGCGGCGATCTCCGCCGAGCGTCCTGCTTCAGTTTATAAGCAACCAGACGGCAGCAGCCTCATCTATCGGCATCGGCTTGTCGTGGTCGTGCTTGGCTCCTCCAATCCCTTCGGTGAGGCCAAAGCCCTTTTGGACCAGGGCTGGAATGCCTACAACCGTTGGATCGCTGCCGGACGTCCGATCACAGACGAAAAACAACTGCTGAACAATTTTTAGCACCTGGTCGGCGCTCATTTTCTCATTTCAATTCCTCCTCAATCTAATCACATGCGAATCGGTATCCTCAACAGTGGCGGCGATTGCCCCGGACTTAATGCAGTCATCCACGGCGTCGTCGGCGCTGCTCACACCCTCGGCTGGGAAGTCGTCGGCTTTCGCGATGGTTTTGAAGGCCTGCTGCCTCCTGGCGATTACATGTTGCTGGACCCCTCACGGACCGTTGGTATCACGAAGCTCGGCGGCACCATCCTTGGAACGACGAACAAGGGGCATTTCGTTGCCAAAGTCGGTGAAGGAAATGTGTCTGAAGTCCCGAAAGAGATCGTCGAGAAAGCCAAGGCCACATTGCGTCATCTGGAGATTGGAGCGCTCATCGTCGTCGGTGGGGATGGCTCGCTGACGACTGGCTTGCAGCTTTACAACATGGGCGTGCCTGTCATTGGAGTGCCGAAGACCATTGATAACGATATCCAAGCCACGGCGATGACCTTTGGCTTCGATAGTGCTGTCCACTCCGTGGTCGATGCGCTAGATCGCCTGCACACGACCGCTGAAAGTCACAAGCGTGCTATCGTGCTCGAAGTCATGGGACGTCATGCCGGATGGATCGCCCTGTACGGTGGTATGGCCGGCGGTGCTGATGTCATCCTGCTTCCCGAGATTCCTTTCAAGATGGAGTATGTGGCCGATGCCATCCGCCAGCGAGACGCCCGTGGGCTGCATAGTACACTCATCGTGGTGGCTGAAGGCGCGCGTATGGAGAGCGGTGAGCTTTTGAAGAAGGAAAATGTCGGTGGCAAAGGCGAGGATCGCCTCGGCGGAATCGGCGAGTATGTGGCGAAGAAAATTGAGGAGCTTACAGGCAAGGAAACGCGCTCCTGTACACTCGGACACCTCCAGCGCGGAGGTGCACCGACTGCCCTCGACCGTATTCTCGGCGTACGATTCGGTGCCATGGCCGTCAGCCTCATCGAGCAGGGCAAGTTCGGCCGCATGGTCAGCTACCAGCAGTATCAGGTCGGTGATGTCAGCATCGAAGAAGCGGTGAACCAGCTGCGCCTCGTGAAATCTGACAGCGAGATCGTCAATGCAGGTCGTAGCATCGGCATCTGCTTTGGTGACTGCAAAGTCGCCCTGGGCTGATTTGGTTCGCTTGGGCTAGAGCTTCTTGAAGAGCCCTTGCAGCAGGTCATTAAGGCCCTCGCCGCGAATAAGGTTCTTGAGGATGCGATCTAGCTTCGGCTTGATCTTCGGATCGGAGAGAGAGCCTCCGCTTTCGATATCGAAGGTCAGGCGTCCACGTTCATCAGCCAGCGCCTTCATCAGGCCTTTGGTGATCGTTTCGCCCAACTGGGCCTGAGACATGCCCTTTTGCAGACGATCCTGAAGTTCCGGGCCGCAGGAAAGCCGGAACTCCATTTCATGACTGTCCTGGGAGGTATCGATCCATGATTTTTTCTCGATGGAGATATCATATTCAGGGAAGCTGAAGAGGGTGTCGGCACGCAGCCAGAAGCGGTTGTTTCGATAAATGCCTTCCACCACAGCTGCCTGCTGCAGCGGTCCGCCGACACGAACGGGTGTGAGGTCGATGCCGTATTCCATGAGCTTCTTCATTTCTTTCCCCGCCGCATCTCCCATCGTGATGTGTCCCGCCAGAGTGGAACCTTGGGCAAGAGTGAGTTTGAGCACCGAAGTGGGCATCCAGTCGCCTGTATTTGGATCGATGGGAACGATGCTGCCTTCACCGCTGAGATTCAGATTGGCCAGCTCTGCCGGACGCTTCACTCCGCCGATCCGCGCTTGTCCCGTGACTTGGATCTGACTGCTGATCTTCGCGGTCATTCGGTTGTGATTGGCCAGGTCTCGCGGGTCGATGTCGATACCTGTGAGGGTGAAATCGAGGTCTCGGATTTGAACAGTCGAGCCCGAACTCAGGATGGTCAGCGAGCCATCTTCAATTACTGCGTTGCTTACGGCAAAGGAAAAACGTGCGTTGGATTCGGAAGCTGGTTCAGATGGAGAATGGGCCGAGTTCTGTGAAGGTGGAGTCGATAATTCATTCAGCGGTAAAGCGCTTGATGCTGAAGTCTTGGATTCTTCGGGCTTCGGTTTTTTGAAAAGTGCCTCCAGCGAACTCTTCCCCTGGGCATCCTGAGTTTCCGTCACGGCAGGGGAAAGGATTCGGAGTTTCTCCACAAACAGACGGCGGTTCAAGAGGTCCTCGAGTTTGACCTCCAGCACGATCTCCGGAATGAGGATGGGGACGGACTTTGCCGAAAGTGGTGCCCGCTCGGCCAATGGTTTGCCCACTTCCGCATCGCGTGGAGCAATCAGCACTCCTTTGAAGCTGAGTTGGGCGGGCTTGGAGAAGAGGCTCAGCTTTGCTTCCTCAATGTGCATGCGGCAGTTCGTGTTCGCCTCCATCTGCGTCACCCAGATCTCGGGGCCCATCTTGCGCATGACCCACCATGAAAACCCGACCAGGCTGGCAGCCAGCAGCAAGCCGAGGACGATGAGGAGAATGAGAGAGAGGCGCAGAAGCTTTTTCATGTGAGTCAGGCTAGGCGGTGACGCCAAAAAGAAAACCCTGTCTTTTGCAAGACAGGGTTTCCAAAAACCAATGAACCAAAAAATCTCTCGGAGATTAACGCTTCGAGAACTGGAAGCGCTTACGAGCACCAGGGCGACCTGGCTTTTTACGCTCCTTGGCGCGGGAGTCACGGCAAAGAAGGCCAGCCTTTTTCAGCGTTCCACGAAGCTCAGGATTCACAGCGATCAGGGCGCGAGAGATGCCGAGCATCACCGCACCCATCTGGCCGGTCACACCACCGCCATCGGCGTTGATCTTGAAATCGTAGGTCTGGCGGCTGTTGGTCAGAGCCAGGGGGATGATGATCTGATTCTGCAGAGTCACCGTTGGGAAGTATTCTTCGAAGTCACGGCCATTGACCGTGATGGAACCGGAACCTGGAAGGATGCTGACGCGCGCGATGCTGGTCTTGCGGCGGCCGGTGGTGGTGGCGAGGGGCTTGCTCATGAACTTGGATCAATCTTGGGAAGGGTGTGAATCAGGCAACAGCGAAGGGCTGTGGGTTCTGGGCAACGTGGGGATGCTCGTCTCCAGTGTAAACCTTGAGCTTGGTCACAATCTTGTCGCCAAGGCGGTTGTGAGGGACCATACCCTTCACGGCACGATGGATGAGAAGCTCAGGGCGGCGCTGGCGAACCTTCTCAGCGGTTTCAACCTTCTGATTGCCGATGTAAACGGCGGTCTTGCTGGTATAAATCTTCTGCTGCTCTTTTTTGCCGGTCAGCTTCACCTTGTCAGCGTTGATCACGACCACGAAATCGCCGGTGTCCACGTGAGGAGTGAAAGTTGGGCGGGTCTTGCCGCGGATCAGATTGGCGGCAGCCACAGCCACTTGGCCGAGGACTTGATCCTTGGCATCAATGATCCACCACTGGCGGTTCACGGTTTCGGCTTTCGCTGAGAATGTCTTCATAAAGGTGCTTTGAGGGGAGGCCACGAACTGATTGAGTGTCCGTGGAAAGAGGGCCGCGAGAATAGAAGCGCGAGTCAGAGTGTCAACCGGAAACTCGGGTTATTCACAATGCTTTTTTGAGGACCAAAAAGGGGAGGGCAGGATTTGGCTTCAATCATGACTGCAATGCCCTCAAAAGGAACGGTGCGGTGACACTGGTTTTGTGTTTGGCGACTTGCTCGGGGGTGCCGCTGGCGACGAGTTGGCCGCCTTCGGTGCCGGCTTCGGGGCCGATGTCGATGAGGTAGTCGGCTTCGGCGAAGACGTCGGGGTGATGCTCGATGACGACCACGGTGTGGCCTTCATCGACGAGACGATGGAGGACGTCGAGGAGACGGCACACATCGCTCATGTGCAGGCCGATGGTGGGCTCTTCGATGAGGTAGAGGTTCCGCTTTTCGGTTTTCAGGCCGCGCAGCTTTTGGGTGATGGTTTTGCCCTGACCGACGCTGAGTTCGGTGACGAGCTTCATGCGCTGGGCCTCGCCGCCGCTGAGCGTGGGGCTGGGCTGGCCGAGTTGGAGATAGCCGACGCCGGTGTCGGCGAGCAATTGCAGCGGTCGGGCGATGCGGGGCTGACTGGCGAAGAAGTCGGCGGCCTCGGTGATGCTCATGCGCAGCACTTGGCCGATGTTTTTGCCGTTGAAGTCGATCTCCAGCGTGGCGCTGTTGAAGCGCAAACCCTGGCAGATTTCGCAGGGAACACGCGTGGTGGGCAGGAAGTTCATTTCCACTTTGATCTCGCCATTGCCCTGGCAGGCTTCGCAGCGGCCACCGTCGGTGTTGAAGGAAAAACGACCGGCATCATAGCCGCGAGCGCGTGAGGCGGGGACTTGGGCGTAGAGCTTCCGAATGTCGTCGAGCACGCCGACATAGGTCGCCGGGCAGGAACGCGAGGTCTTGCCGATGGGGGACTGATCCACCTCATGCACGGCGGTGATTTGATCAAAGCCGTGGGCGCTTTTCCAGGGCTTCTCCGTGATCTTGGCGGTCTTGCTCGTGGCCAACTTCGCCACCGGGCAAAGGACGCTGTGCATGAAGGTGCTCTTGCCGCTGCCGCTGACGCCGGTGATGACGGTCAACCGCCCGATGGGGATGCTGACGCTGATGTTGCGGAGGTTGTTGGCGTGGGCGCCGTCGATGGTGAGCCAGCCTTCCTTCTTTTTCGCAGCAGGCAGTGGTCGCCGCTCGCCACGGAGCGGATGCTTCAAAGGTGAGCGCAGCTCTTTGCCAGTGACGCTGTTCTTGTCTTTGAGGATGTGGGCAAGCGAGCCCTGGCTGATGACTTCGCCACCGAAGCGGCCCGCGCCAGGACCGAGGTCGATGATGGTATCGGCGCGGCGCATGGTTTCGTCATCGTGTTCGACGACGAGGAGCGAGTTTCCCTTATCCCGCAAGGCGACGAGCGTGTTCAGCAGGCGAACGTTGTCGCGCGGATGCAGGCCGATGGTCGGTTCATCGAGAACATAAAGCACACCGCGCAGGTTTGAGCCGAGCTGGGCGGCGAGTCGGATGCGCTGGGCTTCACCACCACTGAGTGTGTCGGCACTGCGATTGAGCTGGAGGTAGCCGAGGCCGACTTCACTCATGAAATGCAGCCGCTGTTTGATCTCGGCGAGGATGTCTCGCGCGATCTCGCCCTGCGTGCCGGTGAAGCTGAGTTTGGCGATGTGCTGCACGGCTTCTTCGGCGGCGAGGCCGTTCAGATCTTGGATGCGGAGGTGCTCGGTCTTTTTCTCCTTGGGGCCAGAGGGCAGCTTCACAAACATCGCCGTCTGATTGAGCCGGCTACCGCCGCAGCTTGGGCAAAGAACGCGCTCGGTGGGGGTGTCGTCGTCTTCGTGGCGGGTGAGGCGGCGCTCTTCTTCGAGCTCGGCGGCGAGCTGAGACATGTCGTCATGACGTGGCGTGGCGCCGTGATCGGAGACGATGAAGCCGAAGCCTCGGCATTGCTGACACCAGCCATGTGGGCTATTGAAGGAGAAGAGACGCGGGTCGAGTTCTTCGAAGCTGAGATCGCAGCTCGGGCAGCTCATTTCGGTGCTGAGCACCTGCGAGGTTTTGTCGCCTAGGAAGAGCTTCACATTCCCCTTCCCCATCTTGAGCGCCTTGTCCACAAGCGGGCGGAGTTCGAGGATGGAGAGGCCTTTCGGCACCTTCGCGACGACCGCGTCGATGCTGTGCTCTTTGAATCGAGCGAGCGGTTTGAAGTTCGCGGTGTCGCGAAATTCGCCATCAACGAGCAAGGTGCTGATGCCCTGCTTGCGGGCGTTTTCGGCCACTTCGGTGTGGAAGCCTTTGCGGGCTTTGATCAGCGGCGCGAGCAACTGAACCGGGCCTTTTTTTGCCTGATCGGCGATGGTTTGCGTGATGGCCGTGGCGCTTTGTTTGACCACAGGGACATCGCACTTCGGACAATACTGCGTGCCAAGCTTTGCAAACAAGAGCCGCAGGAAATGCCAGACCTCCGTGACCGTGGCGACGGTCGATTTGCCACCGCCGCGCGAGATGCGCTGCTCGATGGCGACCGTGGGCGGCACGCCGGTGATGAGATCGACTTCCGGCTTCTCCATCTGCTCCACAAAGGTGCGTGCATACACCGACATGGAGTCGAGGAAGCGCCGCTGGCCTTCGGCAAAGACGAGGTCGAAGGCGAGAGTCGATTTCCCACTGCCGCTCAGGCCGGTGACGACGACAAATTGGTCGCGCGGGATGTCGAGGGTGATGTTCTTGAGGTTGTGCTCGCGGGCTCCTCGGATGGAGATGGCGTTCGCTGTTCTCGGTTCGCTGTTCTCCGTTTTCCGCGTGCGAGCTTTGGCAGGCTTCTCAGCAACTGTGAACTGAGAACCGAGAACTGAGAACTTCTCCTTCAGGTGCCGCCCCGTAAAAGACTCCGCACATTCCGAAACCTCCTCCGGCGTACCGACGGCGACAATCTGACCGCCTGCGGCTCCGCCATCGGGGCCGAGGTCGATGACCCAGTCGGCGCATTGGATGACGTCGAGGTTGTGCTCGATGACGATGAGGCTGTTGCCTTCATCGACGAGGCGCTGGAGCAGTTTCACCAGCAGGGCGATGTCGTCGAAGTGCAAGCCGGTGGTGGGTTCATCGAGCAACAGAAGGCTGGTTTTGCTCTTGATCGGCGGCTGTTTGGCAGAGTCGATGAGATGGCCGACGAGCTTCAAGCGCTGCGCTTCACCACCACTGAGGGTGTTGAGCGGCTGACCGAGTTTCAGGTAGCCGAGTCCGGCTTCGACGAGGATGCGAAGTTGATCGGTGACCACCTTGGCGCGGCGTTTCAGCGTGCCTTCGAGCGGGCTGAAGAACTCCACGGCTTCCTCGATGGTCAGGCCGAGCACGTCATGGATGTTTTTGCCGTTCAGGCGGATCTTCAGCGCGTGCGGTTGGTAGCGTTTGCCATCGCACTCGGGACAGGTGACGAAGAGATCGCTGAGGAACTGCATCTCGATCTTTTCATAACCCGTGCCCCAGCAGCGCTCGCAGCGTCCATCGCCACTGTTGAAGGAGAAAAAGCCTGCCGTGACTCCCTGCTCCAAGCCTTCTTCGCAGTCGGCAAAGATCTGCCGAATGGCGTCAAAGGCTCCGATATAAACCGCCGGAGTGCTGCGCGGAGTGCGAGCCAGCGGTGACTGATCCACCATGATGACCTGACTGAGCTGCTCGACACCGCTGATGCTTTTCACTCGCCCAGGCTCATCTTCACAAACCTCGCCGCGAAGGCGCTGAAGGTTCCGGTAGAGGACTTCGTGAATGAGCGTGCTTTTCCCAGAGCCTGAGACGCCCGTGATGCAGCAGAACACACCGAGTGGGATGTCGAGATCGACGTTCTTGAGGTTGTTTTGGCGGGCACCTCGGAGGCTGAGCCATTTATGATTTACGATTTTTGATTTATGATTTCCTGAAGCAGGAGTGACTGGTCTCCGCTGAGCCGGAATCGGAATCGACTTCAAACCCGAGAGGTAATCCCCGGTGAGTGAGCCTTTTTTGAAAAGAAGGCCATCCAGCTCGCCGGAATAGACGAGTTGGCCGCCTTTGTCGCCGCGACCGGGGCCGATCTCGATGATGTTGTCGGCGGCACGCATGACGCTTTCTTCGTGCTCGACGACGAGGAGCGTGTTGCCTTTGTCTCGCAGGCCTTCCATGACGCCGATGAGGCGACCGATGTCGCGCGGATGCAGGCCGATGCTGGGTTCGTCGAGGACGAAGAGGGTGTTCACCAAGCTCGCGCCGAGGCAGGTGGTGAGGTTTACGCGCTGGAGTTCGCCGCCGCTGAGCGTGCGGGTTTGGCGATCGAGGTGAATGTAGCCGAGCCCGGCGCGATCGAGGTAACTCAGGCGGCTGGCGATCTCGTCGCGCAGCATCGTGGTGGCGTTGTCGGCAGCGGGCAGGCTCTGCACGAGCGGCAGCAGATCGGTAACGGGCAGGTTCCAGAGGTCGGCGATGGTTTTGCCGACGACGCGGAAGTTGTAGGCGTCCTTTTTCAGGCGTCCGCCATCGCAATCCTGGCAGGTCGTGTAGGCGCGGAAGCGGCTGAGGAAGATGCGGACGTGCATCTTGTAGGCGCGGGCTTCGAGCCATTTGAAGAAGCCTTTGACGCCATACCACTGGCCGTTGCTCCAGGCACGCTCGGGGTCTTTGTCCTCGCCTTCGATGAGCCATTTTTGATGCTCAGCGGGCAGGTCGCAGAAGGGCGTGTCGAGATCGACCTTCCTGCGCCGTGCCGCACGTTCGAGGTCGTCCTGGCTTTCGCGGTAGGTGTTGCCGGAGAAGGCTTTCACGAGTCCGCCACGGATGCTGAGCGACTCGTCGGGCATCGCTTTCGTCAAATCCATGCCAAGCGTGCGGCCAAAGCCTTTGCAGGTGGGGCAGGCACCGATGGGGTTGTTGAAGGAAAAGAGGCCAGGCGTGGGCGCGGGAAGCTTCAGATCGCAGTCGGCGCAGCGCCAGTCGGTGGAGAAGGATTTGAGATCCGAGATTTCAGATTTGAGATCGCCAAACACCACGGAGATCTGGCCTTTGCCGAGCCGCAGCGCCGCTTCGATGGCTTCGCTGAGGCGGGCGGTGTTCTTTTTCTCTAAAATGATCCGGTCCTGCACCACGAGCACCATGGCGGGGAGCTTGCGGCCTTTCATGGCGGCGGGCTCGTCGGTGCGGATCAGCTCGCCGTAGATCCAGAGGCGGAGGTAACCCTGGGCTTGGAGAAAGGGGAAGAAGTCTTCGATCTTCGTGTCTTTCGGCACGGGCACATTGAAGCCGACGAGAGCTTGTTTGCCAGCATGAGCGCTGAGCAGCTCGCGCTGGATGCTCTCCGCCGTCTCCGGGCGCACAGGGCGATGGCACTCCGGGCAGGTCGCCTCGGCTAGGCGGGGGAACAGCATTTTCAGGTAATCATTGATCTCCGTGATGCTGCCGACGGTGCTGCGCGTGGAGCGGATGTTGTTCACCTGCTCGATGGCGATCGCGGGCGGGATGCCGTGGATGGCGTCCACCTTCGGCTTGTCCATACGCTCGAAGAACTGCCGCGTGTAAGGGGAGAAGGTCTCCACATAGCGCCGCTGGCCCTCCGCATAGACCGTGTCGAAGGCCAGAGAGGACTTCCCGCTACCGCTCGGGCCGGTGACGACGCTGAGTTTGTACAAAGGGATGTCCAGGTCGAAGCCACGCAGGTTGTTTTGCCGAGCGCCCCGGACTTGGATCACATCGGATAGAGCGGGGGCAGACGTGGATTTGGCGGCAGCTTTTTTCGGCATGGGGTTGCGGTAGGTAGAGGCTACGCTCGCCGTGCGCAAGTGCGCGTCTGTTCACTTGAACCAATCTTTGATGTGTCGAAACGAGGGTTGTTTACGTGTCCTTAAATTCACAACTCAGGATTGCTTATCGAGGTCGATACGGTCAATACTCTGAGTATGGCTAATGTAATTGTTATTGAGGATCATCCTCCCGTGCTCAAGCTGCTGCGAACTTTCTGTTCTGAAGCCGGGCATGAGGTGATGGCCTTTGATAATGGACGCGCAGGGCTGGCTGCCATCCGTGAACTCAATCCCGAAGTCGCCTTGGTGGATCGGCGGCTCGGCGACTGCGATGGGGTGGACATCATCGCTGAAGCTCGGTCTGATTCGCCTTCGACACGTTTTGTCATGGTCTCAGGCTGCACGGAGACACGAGACATCGTCACCGCCATCCGTCGCGGAGCTTGTGATTACGTCACCAAACCGTTCACGCAGACGGACATTACGAGCGCCTTGGACCGTGCTTTGTCCGAACCAGTAGACGTGATTCCCAGCCGGACGAAATTGGTGATCCTTTGCCCGAAAAACTAGGCGTGGTCAGACGAGGTCAGGGAAGGGAATGATCAGGGCTAAGCCATCTCAAATCGAAGGCAGATAAACCCGCCGTTTGCATTCCTAGAACTGCCGCGCTAGGTGCCGAGAATTTCCCCACACGCACACCCTTGATGAAAGCAATTCTGGCACTCGAAGACGGACGGTATTTTGAAGGCACATCCTTTGGCGCCGCTGGCACCACGAATGGCGAGGTCTGCTTCAACACGTCCATGACCGGCTACCAGGAAGTGCTCACCGATCCTTCCTACCGCGGCCAGATCGTCACGATGACCTACCCCATGATCGGGAACTACGGCATCAATGCGCTCGATGACGAAAGCCACGAGCCCCACGTGCGCGGCTTTGTGATTGAGGAACTCTGCGAAGTGCCCAGCAACTGGCGCAGCACCGAGTCGCTCGATGCTTACCTGAAGCGCTACAACATCCCCGGCATCCAGGGCATCGACACCCGCGCGCTCACGAAGCACCTCCGCACCCTCGGAGCCATGCAGTCTGTCATCACCACCGAACTCACCGTCGAGCAGGCCATCGAGGCCGCGAAAAAGAGCCCGCCAATGAGCGGCAGTGACTACGTTAAAGAAGTCACCACGAAGAAGGCTTATCGCTGGGACCCCGAAGACCAGGAGAGTCGCCTCTGGGACATCCCGAGCCCGAGCCAGAACCGCGTAGGCGGCCCCACGGGTGCCTCCCACGATCTCCCGAACGCGAAGCATCACATCGTGGCCTACGACTTCGGCATCAAACGCAACATCCTCCGCAGCCTGCGTCAGGCCGGATTCAGCGTCGAGGTCGTGCCCGCCACGGCCACCGCGAAAGAAGTGCTCGCCAAGAATCCCGACGGCGTCTTCCTCTCCAACGGCCCCGGCGATCCCGCCGCGCTTGGCTACATCCACAGCGAGATCAAGCAACTCATCGGCAAGACGCCCATCTTCGCCATCTGCCTCGGCCACCAGCTTCTCGGTCACGCCTATGGTGGCAAGACCTTCAAGCTCAAGTTCGGCCATCGCGGTGGCAATCAGCCGGTCAAAGACCTCCGCAGCGGCAAAGTCAGCATCACCGCCCAGAACCACGGCTTCGCCATCGACCCCGCTAGCCTGCCCTCGAACGTCGAAGTCACCCACATCAACCTCAACGATGGCACCGTCGAAGGCATGCGGCATCGTGAGGCACCTGTGATCAGCGTCCAATACCACCCCGAAGCGGCTCCCGGCCCGAATGACGCGAAGTACTTCTTCGCCGAGTTTTCCAAGCTGATCGAAACCGCCAGTTGAGCCAGCACCATCTGGGTGAAATCCCCAAGTTCAGGCTCCCGGTCCGCCCCTGAACCCGTCTTGACTCCCCCCGCGCGCTCGCTTTGGGTACGCGCCCCTTTCCCTCCCTGCTCATGGAACTGACTGCCATCGTCGAAGCCCTCCTTTTTGCCACCCAGGAACCACTGCCCCTCACGCAGATGGCCACGGCGGTGAAGGAGACTGCGAAGGAGATCCACGAGGCCGCCAGCGAAGTCCACGAAGGCGCGGATCAGCCCGCAGAGATCCCGGCCTACCTCCAGCCTCTGCTGACGGTGGACGAGCTTTCCATCCGTGAGGCCATCGACACGCTGGTCGCCCATTATGAGGCGGATAAACGCTCCTTCACCATCGTCGAGCGGCCCCATGGCTGGCGACTTTGTGCCAAAGCCGACTACGCGGAGTGGTGCCGCGCGCTTTATCCTGGCAAGAAAGTCCAACGCCTCAGCCTGCCCGCCTTGGAGACTTTGGCGATCATCGCCTACCGCCAGCCCATCACCAAAGCCGGCATCGAGGCCGTTCGCGGCGTCAGTGTGGATACGATGGTTCAGACACTCGTCGAGCGTGGCCTCATCCGCATCGAAGGCCGGGCCGAACTTCCTGGCAAACCGCTCCTTTATGGCACGACGGAGGCTTTCCTCGATCACTTCGCGGTGAAGAATCTCGATGAGCTGCCCAACGCCCAGGAACTCCGCCGCGTGAAGCTGCCCAGCGCTCCTGATGAGCAGCCCAATGCAACCCCCACCGAGACGCAGCTTTCTCTCGAACCTGCTCCGCTGGCCGACTTCGCCGAGGAGTCTGCCTCTGAGGCTGGAGAAGCCACTGCCGCCGAGTAAAGCACCCCTGCCATGCCCGATCAGCCCCCAGCTCCAGACGCACCAGAGCAGGCCGCTCAGGGACTTGGCGGCATCCGCGTCCAGATCGATGCCATCGACGAGCAGCTCATCCGTCTGCTCAATCAGCGCGCCGACCTCGTGCTCGAAGTGGCCGAGGTGAAAAAGAAAGCCGGGCTCGACATCTACGTCCCCGGTCGTGAAGAGGCACTCCTGCGCAAGCTCTGCCAGATCAACACTGCCCAGCACGGCAAACTCACCGAGAAAGCCATCCGCTCCATCTTCCGCGAGATCATGAGCGCCGCCCTCGCCCTGGAGGACAGTTTGAAGATCGCCTACCTCGGCCCTGCCGGCTCCTGGACCCATCAGGTGGCCGTCCACAAGTTCGGTAACAGCGTCGAATACATCGCCGAAGCTTCCATCGAGGGAGCCTTTGCCTGCGTCGCTTCCCGCGAAGTCGATTACGCCGTGCTGCCCATCGAGCACAGCACCGAGGGGGCCGTCCATCACACGCTCGACCACCTCGTCGATGCCCAGCTCCAGATCTACGCCGAGATCCTCTGGAAGGTGGAAACCATCGTCATGGCGCAGGACGACGACTCCCCGCCCTCCGCCATCTACGGCCATCCGCAGATGATCGCTCCCTGCCGTGTCTGGCTGGCGCAGCGATTCCCCGGCGTGAAGCTCATCGAGAGCGCCTCCTCCAGTCTCGCTGCCACTCATGCCGAGACTGAAAAGGGCGTCGCCGCCCTCGGAACGCCTTTGGGAGCCGAGCTGCATGAGCTGAAAGTCATCGCCGCCAGCCCGAGCGAGGTCTCCAGCCGTGCCCGCTTCATCATCCTCGGTCGCCGCAGTGGCGACCCCAGTGGCAATGACAACACCATGCTCGTCGTCCACGCCAAAGATCGTGTCGGAGCCCTGCTGGAAGTCCTCAAAGTCTTCGCCACCCGCAACGTCAACGTCCGCCAGATCGAGAACCGCCCCGTGCTCGACGACGCCACCGGCACTCAGGCCCGGTTCTTCCTCGAAATCAGCGGACACCACGAGGACGCCACCTTGAAGGAAGTCATCCAGGAGCTGACCCAGCTCGGCTCCACCGTCAAAGTGCTCGGCAGCTACCCCGCCCCTCGCTGGGTCGAGGAGCGGTGACCCAGGGGGGTGAAATCAGAGATTGCAATCGACGCGCAGTTGCCCAAAACTGACCCCGTCCCCTGAGACATTGTTAAGTAATTAGCCTTTTTTGAAACAATGCCCCGCCTCTTCCTCCTTCTCCTTTGCGGCCTGACCGCCCTATCCCTGGCCTCCTGCGCCAGCAATTCAGGTGGCCGTGTCGTCAGTCGGAAGAGCACCCGCATCACCGGCGTCCGCACCACCGCCTACACCCACAGCGAGTCTGACCACATCATCTACGGCGCACGCAGCGCCGTCGGCAGCCAGCTCAAATACGGCACCGTCCGCAGCGCCGCCGCTGACTGGTCCGTCTTCCCCGTCGGCACCATCTTCCAGATCGAAGGCACCCCTTATATCTACCAGGTGGACGATTACGGCTCCGCCCTCGTCGGCACGAACACCATCGACATCTACCAGCCCACGAAGGCCCACATGAATGCCTGGGGCGTGCGCAACGTGAACATCCGCGTGCTCAAATGGGGCTCCTTCTCGAAGAGCGTGGCCATTCTCAAAGACCGTCAGGCCTATGGCCACGTCCGCCGCATGGTCAGTCGCATCTCTCGCAGCTAAGCCGTGACCAAGGCCGAGCGCGCAGACCACGTCCTCCGCCGTCTGGCCGAGCTGTATCCTGATCCACCCATCCCGCTGGATCATACGGATGCCTTCACGCTCCTGATTGCCGTCCTGCTTTCGGCGCAATGCACGGACATCCGTGTGAATCAAATCACCCCCAGGCTCTTCGGCGAGCTAGGCCGCACCCCGCAGGCCTTGGCAAAGCAGCCCGTCTCCGCCATCGAGGCCATCGTCAAACCCTGCGGCCTCGGCCCTCAGAAGGCCAAAGCCATCCAGGCGCTATCCCAGATCCTCCTCGACGAGCATAACGGACAGGTCCCCGCCGACCTCGAAGCCCTGGAGCGGCTCCCCGGCGTTGGCCACAAGACCGCCCAGGTGGTCATGGCCCAGTCCTTCGGCGTCCCCAGCTTCCCCGTGGACACCCACATCCACCGCCTCGCCCAGCGCTGGAAGCTCACCGACGGCAAAAATGTCCTCCAGACCGAGCGCGACCTCAAACGCCTCTTCCCCGAGTCCGCCTGGAACAAGCTCCACCTCCAGATCATCTTCTACGGCCGCGAGTTCTGCACCGCCCGCGGCTGCGACGGCACCGTCTGCGAGATCTGCACGACGCTGTTTCCTGAGCGGAAGAGGGCGCTGAGGACGAAGAAGGCGTAGTTTGGAATGACGAATGACGAAGTTCCTAATGACGAAAGAATGACGAAGGCCTAAATCCCAACCCCAGCCATTCGACCTAATATCGGACCGCTTCGCCATTCGGGCTTACTCATTCGTCATTCAACGCTTCCCCCTTGCCTTTCCCGCCCACCCGTTGAACCAGCATCGTATCTTCTTCCCCCTTCTGGTTTCGTCATTCGTTCATTAGTCATTCGTCATTTCCCATCTCATGCCCACCGAGTCCGACATCCGCGCCGCCCTGGCCACCGTCCGTTACCCCGGCTTCAGCCGTGACATCATCTCCTTCGGCCTTGTCAAAAGCATCGCCGTCGAGGGCGGAAAGGTCACCGTCGAGATCAGCATCGCCACGCGTGATCCCAATATCCCCCGCCTCATCCACGAGCAGGCCATCGACGTCCTCAACAAGATCCCCGGCGTCACCGAACCGCGCCTGAACTTCGACATCAAAGAGCCGCCGAATGCCGCCACCGGCAGTGCGGATAAGCTCCCCAAGTCCAGCATCCCCGGCGTGAAGAAGATCATCGCCATCGCCTCCGGCAAAGGCGGTGTCGGCAAGAGCACCGTCGCCTCCAACCTCGCCATCGCTTTGAGCAAAACAGGCGCCAAAGTCGGCCTCTGCGACTGCGACCTCTACGGCCCCAGCATCGCCCACATGTTCGGCAGCAACGAGCGCCCCTACCAGAACGAAGAGCAGCAGATCGTCCCCATCGAGCGTTACGGCCTCCAGCTCGTCAGCATGGGCTTCCTCCTGGAGGACGACAGCCCCGTCATCGTCCGCGGCCCCGTCGCCACACGCTACACCCAGCAGTTCCTTCGTCAGGTCGCCTGGGATGATCTCGACTACCTCATCCTCGACCTCCCCCCCGGCACCGGCGACATCCAGCTCACCATCGTCCAAACCGTCGCCCTGGACGGCACCCTCATCGTCACCACACCGCAGGAGGTCGCCCTGATCGACGCGCGCAAAGCCGTGTCCATGTTCCAAAAGGTGAATGTCCCCATCCTCGGCATCATCGAAAACATGAGCCACTTCCTCTGCCCCAGCGACGGGCAGGTGTATCACATCTTCGGCAAAGGCGGCGGCGAGCACGAAGCCAAGCGCCTGGGAGTCCCCCTCCTCGGCCAGATCCCCATCGAAATGAGCGTCAGAGAAGCCGGCGACGAAGGCCACCCCATCGCCCTCGAAGACACCGCCAAGTCCGCGTCATCCAAAGTCTTCCACGACATCGCCGCCAAGCTCCGCGCCGCCGTGCCGGTGGGGTGAGGGCTTCGGACTAAAGGCGTCCTTCATATGGGGCTCTGATCCAGTAGATAAACACATCCGCCTCTGTGACCTCCATGAAAACCTCGTTCGACTGGAGATCGATTGGTGAGAGCCTGTCGGACGAAATGGATCTTTGTGGGTGCCACCACGAAGGTAAATGAGTTGCCCAAGAAGGAAGAGTCTTGAGTCCACCAGATGTCATTCCTCGGAGGCGCTCGGAAAGTAGTGCGTCTGCAACTCTAGCTCTGTAAAACACAAAGTATCCCCAAGCATCACGCCCGCCTACCGAAGGGTCCTGCCACTCAACGCGTTGGATTCCCACTGGCTCGATCAAAGGCGAATCTGGATAAAGCCAGACATCGCTCGACAGCGTCTTGCGATCCAAACGAACTGGAGAACTCACAAACCACTTTCGGCTGAGCACCTGAGGGCCGCTTTCTGACAGTAAGTAATGCCATGCCGAAGCACCAATCACGGCGAGGCATATCAGCCCCATGCATATCCCCGCGACAATGGATTTTGGATGTGTCATTGGGTTCCGTGTAATGTGAGTGCGTAATCATCATTCCGTCCCGCACAACACGCGCAGAGATCCGCCCATCTATGCCACAAGCCCCCAAATCCTGGCAAGAACGAAGGCATCGGAGAGAAACTCCTCCGACCCCAGCCTCGGAGAGGCGGCAGGCAATAGCCCACGGATTCATCCGTGGGTAGGCGCGGGCGACATGTCCCCATCGCCAAGAGTCCCGGCAGGGACGAAAGAAGGCATCGCAGGCCGGACACGTCCCGATCATCCCCCGACCCATCGCGCATTCCAACGGCTAAACGTGATCCGCCATCTCCGGCGACTCTCTTTCGTCCCTACCGGGACTCTGGCTCTTTGAGCGTCGTGGTCGTCTAGACCCACGGATAAATCCGTGGGCTATGGTCTTTCGCCTCTCCGAGGCTTCAGCGACGCTGGGGAATGCTCCTCCGACGGGTCCATGCTGCATCGGCGACGGCACCCGACACCTCTCAAAACTCCGGGCCGACGTGCGCTGTGTCGTGGTTGGCATGGAAAGAACACCCCCCAGCACTACAGCACCCGGATCTGCGCTGGATCACTCCAGGCACCCATCACCCCTTTCAGGCCCACCGTCCGCACGCGTACCCAGACCAGCGTGCCGGGCGTCAGGCCGCCCAGTTCCGCGCGACCGCGCTGATGATAGCCCCTCTGCTGCCAGCCCTCCTCGTGGTTTGGATCGCCCAGGTGAATCTGGATTTCATTCATGCTCTTCTCCTTCGCCGGTTTGTAGCGCAGCTTGATGACGCCGCTCAGCACCCCGTGGCTCAGGCGCAGATTCTGCGGCGCGGCGGGTGGGGAGGTATCCACCGGGCGCGCCGTCGAGTAATGGGGGAAGCCGCTCTTCTCCACGATCATCGCATCCCCTTTGGCGACCGAGTTGACGTACATGCCCAAGGCCCGCAACGACCTCTCCAAAGCCTGGCGCGCCACTTGAAAAGCGATCACCTCCGCCTTCCCGCGGCTGGCGCGTGCAGCCAGACTCTCCGCGCAGGCAGTGATCAGCGTTTCCAGCGTTGCCATGCTCACCGGCGGCACCGGAAAGGTGGCCGCATTCTCACGCATCCTGTCATGGATGATCCACGCCGCCGGGGAGAGCTCCATGTCCAGGTGACGGAGGAAGTCGATGGAAGCTTTGATTTTGCTCATGGTAGGAAAGGGAGGGGGAAAACACGCCATGCCTGATGAAGACGGCCGAACAAGTCATGCTAATGAAAAAAAAGCCCGCAGGCCAAGCGCAAAATCCGGCA
>NZ_JBILYB010000197.1:0-8316 GCF_044378005.1 Prosthecobacter sp.
TTCGAGACCTTGCTCGAAGCCTTCGGCTTGCAGCACGTTGTTCGGGCAGGCTTTGAAGCATTCGCCACAGCGGATGCACATGTCGAGAAACGCAGGCTCTGGCACGCTGCCGGGCGGACGCACGGGGCGGAAGGCATTCGGATCATCAAGATTCGCTCCCCACAGTTTGGTCGTTGCGGAGATAGCACCACCACCTGCGACACCGATGCCTGAGCCAGTGACGAGTGACATGAAGCCGCGACGACCGAGCGCGGTCTCGCCAGTAGGCGGATCGTTTTCCTTCTTGAGGTCCATGACGTTCCAGCGCTCGACGAATTTGATCGACTGTGTCGGACAAACACCGCCGCAGGTCTGGCAGAGTGTGCAGTCGGTGACACGGGTGGTGAAGTCGGGCTTGATCGCGTCAAAGGGGCAGATCTGGACGCACTTGTTGCAGTTGATGCAGCTTGATTCGACCTTGCGTTCGCTGATGCGGAACAGGTTGCCCACTGAGAACAACGCGCCGCTCGGGCAGACGTATTTGCACCAGAAGCGCGGCTTCAACAGACCAAGAGCGAGCACGCCGAAGAAGAGCAGAATCGACACGACATGACCGAAGTTCATCGAGGGTACGAGATGCCATTCGCGCGCGAATCCACTCTGCAAGGGCTCGCCAATAAACAACATGCCGCGCGTGATGACCGGAATGGCGGCGACATAGCCGGAGATGAGCACGCCGCAGAAGGCAGCGATGAGCACGGCGAGCAGCAGGTAGTATTTGATGTGAACCCACCAGCCGTCTTTGGCGACGCGGAAGCGCGTGACGCGCTTGCCAATGGCCCAGTCAAACATGTCGATCAGTGTTCCGAGTGGGCAGAGGTAGCCGCAGAAGCCGCGTGGTATGAGCACGCACACCGCGAGAATGATGCCCGCACACACCAACGACCACACCCAGCTCCGCGACGCGATGGCGGTGGAGAGACTGACGAGCGGATCAATCACGAGGAAGCTCTCAGCTGCGACGATCTCCTTCCTCGCGAGGTCATCGGTGTAATGCGACGGCCACTTGCCAGGTTCTGTCTCATGCAAAGCCCAAGGTCCAGCGCCGAACAGCACGCGGTCGATCTGTTCCGCTGTCAGCGGCACGGCTGGTGCGAGTCGTACGCGATTGTCTTCGATGGCAGTGATGTTGAAGTGACCTGCCTTGCTGCCTTGATCGACGAGGAAGAGCTGCTGGCCGATACGCAGCTCTTTGGCAGCGCTGTCATGCTCCAGGTTCAGCCCTCCGCTGGTTTGCTCAAACTCGGCGAGGCGCCAGCCTTCGTGGATAACGCCGGGTGCTTGTGGCTTGGCGTGGTAGGGCCAGCAGACATAAAAGAAGAGCCAGGTGAAGGGCAGGAAGCACAGCGTCTGCACCACACGCCGCAGGGGCGCGGCGAGCATCGTCGGCCCGATGCGGCGCAGCAGCTTGCGCAACGTCGCGCTGATGCTTTTGGGCTGGGGTTTGCTCGACGCGCGCTGAAAGGGCAAGAAGTGATCCAGCCGATACAAGCTGCGTTTGCGCTGGCCGGGCTCTTTCATTTCGCTGCCTCGGCGAGTGCTTTGGCGGTGGCATTGATGATGGCGTTGCCGGTGATGGTGGCGCGGCTGGTGGCATCGACACCTTTGACGCCTTGCTTGGCGATGATCTGCTCTGGTACATCGCGCATGGAGGAATAATACTGCTTCTCTTTGTGCTGGGTGACCTTCACGGACTCGATGCGTTTGGATTTCACCTTAACGGACACCTGCACGTCTCCTTCGTAGCCGAGTGCGCTGGAGGTGAAGGTGCCGTCAGCCACCTTGGTGATGTCTAAAAGTTCAAACAGCTTGATGGCTTCAAGGCTATGCTGCGCGCGTCCGATCAAGCGCTGGAAGCGGTTCTTGTTTTTCGGGTCCACGGGCTCATCCAGTACCGCTTGGTAATAGGCGATGGCTTCATCATATCGCCAGGCCAGACGGCATGCATCACCACCGAGAAGATAGGCTCCGTGAGGCTCACTGTCGCCATCGGCAAAGGCATCGGCGTATTCCACAGCCTTGTCCGTCTCGCCCATGTCGCCCATGAGTTTGATGGTGTTGAGGTAGAAGCTTTCACCATCCAGCATGTCCATCGCCATCTGCTTGCTGCCCAGACGCCAGTAGCATTCGGCGAGCAGCACGCTCTGCTGATCATCCTCGTTCACACCGGCCTTCTGCCACCACCACGCGGCGCGCGCGTAGTCCTGGAAGAAGCGGAAGTACATGTTTGCGATCTCCTTTGTGGCTCGCAGTTGGATGACAGGATTGTCTTTGTTCAAAGTGAGCACTTCTTCCATGAGTTTCACGCCCTCACGCCAGCGGCTTTCGTTGGGATTGATGATGTCCCAGTTAAATTGCCCGACATTCTTCTGGTTGTTCCACTGCCCCTTTGGCGGATCAGCCCAGGTGATATCGAGCGTCTTCGGGTAGTTAAGCTTGGTGGACTTCAGCCAGTCCGGCGGTGTGGAGCCTTCCTTTTCGATCAAGGCTTTGACTTCTTCGGGAGTGCGCGTGGTGACAGATGCAGGTGCCGCACCGCTGGCTGGAGTGCCTGGCTTCGGCGTCAGTACGGTGCGCTGTCCGTTCACGGTCAAAGCATGCACCTGAGCCTGAGGCAGTGTGCGTTTGATCGTCTGCCCGCCGATCAATGCCTCGACAGTGACGGTCTTGGCAGCGGCATCGGTGGCGAGGACTTTGCCCTCCACCTTGTTGCCATTCATGAGTTCGATGGTGTCCGCGCTGACCCAGCCAGCAGTAACACCACGATGCCGATGCGAAGAGATGTGGTCATGGCGGTTTAGGCGTTGAGTGGAAAACCTTCGGTGGAGGTGACCTTACCGCTCTTCGAAACGAGCAACGCATCCGTGCCCGGCGTGCGCCTCACGAGGTCCATACCGCGCTCGATGCCGAGCACGAACACCGCCGTCGAAAGCGCATCCGCCGCCATCGCTGTCGGTGCGACGATGGACACGCTGGCCAGTTCCGTGGGTGAATGACCCGTGTGCGGATCAAAGAGATGATGATGGACGAAATCATCGCTAAATCGTGTCTCGTAGTCGCCCGAAGTCGCGAGACAGCGGTCCTGGAGTTTTGCCATGGAGACAAAAGCATCGTCATGCCGCGGATGCTGGATGCCCACGGTGAAAGCCTCGCCATCGGGCTTGCCGCCGAGCGCATTCATCTCACCGGCATCAATCAAGGCATGCATCACACCCACGCGCCGCAGCACCACCATCGCTGCGTCCGCAGCGAAACCTTGCGCGATGCCGTTCAGTGTGATCGCCGTGCCTGCTCCCGTGAGTTGGAGGCGACTTGGCGTGATTTTCACCCGCTGCCAGTCCACTAAAGCACGAGCTTGGATCACTTCCTCCTCACTCGGCAGTCGGCTATGTTTCTTCGCGTTGTGATACAGATCCCACAGCGGCTGCACCGTCACATCAAAGGCGCCGTTTGTTTCCTTTGCCATGGTAGTCGCATACTCCAACACGGTGACCAGATGCGGATGCGGATCATCAAGTGCCGCGTCTTGATTCAAGCGGCTGAGCTGACTCTCGGACCGGTAAATGCTCATCACACTCTCCACGAGTTCGAGTTCGGCAAAGGCTGCATCGAGTGCAGTCTCCGCCGCTGCCTCATCCCGATGCCAAACAGAGATGGTGATGGATGAACCAAGCGCGTGCGAGGTCTGGCGGAAGACTTGCCAAGGCTTCTCTCGTGACCACAGCCAGCCTCCAGTGCCGAGCGCTGCGCAGGCCCCGACTGTTCCCATGAGGAAGCTGCGGCGGTTCAGAGGAGGGCGGGAGATGTTTAAAGTTGGCTGCATGGCAGAGCTAAATTGTGTTCAACCAGCATTAAAGGTGAAAAGACCGGCGGCGTGAAGCCGAAACTCCAGCCGCAATCAATCACGGGCTGGTGAGCCATTCCAAATTGAAGCGGGCGAGTGTGAGTCCTGCGCCAGCGAAGCCGGGCTTCGTGCCACGCCCGTAGAAGCAGAGGATGGTGCTAGCCTGGGTCACAGCGATGTCGGAATACATGCTGGGGCCGTCCTCGATGAGCTTGTTCACGGGCCAGGTCTGGCCTTCATCGTGGCTGATCTTCACGCTGACTTTCTTGCGATCGCGGTTTTTGCCGGGCTCGGCCTTGCCTTTCTCTTTGTCGAGATTGTGAGGATTGGAGAAGAGGATGAGGCTCTTGCTATCGTGATTGTAGCGGACGATGCCGCCCATGCAGATGGGTTCGAGCAGTGCGTCGTCAAACTTTGGTGTGCTCCAGCCGGTGGCTCCATCTTTGCTGGTGGTGATGAGGCGGCGATGGGCCTTCGATTCGCTGCGGACGTTCAGCATCACGCGGCCGTCATTGAGTTCGATGGCGACGGTTTCATTCGGGTTGATCCATTCTTCGGTGCATGGCACGGCGATCTCGCTGGCGTGCCAGCTTTTGCCAAAGTCGTCACTGTAGATCGTGGCGGTAACGCTGGGGCGGTGGGCATTGCCGCCCGTGCCGGTGGAAAGCCAGACTGGGACGACGAGACGACCTGTCTTGAGTTGGATGCTGTGATTCGGCCCGGTGGCGAGCACTTTCCAATCGTAGTCTTTTTTGAAGGCCTCAAACGCGACGGTGATCTCGCTCGGCTTGCTCCATGAAATCCCATCGTCTTCGCTGCGCTGGTAAAAAACGCGCATGTATTCCAGGCAGAAGAGCATGTGGACGGTACCGTCCTTGTCGGCGATGAGCACGGGGTTGTTGTAGGTCACATCGTTGGGATCGACGTTCTTCATTTTCAGCGCGAAGGGGTTTTTCTGCTTTGGCCCATCGACATTGGCGATGCTTTTGGGTGCGCTCCAGGTCTTGCCATCATCCGTGCTGCGACGCAGCAGGATGCGGATATCATCCCAGTCGCTGACGCCAGCGGGCCGTTTGCGCGCCTCGCACCAGGCGAGCACGGTTCCCTTGGCCGTAACGACGATGCCGGGGATGTGGTAGATATTGTAAGCGGGGTCTTCACCGGCGGTGAAGAGGTCTTGCTTCTCGATGAAGGGCGCGGCGGCCAATGGTCCTGCAACGCAAGACAGAATGACGAATGACGAAAGGAGGAGGGCTGATTTCATGGTTGGGTCAGATGCTGGCGGTGTCGAAGTTGGAAGCGGGTTTGGAAACACCTGCGGTGTGGATGATGGCGGCGAGTTCGATACGCAGGTGCTTTTGATAGAGGGCGATGTCGGCGCTGTGGATGAGCATGGTTGCTTCGAGTTAAAGGAGGCGTGACTGATGAGTCGCCCCGCTCCCTGGAGGCTTTTATCATATAGCGGCCCCGGCATGGTGACGATGACGTTTCTCTGGTTAAATACACTGACCAGTGAACCGCGTGCATGCCGCTGCATCGCCGAACTCACGCATGGTTTTGAACTCGGCGCAGCTCTGATGCGGTCGCCCCATGACCGTCGTCATCGAGAAACTCTCGCCAAAAACGCCCGTCTTCATCGCTCGTGAAGTCACCTTCCTCAAAAGCATCATCAAACGCCTTATCAAGTCCACGCTGCCATCACCTGCGCGGCTCGACGAGCGCATGTGGCATCCCGAAAAGTCTGCTAAAGCCTACTCGAACTGCGATGACTTCGTATGTGATGGCGTGCCCTCTCAGGTAGAACAAAAGCAGGAAGTTGGAGGCCGCATCTTCGTAAGATGTCAGATCGCATCCACTTTCTACTTCTCCATGAAAAGACGTTCCCTTCTCAAACTCGCAGGAGCTGCCGCTTCCGCATCCCATGCGGACCTCGCCTTGCTCGCCAAAGAGGCTGCGCACGTGGCGAACTTCCCCATGGGCAAGGCGGAGCACGTCATTCACATCTGGCTCGGCGGTGGTGCCGCGCAGGTGGATACCTGGGATCCGAAGGCGCTCGGTGATCCGAAGGCGAAGAAGTCTGGCAGCTACTATCCGGGCATCGAGACCTCCGTGTCTGGCGTCAAAGTCACCGAGCATCTCTCGCGCTGCGCGAAGCTGATGGAGCACATCACCGCGATGCGCACCGTGAACCATGACGTGATCGATGAGCATGCTGCCGCTTCCAACCGCATGCACACGGGCCGCAACGTCAGCGGCACCACCGTGTATCCCTCGCTTGGCTCCATGATCGCCAGCGAACGCGGTGCTGCCGCCGAAGGCGTGCCCGCTTATGTGCTCATCGGATATCCGAACTTCTCCCGTGGTCCTGGCTTCCTCGGGGCGAAGGCGGGTTTCCTCTACCTGCTCGACACCGATGCTGGTCCCGCTGGTTTGAAGCGTCCGGAGCACATCCTCGATCCGCGCCAGAGCCGACGCGAGCAGTTGCTCGGCACCATGCGTCAAAGCGCCAAGGAACTGCGCGCCAGCCCCATCCTCAACGAATATGACACCGCGATGCAGGAGAGCCTCGCGCTGGCCGGACCCGAGTTCATGGATGTCTTCAATCTGAAGTCTGAGAAAGACGAGCTGCGCACCGCCTACGGCAGTGAGTTCGGCCAGCGCTGCCTGCTCGCACGTCGGCTCATCCAACGTGGCGTTCGTTTCATCGAGGTCTCGCACAACCTCAACTTCGTCAACGGCACAGGCTGGGACACGCACAACCAGGGCCAGCTCAAGCAGCACCTCCTCATTCAAGACCTCGACCAGGCACTGAGCACGCTCATCACCGATCTCAAAGCCCACCGCCTGCTCGACAAGACGCTCATCGTCGTGAACACCGAGTTCGGCCGTCCCTCCGCTTTTGACGGCGGTGGTGGTCGTGGGCATCAAGGCAGCACCTTCAGTGTCGTGCTTGCTGGCGGCGGTCTGAAGCACCGCGGTGCCTGGGGTGTCACCGACGACGAGTGCAAAAAGCCTGTCGAAAACCCCTGCAGCGTGCCTGACCTCTTCGCCACCATCCTCGCCGATTTAGGCATCAATCCTTCCAAAGAACTCTACGATGGTGATCGCCCCGTGCCGATCACGGATCGCGGCCAGCCTGTGAAGGCGCTCTTTGCCTGAGTGGATCGAGCGATCCAGGGAGGCTCGTCGCGGTCAGGCGAGTGTATGACGGGTTCAGGGTTTCGCATCCATTGCCCTGCAATCGTGGATAGAAGGGAAGGGAGGCATAATATTGCCGCCATGCCGTTTGATTCGCCAAACCTTAGCTCGATTACCAATGGATATGGGGCGGGAAATCATTATTCTCCATACTGCCATACTCTTCCATTTCACAGGCTATCGTTCTCCAGTTGGGTTTTGGCATAGTGCTCTTCATGGAATGAATTGGAAGGTTGGTTGTCACAACTTGTCATGACACGAATCTCCACTTTTCTCAAAGAATGGTGAGGGTGCCCAGGGGTGCAGCAGTGCTTGTTGCGCAACAAGATGCTTTGTGTGGAAGCTAATGGTGATGACATGCACCCACTGGTTGACACGCTAATCATGGCGATGAACGCAACCCCCAATCCCTCTGAAACCCCTGCTGCCGCTAACTCTTCTATGCAAAACGGACCCGTCCTCTGGACTGTTCGGGATGTGGCAGACTATGCACGCTGTAGCACTCGACATGTCAGCAATCTGCGAAACCAAGGTCTACCTTTCCGTAAGGCCGGTCGGCTAGTCCGGTTCAACTCTGAAGCTGTGAAGCGTTGGTTTGAGGATTGAATAATAGACGTCATTCCATCCGAGCAACGGAACGCACCTCGAAATGATCAACGTTCTTATGCACCCTCGAAACCTCCAAGGGTGATTAGCGCCAAGATTTGGCCAGGTTATTTGTTGTGTTATGAGCCCATCTCAAACTCACCCTGATACGCCACTACCATCTCCTGATCCTCAGTCCACAACTCAGTCTGAACCCTGCCTCTGGACCATTGATGACGTTGCTCGCTAACCACGATGACGGGCGTTGACTCATTGTTGGCATCCTGACGGATATGCACCAGCAGGTTTCGCCCGACCTGCTTGTGGGTGGGCTTGCCCTTTTTGATGGGCAGCTCCTGATCCAGCAGGATGAGGTCGTAACGGCGCTTTTGCAGCAAGGCCGTGGCGGCGACCTGGCAATCCGCCGAATCAAAGTCGAAGCCCATGGACTCAATGCGGTCCTCCAGCGTCCGTAGCACCTTTTCGTTGTCGTCGATGATGAGAACAGTTTTTTTCATTCGGGGATTTCGGCGGGCAGGCGCACCACCACGGTTGTGCCCTTGCCGTCCTGGCTTTGAATTTCAAGCGTGCCGCCGTGGAAGGTCACGTAGCGCTGTGCGATGGGCAGGCCGTAGCCGGTGCCGTTGTTT
>NZ_JBILYB010000199.1:0-8263 GCF_044378005.1 Prosthecobacter sp.
GCCGCCAAGCAGCACTTTCCAGCGTTTCGGCAGCACATCGTGAGAATGGGACCTCGGCGGGTGATCCTTTGCACCTCCGGCGAAGAGAATGGTGAGCGGTCGCAGGCTCGCCTCTGCGGCGGGCTTTGGTGCCTTGCCGAGAACGGCATTAACCTCGGCGCGGCTGCGCAGTTCCGGTGTCTGGACGCCATAGGTGTTCTCGGGTTCCGCTTGGGCGTGTGCCAACAAACCGGTGGAGGCAGCGAGTGCTCCCGTCGAGCGATGGAGAAAGGTGCGACGGGTGATGTCGGTAGGGAGTGTGTGGGTGGGTTTCATGGTGTGGGTTGAAGGTAGTTGCAGGGGTGATGGGCGCTCTATTTCTCCAGCGGTTTGAGGTAGATATTGCGGAACTGGATCGGGCTGCCCTCGCTTTGCAGGCAGATCGCGCCGCTGGACGGTTTGGCGCCGGTGCCCTTGTTCTGCAGCACGCCGTTGATCGTCAGTTGGATCGAGTCGCCATCGCAGACGATGTCGTAGCTGTTCCACTCGCCCGGGGGTTTCTCGTTCGATAACTCCTGTTTCTTGGCTCTTAGGTATGGCTTTACAACCGGGCCGAGCTGCTTGCCGTTGACGGTCAAGGACGAGAGGTTGATCAAATAGAAGTCACCTGCGTTCTCATGCATGACTTGGGCCTCGATGGAGGTTGGCCAGAGGAGGTCGGGGCCTGTCTTGTGCAGCAGCACGCCGCTGTTGGTCGGCTTGCCGTCCCAGCGCCACTCGAGATGCAGTTGATAGTTCGCGTAGTCTTTGCTGGTGCGGAGGTAACCCGACGGCTTGCCCTCACAGTGGATCACGCCGTCGCGGACCGACCACACTTTTGTGTCGGTTGAATTGACGTCTTTGCCCTGCCTCTTGCCGGGGCTGAAGGGGATCCAACCGTCAAGGGATTTGCCGTCGAACAACATCACCTTGGCAGCCGGTTCGATTGCGTCCCCGGAGTGCAGCTCCGTGATGACGATGTCCTTGTAGCGCACGATGGCGGTTGAATTGCCGTGGATCTGAACGGCGATGATGCCGGTGGTCTCGACGGTCGGGTCGGTCTCGGTGTAGTCCACCGTCTGCACGCCATTGAGCCAGATCTGAATGCGCGAGCCTTCGGCGCGGATGCGGTAGTCGTTCCATTCGCCCACGGGCTTGCGCGCCTTTTCCAGCACTTCCTTCGTGGGTCTCTGGATGACTTTGCTGCGGCGAATGTGATCGTAGAGCGCTCCGTCGTAACCTGCGCCGAGGTCCGCCTGAAATCCGGACACTTCGGTGCCCTTCGGGACACGCTTGGACCGGAAATGCACGCCGCCATTCACGAAGCCCTCGGTGCCTTCCAGTTTCCATTTCAGCGTGAGTTCGAAGTCGCCGAACTCTTTGGTCGTCGTGAGGTAGTCGTTGCGGGTTTGCTTCTTCTCGAGTGAGCCCGAAGTGAATGCCCCGTCTTCGATGCGCCATTGCGTGGTGGTATCGCCCTCCCACCCGGCGAAGGTCTTGCCATCGGAGAGCGGTGTCTGGGCCGAGGCTGCGGACGTGAGGAGGAGAAGGGTGAGGAGGAGTTTTTTCATGATGTTAGGTTCTCGGTTGGGTCGAGAGAGGCTTGGCCACGTTTCATTTCGACAGGCTCTTCACATAGGCCATGAGCGCGTTGATTTCGTCGTCGGTCATCGGCGCCACCACCATGCCGGGCATGGAACCTTCATGAATCTTCTTCATGGGTTCCTTCACCGATTCGACGAAATAGGCTTCATTGAAGTCCACTCTGATGAGAGGCCCGCCGATGCCGTCATGCACTTGGAGCGGCTGGCCCCAAAACTTGTCGAGGAAACGAGGCGCGTGCAGCGCCTCGCCTGGAGGGGCCGGGACAGCGGGATCGGTCTGATGGCAGGTGGCACAGAGTTTTTCAGTGAAAAGCCGCTTCCCCCGAGCGATTGGGGAATCCGCACGGCCGGACGAGGTCTCCTCCGTAGATATTGGGGTCACCCTCGGTTTTACTTCGCCTTGGAAGGCGACCAGCCGAAGGACCTTGCCGGTGGTCCCTTTAGGGCCTGCCAGAGAGGTGGTCAGAGCATAGAGTTCCCCCTCTGCATCCTCGCCGAAGGCGACCAGATAGCCATCGAGCGGCTCATCTGAGGGACCTATGAGGAACTCCTTCATTTCTCCCGAACGAAGATCGGCGTGGAATAGCTGCCCATGCAAGCCTCCGGAGGTCGTCCAATTGCCGAAGACATAGCGTCCCTGTAGCTGAGGGATCGCCGTGCCGCGGTAAACGTAACCACCGATGACGGAGAGGACGCCTGACTGGATGTATTCGCGAGTGTAGGCGAGCGCAGGATCAATCAGCGGAGCTTGGCCGGCCCAAGGCGCATCCTTTGTGAGCTTACCTGGATTGTCTTTGCGGTAAGAATCACCCTCCTTGAACGGCCAACCGCAATTCCCCCCACGTTTCACGATATTCACCTCTTCGGTCACGCTCTGCCCGACATCGCCCACGATCAACTCTCCAGTGGCGCGATCGACACTCATCCGCCAGGGATTCCTAAGGCCGAGGGCATAGATGGCATCCAGCCCCGGACGGCCCACATAGGGATTGTCAGATGGGGCGCTGTATTGACCGGTCCCAGCCTTGACGCCTTGGAGGCCGAGCGGATCGATTCGCAGGATCTTGCCTCGCGGGCTCTTGATGTCCTGCGCGATGCCCATGGGTGACTTGTCGGTAAACACGAGCCCGGTGCCACCGTCGCCGACGCTGATATACAGCAGGCCGTCGTGGCCAAAGGCGAGGCTGCCGCCGTTGTGATGGAAATTCGGCGTGGCGTAGGAGAACACGACCCGTCGGCTGCCGACATCGACGCGATTGGTATCATCGTCGGAGGCGCGCCACTCCGTCACGACGTTGAGGTGATCGACCTTGTCGGCGGCGTTCGCCAGAGGAACCTCGCATGGGCCGGGAGGCTCGCTCGTGAAGGTATAAAACTTGCGAAAGCCAGGGTGATCCTTGCGGTCGAATTGGGGGTGGAATGCCAGGCCGAGCAGGCCACGCTCGTCGTAGGCTGGATTCACTTCCTTCAACCAAGGCCGCAGGTCGAGGAACGGCTCGCTGAGCAAGCGTGCGTGATCGACGATGCGGATGATGCCGATCTGGTCCGCAACGTAGAGTCGGTCCTTTTGTCCCGGCGCGAATGTCAGCACCAGCGGAACCGCAAAACCCGACGCCACCTCCTGCAGTCCGACGGCAATGTCACCCTTGGGCATGCGTTGGGCCTTTCGATCGAACGACCCGCCGCGCACAAGGCCGTCCGCCAGGGACTCCTTGGACTTGGACACCGAGCCCGATGGCTGCTTGGGGGCAGCGGGTTCGGCCCGGAGGTCCGGCTGGGCGAGCAGGATCGCAGTCGTGATGACAAGCCCAAAGACGTTGAAGGAATGTTGCGTGTTCATCGGAAGCAGGCTGAAGCGGATCATGAATCGAAGTTTTTTGATGCGGCACGGCAGTCGTTCCATTCGCCTACCGAGGTTTTCGACCATTACTTCCCCTTCCCTGCGGGCAGCTCCGTGATGGCGATGTCCTTGTAGCGCACGATGGAGGATGAATTGCCGTGGATCTGCAGCGCGATGATACCCTTGGTCGCGATGTCGGGTTCGGTCTCGGTGTAGTCCACGGTCTGCACGCCATTGAGCCAGATCTGAATGCGCGAGCCTTCGGCGCGGATGCGGTAGTCGTTCCATTCTCCGACCGGTTTACGCGCCTTTTCCAGCACTTCCTTCGTAGGCCGGGCCAGGACTTTTTTGCGACGCATATTGTCGTAGAGCGCACCGTCATAACCCATGCCGAGGTCCGCCTGGAAGCCGATGACCTCGTGTGAAGGTGGTGCAATACGTTTCGTGCGGAACTGCACGCCGCCATTCACAAAGCCTTCCGTGCCTTCCAGCTTCCATTTCAGCGTGAGTTCAAAATCGCCGAACTCCTGTGTCGTCGCGAGATAGTCGCAGTAGGGCTGCTTCTTCTCGAGTGATCCCGCAGTGAAAGCGCCGTCTTCGATGCGCCACTGCGTGGTGGTATCGCCCTCCCAGCCGGTGAAGGTCTTGCCATCGGAGAGCGGTGTCTGAGCCGAGGCTGCGGAGGTGATGAGGAGGAGGGTGAGGAGTAGTGTTTTCATGATGTTAGGTTCTTGGTTCTTGGTTCTTGGTTCTTGGTTGGGGCGTTGTGGATTGAGCGTGTTCGGGATGAATTCATTTCCCCAACTCACTGACGTAGCGGATGAGGTCGGCCATTTGCTGCTCGCTGAGTGTGGCGGTGAGGCCGTCGGGCATGAGGGTGCCGCCGGTCTGAATCTTGGCGGTGCTGGCTCGTTGGAGGGTCTTCACGCTGCCGGTGGCTGGGTCGCGGATGTCGATGGTGTCGGTGGTCTCGGTATGCTTGAACCCTGCAATGACGCTGCCGTCCTTCATCGTGACGGTGGCAGCTTCGTAGCCCTCTTTGACGTTGAGCGCGGGCCAGATGATTTCACCAATGATCATGTCGATGGGCATGCTGCGGCTAATGGCGCTGAGGTCGGGGCCGATCTTGCTTTGCGCCGCTCCGGGCATGTGGCAGGCGATGCAGCCGGTTTGTTCGAAGACCTTTTTGCCTTCGGCGGCACGGCCAATGGTCTGCGCGGATTTCACGATGGTGGCGACATACGCCTTCGTATAGACGGGGAGTGTGGTGTTCATGCCCGCTAGATTCATGAGCAACTGCGGCAGTTTGCGGTCGCTATGGCCGAGCAGATTCAGTGCGGCGAGCGTAAGCTTGGCGCTGGCGGCGCTGAGCGCTTTCGGCTTCGACACGGCCTTGTTGAAAGCGGCGCTGCCTTCTGCTCGTGCGAGCATGGCCTTGACCAATGGCGTGGCTTCCTCGCTGCGCTTGGCGTGGTTGAGTTTGCCCAGCACGATCCGTGCAGCCTCGTCCGGACTGCCAGTGATGAGCGCATCGAGCGCGGTGGCTTGCAACTCGGGCGACGCAGCGCTGTCGATGATCCGGAGCAGCGTGGGATCGGCGGGGCCGCCAAAATCACCGATGGCGGTCAGCGCGGCTTTGCGCAAGGGCAGCGGCGTGGCTTCATCGGCAGCGAGGGCTTGGAGGCGGCTGGCAAAGGCGGGGAGTTTCCAAGCACCCGCGATGCGCACGGCCTGGGTGCGCACGGCGGCATTCGTCGAAGTGAAGAGCGGCTCGATCAGCGGTGCGGTGTCGTTGGGCTTGGAGCCGCGCAAGGCGGATGAACTCGCAAGTGCGGCGAGAACAGTGGGGTCCTGACCACCGCGTTCGAGGATGAGACGGAGGTCCGTTGCACTGGCCACGGTGGCGAGGGCCTTGAGCCAAAGGGACTGACGCGCGGCATCGCCTGCATGACGCTCGATCTGCTGGCGCATGATGTCCCTGTTGTTCTCCACCTTGGCATTTTGCAGGGCAAAGATGAGGTGCTCGTCCTTGTCGAAAGCGAGTTTTCCAGCGGCGAGAGCTGGCACCCAGATCGGAGCGAGGCCGTTCAGCGTCTTCGGAAGTGAGTGTTGATGATAGGCGTTGAAAGGCTTGTCCAAAGCGCGCAGGGCGACCACGGCTGCGCGTGGGTCCGGCACGTAGCTGGCCGCGACAATGGCTTCCAGACGCACCATTGGGTCTTCATCGGCAATCTGCGGTTCCAGCAACGTGATGGCCTCGGGCAAGGCACCGTCGCGCGCCCAAGTCGAAAGCGTGCGCGTGGCGTAGGCGCGAATGCGGGCGTCCGGCGAACGTAGCAACGACTTTAACAACTCGGGTCGCACCTTTTCGTGGGCCTCGTAAATGGCGAGGGCCTGCAGGCGGCGGTATTCATCCTTCGCATCGCCCGCCTTGAGTTTGGCAACCCACGCGTCGAGTGCCGTGGTCACTTCCTCGCTGTCGCGCTCGAACAGCAGGCGCTTGGATTGATACTGGGCCCAGCGCTCGGGGGAGTCGAGTTGCTCCAAGAGCTCACCTGCTGTGGCATTCACGAGCGATGCCGGCTTGACCAGCGGACGGCCCTGGTAAGTCACACGCCAGATGCGTCCATGTTCCTTGTCGCGGTCGGGATGCCGATAGGAGGCGCTGTAATGACCAATAATGGGATTATACCAATCAGCGACATAGAGCGCGCCGTCCGGGCCGCTACGGACCTCCACCGGCCGGAAGACATTGTTCTTCGTTTCGATGATGTTCGGAAGCTGCGTCGAGGAATACACGCCGTCCTTGATGCGCAGTTCGTGTTGCTCCAGGCGGTTCGCGTAGTAGCCGCCGAGGATGACGCGGCCCTGCATCTCCTGCGGAAACTGGCTGCTGCCGATGAACTCCATGCCGACCTGTTTGCTGCTTGCCTCGCAAACTCTAACGGCTCCCGCTGGCGTGGCCAAGCTGGAGCGCACGAGACCCGGCATGGTGAAGTAGGCACTGGCGTTCGCGCCGCTAATGTGGAAGGGCTGACCGTAGTCCGTGGTGACCACGCCCCAGCAGTTCGCGCCCGCAGTGGACCATTGAAAAAAGGGATCGAGGTGCCCGGTGCGCGGGCGCAGACGCCATACGCCGGAGCGGTTCAGCGTCTCCACGCCATACGGGGTCTCAACGCGTGAGTAGATGTGATGCCCCTGCGTGAACCACAACTCCCCGCCAAAGCCCCAGTTTAGGCAATTGATCAATTGGTGCGAGTCCCCCGTGCCGAAACCACCGAGAACGATTCGCCGGGTGTCCGCTTTCCCATCACCATCGGTGTCGCGAAAGTGCAGCAACTCCGTGCCCTGCGCGACATAGAGCCCGCCATCGCCAAGCTCGATGCCAGTGGGCATGAACAAGCCCTCGACGAACTTGGTGAACTTGTCCGCGCGGCCATCGCCATCGGTGTCCTCGCATACCAGCACGTAGTCGTTGGGCTTTTCGCCCGGCTTGATCTGCGGATAGCTCACCGTGCAGGCGACCCACAGTCGGCCGCGCTCATCCCAGCGCATCTGGGACGGCTTCACCACGCCATCGGCTTCGGAGGCGAAAAGATTCACCTTGAAGCCGTCGAGGACGTTCAAGGACGCGAGTTCCTCATCCGGCAATTGCGGCTTCACACTCGGCGGCTCGACAGGGATGGACGAGTGGATGCCGACGGGCGTCACGGGCTGGCCAGCCAGCGCCTTCCAGATGTTTTCATCAGCCTGCTGGACCAGCGGCACGAAGTCCTTCATTTCCTCTGGGAACAGGTGCTTTTTGTTGTCCTTCCAGTCCCTGGCAAAGGGCTGAGTCGTGCGGTCACCGGTGATGAATGCCCAGTTCATGGGCCTCCAGTAATCAAACCACAAGCGCTCCATTTCGATGACGGCACTGCGCACGCCTCCGGTATCCGCTTCGGGCTTCGTCGAGATGCCCAGCGACTTTGCGATGTGCGCCGCCACGATGCGATGCCCTTGCTCATTCAGCTGATAGCCATTGTCCGTGAGCGGTTGCGCATCATGCGGGAGTTTCATGAGGTCGATGAACGTCACACCAAGTTTCGCCGCGAGATCGCGAATGGCCTCCGCATAAGCCTGCACCGCAGGGTTGTTCCGTGTGAGATCGGGCGCGAGCGGCTGCGTGCTTTTTTCAAACCGCATCGGAGATACCAGCACCACGCGGCGGCCACCCTCCGTGAACTCCTCGATCAGTTTCTCATACGCCGCGATGAACGCAGGCAACCTCTCCAGGCCAGCGAGTGATTCCATCTGGCCAAACTGCGCAATCACCGCCGTCGCTTCGACCTCGGCAAGCTGCTGTCGCCAGTCGCGCTGCTGCCGCCAGCTCTGGCTCGGGTCGAGCTTCCCCGCCGCGCCACCATCGCGCCACTGTTCAAACACCGTGTCGCCCTCCCACCCGAAGTTGCGCACCTTGATCTTCGCGTCCGGCTGCGCGGTGAAGAGATGTGTCTGAAAAAACCCATTGAAACGCGTGCGCTCGATGTTCGATCCACCCGTCAGCGCGATGACGTCGTTGGCTTGCAGCTTGAAGGCAGCGGATTCAGCACGGAGATTCGGCTGGGCGGGCAGGATGGCTGTCGCGATGACAAGCCAAATGACTTTGAGAGAATGGTGCAGTTTCATGGGAAGCAGGCTGGGGCGGATCATGGATCGAAGTTATTTGATGCGTCATTGTAGGCAAAAACGCTCCCGTTTTGCTTGGCTGATACCCGCGACTTTTTGTATTTTCGGCGCATCCCGTTCTGTTTCCGATTCG
>NZ_JBILYB010000200.1:0-8246 GCF_044378005.1 Prosthecobacter sp.
AAGCCAAAGCCGTCGAAGCCGCCAAAGCTCGTCTCAGCCAGCTCTCCAGCCTGAAAGTCAGCGTCGAAGACCTCGAGCGCGCGCCCTCCGCCGCCCAGATCAACTTCGCCCAGCGCGTGGATATTTTGCAGGAGCTGCTGGATGCCTATCAGCAGGCCGTGAAGGAAGACTCGGCACAGTAGTTTCTTCCCTTCCCCAAGCGCATGTCAGACACCTCACCACTCCAGCTCTCCTGCCGCTTCTGCCGCCCTTTGGTGGAGGGGCGTCCCAGCGTCTTCGAGATCGCCCTCACCTCCGTTGTCATGGAGCCCGTACGTGACATAGTTATCGAGTTTCGCTGCGCCGGGCTCAGGGGCGGCATGGCGGAGCACCGGCTGCTGAAGCCGCTCAGTGCCTTCGAAATCCGTGACCCCATCGAGGTGGGGATCGACCCCGAGCGAGCTGGCACCTCACCCATGACCGTGCATTTGCACGCTAGCGCTTCACGCGGGCGCCTCAGCGCCCATGGTAGCCTACGTCCGGGCAGGCAGCCCGGCCTGCCCATCCTAGAGCGCCCCACAGACATGCAAAGTCTGAATGTGCAGATCCAGGAAAAGGCCTTTTTTGGGGCCATGTTCGCGGAGAGTGGGATCAACATCGGCAAGGTCAAAACCATCAACGACTTCCTCCAGCTCCACCTCACCCTGCCGATGGAGCCCGTGCCATTAAGCTGGGATGGCCTGCCCGCCGCACGCAGCCTTCAGCCGGGCGATCTCTTCGCCGCGCGGTTTAAATTGATCGAGCATCTCGGCCAAGGTGACATCGGTGCCGTCTGGCTGGCGGAGGACACGAAGCTGAAGTCCCGTGAAGTAGCGCTCAAATTTCTCCCCGTGAGCCTCTGCAACAATACCGATGCCATCGACGATTTACGCAATGAAGTGCTGCTCAGCCGGGAGCTCACCCACGATAACATCATTCGCATCTACGACCTTATTGAGGCAGAAGGCACCGCCGCCATAAGCATGGAGTACATACGCGGCATGCCACTGTGTGAGCTGAGCCGGCAGCAGCCAAAGAGTGTCTTTACCACCGAGCAACTCCTGCCCTGGGTAAAGCAGCTCTGCGCCGCGCTCGATTACGCGCATGGGAAAGGCATCATCCATCATGACCTGAAGCCGCAAAACCTCATCATCAGCGATCAGGGCGTCTTGAAGATCTGTGACTTCGGCTTCGCAGGCCGCATGGCAGAGAGCCGGGGTAAACACACCCGCCGCAAGCGAATGACCCAGGAGAGCGGCGTCATCACGCCCTACATGAGCCCGCAGCATCTCCTGCTCGGCAGCCGCACCGTGGCAGATGACGTGTATGCCCTCGGAGCCACTCTTTACGAATTGCTCACCAGCAAGCCGCCCTTTAGCACCGGCAGCATCGAGATCCAGATCCAGACCATGCTGCCGCTGAGCATCTCGGAGCGGCGGCGGCTCCTGCGCATCACCAGTGTCGAGCCCGTGCCAGAGCACTGGGAGCGCGTGGTGCAGTCCTGCCTGAGTAAGGAAGAACTGGCCCGCCCGGCGAAGGCGGGTGCCGTGTGTAAGCAACTCGCGGCTCCCTCCATCGCCGCAGAAAAACGGCGCAAGGCAGAAGTAGCCGCTGCCGAACGCCGCAGGCGTGTGGCAAAGAGGCTGGTCGCAGCCCCGAGCCCGCTCAATGACGGCTCCATCGGCAAGCAAGTCATCGCCACACTGCCCGGCGGGGTCAGTCTGACCCTCTGCTACTGCCCCGCAGGCAGCTTCACCATGGGCAGTCCGGCCAGTGAGGCGGGTCGCGCCGAGAATGAAGCACCGTCCAAAGTCACGATTAGTCAGCCCTTTTGGCTCGCCCGCACCATCATCACCCAGACACAGTGGACTTCCCTCATGGGCGGAATACCAGCCATTTCAAAGGCGACCACCTTCCTGTGGAAAACGTCAGTTGGGAGAGGGCGCGGGACTTCATCCAAAGACTCAACTCCCGAGTACCCGCGAAAGGATGGAAGTGGGCGCTGCCCACCGAGGCGCAGTGGGAGTACGCCTGCCGTGCCGGTACGCGCACGCCCTTCTACTTCAGGCGCACGTTGCATGGGAAAGACGCGAATTGCCAGAGCAGCTACCCCGTCGGCACCGAAGGTCCGGCTCTTCGAAAAACCAGCGCCGTCTGCCGTTACGCAGCAAATGCCTGGGGCCTCTATGATATGCATGGAAATGTTTACGAGTGGTGTAACGACGCCTGGGATGGCTTCAGCAAGCTCTCCGGCGGCACCGATCCCCTCGGCACATCGGGAGCACTGCGCGTGAACCGTGGTGGCTCTTGGCGCAGCCTACCTGAGCACTGCCGAGCTGCCTTCCGAAATAAAAACGCACCCAACCACAAGTTCAGTAACCTAGGCTTCCGCCCTGCTGTGGTACCAGACATTGCCGGTTGAGCCTTCACACATTGCAATAAATACATGGACGCCTCATGACGAGAAAGGGTTTAAGCATGGATCGTCGCGACCCAGGACTGCCCCGACCATTCATCTAGCTGAGCAAAGCCTGCCGCCGCCAACAGGAATAGAGAATGAACGGAAAGGGAATGCCTCTGTTTCTGATCATTCTCATGAGCGCGCTTCACGCCGCCAAAGCCGCGTGATCGCAGCGGACAGCCGTCGCGTCTTCGAGATGGGCCGCGGGCTCAGCAGGCACCTCCGTGAGTTGGGCAAAGATGGCCCAGGGATCGCTGCGGGAGGTCCAGGGGCAGGCGGCGTGCTCCTGGAGATGCTGGTAGAGGCGGATGCAGCCGACGATGCCGCCCAGTTCCAGGGCGTACTGGAAGTCGGCGCGATAGTCGCCCAGCAGGGTGAAGGCCTGATTGCCGAGCACCATCATCGTTTTGTCCCAGTTCATCTGGCCGGGCAGGTGCAGACGGGACTTGGGGATGAAGTAAAAATAGAATTGGTCGGGCAGGACCATGCACACTTGATTCACACCGCAGGGATTCAAAACGAAGCTGGAGGACGTATTCATGGATGAGGCAGGAGGAGTGTGGGTGAGTCGCCACACAGCGCGGGCTGCGCGGCGTCCTGCCTTCAAGAAATGCGCCCTGTGGTTTTCCGTTTCAGCGCTTAAATGAGTTCGATGGATACTCCACGTCATCAGACGAGCTGAACCCATCCTATGATTCTGGGCTGCGTGCGGTCCTTGCCGCAACTCAGCCTACTACTCCGGACGCTTCCACAGCGGCTTGTCCGCGCCGGTTTTCTCCAACGGGGAGGCACCTGCGGGGATGTCTGTCCTCAAAGGAATGCCTTCAGGGGTGAAGGCGGAATTCTCCTCGGCAATCACGAGCCCAAAGGGACGACGCTCTTCAGGGGTGACTGGAGCGTCATCTTCACGCCAGATGGTTGGGTTCGGCGTCTCGGTGCTGCGTGGGAGGCGGATGCGCTGACCAGGCTTGATGAGTCCCTGCTCGCGAAGTTGCTCCGTCGTCTGCGCTGCAAAGGTGCGTGCCTCCTGCTGGCGGACACGGGCAGGCGGAGCAGGCTTGGCGACGGCGGCAGGCTTCGCGGAGGCTTGCCCGGGTTTCGCTTGGGCGGCGGCAGACTTGGGAGCTTCGCGAAACTCGGGTTCGGTGACGAGTTCACTCGTCCGGGCGATGATTCCGGGCTGTTTCCGAGTCGGGCGGACGAACTTGGGCCGCTGTGTCGAGGCGGTGCTCTTGCCTTTTTTAGCAGGCGAGGAAGATGGAGGCGATGCTGCCGGTGCTCCGATCTTCGCCACGGGTGCGTTGACGGGAGGAATCGTCGCCACAGGCGCGCTTGTGGGTGAGTTCGTTCCCACAGGTGCGTTCACAGGTGTGTTTGTTCCCACAGGAGCGTTGACTGGCGGGAAAGTGGCCCTAGGCGCGTTCACCGATCCAGTCGTCGCCGTCGTTGCATTGACCGGCGGGATCGTCGCCACAGCACCATTCGGAATAGAAGGAGAGGCAGGTGGTTTTGAATTCGGACTCTGAGGGGCCACAGCAGCCGCTGAGTCGGTTCCTTGCGCTGAACCGCCAGAAACCGGTTCTGCAGCACTGCCCGCCCCTGTTTGCGCGACAACTCCGGGGCCAGGAGCTTCCCCCGGCTTCATCACTGACTCCGCTGGTGGTTCCGCAGCTGGGTTGTCTCCGATGACAACGGAGGAAACCGGTGTCGTGGGGGCATCCTTCGCATGGGCTCCAGCCTGCGGATTCTGGGCGACTATCGTGCCCGCAGGGACGTTTTCGTACCAGTCCTTGTCTGCGGGGGGCTGATCGAGATGTACGAGTGTCTGCCCGTCGATGCTCGCAAGCGGCTGGTCAGGCTCCACCACTTTTTTGGGCGCGGGCTTGGAGCCACTGAAGGCATAGGCGATCACTAAAACGAGGACACACACTGCGGCCCCGACAATGGCGTAGGTCTTCCGGCGAGCGGACTCAGATCCTGAAAAAGAGGAGGCATCAAAGGACATGGCAGTGGGGTGATTGGGAGTCATCATGGCGGATTTCCAAAGAGAGACAAGTCATCCGCCGTTTTCCGGTCTTGCTTCTGCGGAGGCGCCTCACTAGTCTCGCTTGCGCATGGACTCAGATCTCCCCCTCCTCTCCAAGAAAGTCACCTACTGGCTGGAACTCAAAGCAGCCTGGTCGCAGTGGCTGGCGGGGGCTCCGATGCCTGGCCTGGGCCGTGAGGCGGAGCTTTATTTCGAGGGGCTGGCCATGGCTGCTTTTAATAGCGGCCTGGAGCAGGGCGGCTACTCGGATGCGGAGGTGCCGCGAATGAGATCGGGACGCGAGGCCTGGGGCCACTCCTTTCAATACCTCGTGGCAAGGCGCACGCTCACGGGCAACCGGCTGCTGGACGATCTCTTCGCCAAGGTCTTCGAAAACGGCGGGGGCACCTGGGCGGATCTCGATTACAAGCTCCGCTATCTGGAGAGCCAGTTCCGCATGCGCATCCGGGATGCGGCACGGCAGTACGCCGGGGAGTTTGGCAAGAAAAGCCTGCGGCAGCGCACGAGCCGTGGCGACAAGGCGGCGTGCAATGATGATGAAGCGAGCGACAAAACGATGTTCGACTACCTCATGTCCGTGGAGCCGGACTGGGGCACGGAACTGGAGCGTGCTGAGTTGAAAAAAATCGTCCAGTCCCAAATCGGCAGCTTTTTCCCCCCCATCCGGCTGCCCTTTAAAATCGGCCTCTGCCTGCGCGCCATCCGCCGTGTGCGCAATGTAATCATCTCCGTGAAGGAAGAGAGCGTCACGGAACTGGCCGGAGTGAAGCACTCCGTCCTGGCCGATGGGACCGTAAAGAGCATGGAGAACCTCGCGCAGCAGATGCGCGCTGATCCAGCCGGGCAGCAGCTCGAAGCGGATGACCGTGAAGGAGCCATTTATTTCTGCCTCCAGGGCCTGCTCGCCCTGCTGGATCGTTCCGAGCTCTGGCTTCTGCTTGCCGAGGGGGTGGCCGAAAGTCTGGCGCTGAATGAAGAAGCCAGTGACAGGAAGAAAGTGCCAGCCTCGGAGCTGCTGGACCGCTGGGAAGCTTTTGCCCAGATGTTGGAAGCCACGCTGAAAGAACATCAGGCATTGGCGTCGGAAAACGAACTTCAGCCTCTCTTTAAAGCCATGGAGGCAGCACGCGCAAAGCTCTGCCGCTAACCAAGAACCCCATTTGAATTTCCATGAACGATCAACTCCGACTGCAAACCTGGGCCGCCGACTGGCAGGCCTATTCGCGGCTTGCTGCCACCGAACCGGAAATGCCCGCCGCACTGCCGTCTGATCCCGATGCTGACTCTGGGACTTACACCGTCAGTGCAACGGATGGCGTCGCCGCCGCGCTCCTCGGCAAGCTCCGTGACTCCATCATCCCCCATGACGCCCGCCGTGCCGCTGAGGACGGCGTTTTTGTGGTGTCCGCAGGCGGCTCACGCAGCGTGCGCGTGCCCATCGTGCGTGGCCAGATCCGCCATCTGCATCCTTCGCTGAAGCCGGGCTGGTCACGCCCCGTTTACGTCCTTATCCTCAGTGTCGATGAGCAGGAGCAGACCGCGCTCACCGTTCCCTTTGGCCCGCTGGCCGAGCCTGCCATCGAGTCCGAGCTGGCCACCGGCATCAGTGATTCCAGCCTGACGGTGCTTTGTCTCTGGAACATCACCGCCGTCCCCCTTTCCAAGTTAGGATGCAGTTGGTGGGTCACCGATGCCTACGACGATGTGCTCACAGCGGCCAGCGACCTGCATCAGTCTCTCATAACACGACAGGCGCCGCCCGAATCCCTTCGAGATCGACTCGGTGCATCACTAATTCATCCGCTTGATCCCCGTCATGACTACCTCGACTCCGAAGCCGGACTGCTGAGTGAGCTCAAGGACATTGCATGAATATTTCTACCATCATTTTCGCCCATGAAGTCTTGGTTACGCTTCCACCTTTTATTTGTCGCGCTTGGCCTCTGGTCGTCTGGTGGCAACCTGGTTCATGCAGCCGAAAGCGGACGACACGCCCTCATCATCTGCAATCAAAATTACATCAAGGTCGGCGAATTGCGCACCACCCTGGCAGAGGCGCGTGAGGCGGAGAAAACGCTCGCTTCGCTCGGTTTCGCCGGAAACATAACAGTGGTCACGGATGCCACGACCGCGAAGATGATCGAGGCCGTCGATGACTTCACCGCGAAGCTCGGTGACGCGAAGGTGGCGCTGTTTTTCTACGGCGGCCATGCCATCCAGGCCGCCGGGGAGAATTACCTCCTCGGCGTGGACAGTGATCCCGCCACCACAAGTCAGCTCGCTTACAAGGCGCTGCCGCTCGGTCGCGTGCTCACGAATCTCGAAGGCTCCAGCGCGCACCTCAATCTCCTCATCCTCGACTGCTGCCGCGACAACCCTCTACCCACGCGCGGCCGCAATGTCGGCAGCACCCGTGGCCTCGCGCCCACGGCGAGCGCTCCCAAGGGCACCTTCATCGCCTACGCCGCCGATGCCAATCAACAAGCTTGGGACGACCATGGCCAAATTGGCCTCTATGGCAGCGTGCTCTTCGAAAAGATGAAAACCCCTGGGCTGCGTCTTGAAGACATCTTCATTCAGACCCGGGAGCAGGTTGCCACACTGGCCCGTGACAAATATCAGCATCAGCAGGAGCCGGCGGAGTACAGCAAGGTGAGCGGAGCGTTTTATTTTGTCCCAGTAGCAATCGTGCCCCCCCCTCCTGCAGTTAGTCCTAACCGTTTATCTACAATTCCAGCGAATACTGCAAGTTCTAGCCTGCAATCTCTACCAACAATCTCAAATATTGCTACAGCACCGTCCAGCGTAATTTCGGGACCTAACTCGGCACAGTTAAATCCTGTTGATCCGTTTGCTGTCGGTGGGCATTGGAAGGGGGTATTTAGAGACCGAAACGGAATTATTCTTGGGAACACGGAGTTCGATATACTGGAAAGAAAAAATAGTTTTTTTAAAGGGATATCGCAATTTGAATTGGGTAATGGTGTGAAAAATGTGCAGAAATTCACGGCATCTGAAAACACCGACGGGACTCTGAGCGTTTCAGTATGGGATAACAATAGTCCTAACGATGAATATGCCACTTGGTTATTATCGTTAAATGGCAAAAAACTTATAGGCACTTGGTCTAACAAAGGTATTCATGGGGGCGCTTTATTTTATGAATATCAGGTGAAAAAAATAAAAAATTACTAGCGCCTAAAATTAGGCGCATACGGGCTTTCGATTGCCACTATATAGAGTAGGCCACACATCATCAAATGGCTGAAGCCCATCTAATTAGGCCAGTCGTGATCTAAAACCAAAAATACATTTTTCAGCAATTGATTCGTACTCTTTAGATACTTAACAAGAGCTTGTGAATTTATCCAAATTTTTGTTAGTCGAATTCCGAAAAATAAGATCTACAGCCTAGCTAAGAATAAGCACTTTACTATAAACTATAAGCTATAAAACACAAGTTATCCTGCGCTCTCTCTTCGCCAATAGCCATTTCTGCACCCGTTTTGTATACCGATACAATCCCATGCCCACCTTCACGATCTTCTATCTCATTCCCGCTGGTGTCTTCCTCGCCATGGCCTTCCTTTGGTATGTGGGAGGCAGGCTGCCGCGATTCTTTTCCGTGCTGCCGGTCGTGGCCTGTTATGCGGCGACGGCACTGCTGCTTTTTTTCGGAGGCATGTGCCACCGGGCGGCGCATGTGAAGCTCAGCGGGCT
>NZ_JBILYB010000067.1:0-30732 GCF_044378005.1 Prosthecobacter sp.
ACCGCTACAACGTTGTCAGCCTAAACGGTCTTCGCGTCCCCAGTTCCGACCCAGACCGCCGCGCTGTCTCCCTGGACCTCTTCCCCACGGCCGTCATTCGCAATGTCTCTACTACGAAGACCTTCCTTCCCGACCTCAACGCCGAGTCCACCGGGGCGACGATCGACATCAGTACAAAAGCGGTACCAGATGAAGATTTCGTCAAATTTAAATATGGCACCTCATACAACAGTCAGTCCACTGGGAACAAAGGGTTTCTCACCTACAACGGTGGAGGCACCGGCATGTTCGGCACGGCTCAGGAGCGGGCGCTACCTTCATTCGTCAGGAATTCAGATCTGCCACAGCTCTTCGGCTTTAGCCGTCCTGATTCGCCAGAGCGTCTCGAGAGGCAGCGCGTAAACGACACCCTCTCAAAATCTTTCGGTACCATCGAAAAAGCGCCACCACCAGACATGAGCCTTGAGGCTAGCATAGGCCACCGTTTTGAGTTCATGGGGGCTCCAGCAGGCATCACCATCGCAGGCGACTACTCGAAGAAATATGTTCATAACGATGATGACGTTGTTGCGCGCTATACCTTTGATCCGATTGACGGTGAAGTGCTCGTGAACCGCCGTAGCGCCGTGGTCGCCAACAGCACTGAATCAATGCGCACAGGGCTTCTGGTGTCCGCAGGCATCCTGCCAGATGAGGACAGTGAGATCATCCTCACCTATTTTTTCAACAGAGTTGCCGAAGATCGCGCAACTCTCCAGTATGGCACGTTGGACGAGAACTCGTTCGGCCCGACGGAGAAAGACTACCGCGAAACCATTGCCTACACCGAGCGCGAGGTCCGCGTATGGCAGCTTGCCGGGAAACATGCCTTTGATACATTGGAAAGGGATTTGGATTTCTCCTGGGCGATGTCCTACAATACATCCTCACAGTTGGAGCCTGACCATCGCTTTGTCCGTGGCATCTTTGACACGTCATCCGGTCTCTACAATCCAGTCCCAGGAAACCCGACTGTTCCTGAATTCCAGCGATACTGGCGTGAGCTTAATGACCAAAGCTACTCCATGCGCGCTGATTTCGTCACGGACCTGTTCAAGGACTCTGATCTGCAAGCCAAGCTGAAGTTCGGCGGCATGATGGACTACTCTGATCGTAAATACCGGGCCGACTCCTTCACCTACAACCGGGGCTTGCAGAACAGCGTTTTTCCCAACGCGTTCAAACCGGGTGGGCCTGGTGACACATGGGGAGATTGGTTCTTATATGGAAACCAGCCTGTTGGAGTCGATACTGATGGCATACCGAACAATGGTGCTATCAATCCGGTAAACAGCTTTCTATATATTTACCGGCCCAACTCTCCTGAAGAATACAAATCCTCACAGATGCTCTCAGGGGTGCATTCAGCGATCGACATGGATGTAGCCCCAGGACTGAACATCACTTTTGGTGCACGACTTGAGACCACCGACTTGAAAGTCCAGTCCACCCCCATCTATCTCTACGCAGAAGAAGTCATCCGACAGCAGCTATTGTCCGACACGCAAAGGTCGGACCCAGTCATGACAAATCTCCTGAATGATGCCTTTAATGGGGATGTCGCTGCTAGGAACGACCCACGCTTGGTCGAGCGAAGCAGGGCCAACATTTCACAGGCTGATTTTCTGCCTGCTCTTTCAGTAAACTGGGATGTGACCGAGCATACTCGCTTGCGTGCCGCGCTTTCGCGCACCGTTGCTCGGCCCTCGTTTAAGGAAATCGCTCCCGTGGTCTTCCAGAACATTGAGACGGGGGACTATTTTGTTGGAAACCGTGATCTCCAGATGTCCAGTATCATGAACTACGACATCCGCTGGGAGTGGTTCCCTTCGCCCGGGAGTGTGATCGGTGTCAGCTTCTTTGGAAAGGTTATCGACAATCCAATTGAACTCTCCCAAAGCAATGACCCCGTTACAGGAACCAATTTTAGCAAGTTCATCAATGCTCAGGAAGCCCACGTCTATGGCATGGAACTCGAATTCCAGCGTGACCTCAGCTTCCTGGTGGACGAGTTGAAGCCCTTCAGCATCGGGGCTAACTTCTCCTATATCTATTCTCAGGCCACACGCCCGGCGTTTTTTGACAATGCGGGGAATGTGACTCCGAGCCTCTTTGGCAGCAACCGCCGCCTGCAAGGCCAGCCAGACTACATTTTTAACTTCAACCTGACCTATGACAGCCCCGAAAACCCTGTGGGTGGCGGTGTCTTCCTAAATGTGGTGGGACCACAGCTCTTTGCCGTGGGTGGTAGGCCTGAAGATCCAGATGTCTTCCAGGAGCCGTTCACGACATTGGATCTCGGTGTCTCCTACAGGCTGACAAAGCAGGCCAAGCTCCAGTTCCGTGCGCAAAACTTGCTCAATGCCACTCTAAGCCGATACTATGACAATCAAGCCCAGCCCATTTATTCCTCCCGCCAAACAGGGATTGGCTTTTCTCTAAGTCTGACGGCAGATTGGTGACGGATTTGCCATTCTTTGTTCCGCAGAGAGTCTGTCGTGTAACAGTTTCGTCACCCAAGAGGAGATGCGACAAGGCCTAAGAGAAGGCAGCTATGAGGGAAGTCTCTGCCCCTCTTTTTCTGGTGAAACTGCACCTTACACACCTTCTGCTCATCTCCGCCTGTTGCACTCTCGCTGCGCAGGAGGCTCAGCCCGCGCCCCAGGGTCAGACCCCTGCCGCCGCCGCGACCACCGCCATGGATGAAACCCGCGGCCTCCTCCAGCAATGGGCCGCGACTCAGCGCATGATCTCCAGCGAGCGCACCGAATGGGAAACCGGCAAAGCCATGCTCGAAGGTCGCATTCAGCTCCTCAAAATCTCCATCGAGGAAACGGAAAAGAAGATCGCCGAAGCCAAAGTGAAGCTGGAGGATGTGAAGAAGCGCACGGCAGAGGCAGAGGCAGAGAAGGCGCAGATTCGCGAAGCTTCAGACGCCTTGATCGCCACTGCCCCGGAACTCGAGAAAGGGGTCAAAGCACTCTTCGCCCGTGTCCCCGGCATCGTGCAGGAAAAAGTCCGCGTGCTTCACGACCGCATCCCCAAAGAAGGGGCGGAAGTGAAAAACATCACCGCAGCCGAGCGCTTCCAGAACGTCCTCGGCATCCTCAACGAACTGAACAAGGCCAATAACGAACTCAACTCCATCCCTGAGATCCACGACCTCGGCAATGGCAAGAAGGCAGAGGTCAAAGTGGTCTATGTCGGCCTTGGGCAGGGTTATTTTGTGAACTCCAACGGCGACATCGGCGGCCTCGGGCTGCCTTCAGATCAAGGCTGGCAGTGGAGTGTCGATCCCGCCATCGCGCCGAAGATGCGTGAACTCGTCGAAGTCATGAAAAAAGCCGTCGCTCCGAAGCTTGTCGAGCTGCCAGCACAAATTCAGTGAGCCGCCCACCCAGAAAACAAATGAATGCCATGCGCCCTCTCATTCTCCTCACCTTGCTCACTGCCAGCGCAGGAGCACAGAACCTCGGCTTCTCCAAAGCCAAAGAATCCGCCGAGGCGGACTTTGATCGCAGTAAAGAAGAGCTCTCCAAGGTCCAGACCACCATCTCCAAAGAGAAGGAACCCCTGAACCGTGAACTCGCGCAGCTCGAAGAAAAGCTCCGCCAGCTTCAGGATCAGTACGCACCCATCACACGAGAAGTGGATGCTGCTGAACTGAACTACTCCAACCTCAAAACCCAGGTCAAACTCGCCTCTGAGGAAAACTCTTACCTCACCAACATCCTCGACGAATACACCAAGGGCTTTGAGTCCAAGGTTCACGTCAGTGAAATGCAGCTCTACAAAGCCGATCTCGACAAAGCCAAGATGGCCTCGGAGAACGACAAGACGCCTCTCAAAGAGCGCTTCATGACGCAGGTCGGCCTGCTGCGCGCCTCCATCACCCGTCTCGGCGAGATCATCGGAGGCACCATCTTTGCCGGCAAGGCCGTCGATTCGCAGGGCTTCGTGCTGGATGGCAAATTCGCCCTCGTCGGCCCAATGGCCCTTTTCTCCACCGTCGATGGCAAATCAGCCGGCATCGCCATGCCGCAGGTCGGCAGTGCCATGCCTATCGTGCGCAGCATCACGCCGGAGATCAATCAGGCCATCAGTGTGCTCGCCAACACGGGTAAAGGTCTCCTGCCCCTCGACGGTTCCCTCGGTGCCGCGATCAAAGACTTCGTGCAGAAGCACAGCCTGCTCGACACCTACAAACACGGTGGTCCGATCATGCATCCCTTGCTGCTCGTGAGCATCCTTGTCTTCGGCACCGCCATCGAGCGTATCTTCTTCATCCTGCGTGAGAAAAAGCGCCGCAAACCACGCGATGTGCTCACGCTGCTCGACTCCGTCGAAGCAGGCCAGTTCGACATCGCCATCGCCACTGGCAAGAAGTCTCTCGACTACGTCGCCCGCGCTCTGGCTCACGCTCTGGAGCATGTCGAGACGAACATCTCGGATGCCCTCGGCCTTTCCGCCTCCATGGAGATCAAGCGCTTCAAACGTGGCTTCTTCGTGCTCGATACCGGCATGACTATCGCGCCGTTGCTCGGACTGCTCGGTACCGTGACCGGGATGATGGCCTCCTTTGCCGCCATCGGTGCGGACATGGGTGCGCCATCGGCCATCACGGGTGGTATCGCGGAAGCCCTCATCGCCACGGCCTTCGGTCTCGTCATCGCCATGACTGGCCTCGTGCCCTTCAACTACTTGAACAACATGGTCGAAGACGCCGAGCACGAACTCGAAGTCGCCGCCTCGAAGCTCGAACTCATCATCGAGAAGAACAAGAAGCACGAGGAGGCTCTGCGCCTCCGCCACCGTGCCGCCATCGCTGCTGAAGACACGAAGAGCACCGCCGCACCTCAGGTTAGTGGCCTGAAACCCATCACTGCCTGAGCCTCATGAAATTCCGCAAACGCGCCAAAAAGCACGCCAAGATTGAGGTTGTTCCGCTCATCGACGTCGTCTTCTTCCTGCTCGCCACTTTCGTTATGGTCTCCCTCTCCATGACCAAGAATGAAGGCATCAGCGTGAATGTTCCCTCCGCCTCCACCTCAGCGCCGAAGGAAAAAAGTGATGCCCCTCTCACCCTCAGCGTGACTCAGCAGGGCGAGATTTTCTTTAACAAAGAAAAGATCAATGCCGCGCAGCTACCCATCCGCATGCAGAACGCCAAAGCGGCAAACAAAGATCTCGCCGTCGTCGTCAATGCCGATGGTAAAGCCGAGTATTCCCACATCGTCGCTGTGATCGATGAAGTGAAGCGCGCCGGTGTCACGAAGGTGGCGCTCTCGACTGAGCGCAAGTAACCGAACCCCCTGTTTCTTCCGTGCCATGAAAAAAGTAGTCCTCGGCGTCATGGCGGCCGTGTTTTTGCACGCGTTCGTCTTTCTCTTCGGCGGCTTCCTCATCCCCAAAGGTGCGGAGGTGGCGGAGAAGCCGGACGTGCTCCAGGACATCGATGTCAGCAAAGAAGACGAGAAGAAGGAGGACGAAGAGCCTAAAGAAAAAGTCGATGAGCCCATCGAGGAGATCAAACAGGACATGTCCGTGATCAAAGACCTCGTCCAGCAGGTGGAGTCTGCGCCAGGTCCTGCCGCCCTTTCCAATGTCAGTCTGAGCGACCTCGGATCTGCCCTCAACGGAGTCGGCGGTGAGGGCGGTTTCGGTGGCGGAGTAGGTTTTGGCAGCGGCGGCGTCATCGGCGGTACCGGCAGCGGTGCCGGCGGAGGCGGCGGTGAGGACATGATGTCCAGCGGCATGCTCGATACAAAGCCCACACCCACGAATCGTGTTTCACCCAAGCTCAGCGCTGAAGTCCGCAAGCGCATGAAGGGCAAGGTCGAGGTGCTGATCATCGTCGGCAAAGATGGTGCGGTCACCCGTGCCGAAATCGTCGCCTCTCCCGATCCCGCCGCCAACCAGCCCTGCATCGAGGCTGCGCGTGAATGGCGCTTCGAGCCCGGTACTCGGAGCGGCAAACCCGTGAGCTTCAAACTCAAACTCCCCTTCCGCTTCGATTGAAAACACTCCCGCTTCTCTCCCTGGCCCTGCTTTCAACTCCCGCTCTTCATGCCGCTTCCACGCCGACGGAAGAAGAGAAACCCACACCTGGGGCCTATGCTCTGGAGCTTTGGAAAGATCCTAGCTTCGCCAAATTCTTCCTCGGCACTTACAGCGTGTTTCCCGATGTGGAGCCGCCATTGAATGACAGTGATCGGGAGATCCTGAACCAGCTTTTGCCGATGATGAAGAAGCCCGCCGAAGCCGCGGCAGCGCTGGTGAAGTTCATCAAGACGGACACCAACGCCATCTTCGACCTCACGCTCGGCAATCTGTATCTCGAAAGCGGGCAGGCCGATGCGGCCATCATGATGTTTCAGCGCGCGGTCGATAAGTTTCCCTCCTTCCGCCGTGCATGGCGTGGCCTCGGCATGGCGCAGGTGCGGCAGCAAAAGTGGCTCTCCTCCGTCACCAGCCTCAGTCGCGCCATCGGCCTCGGTGCGCAGGATGGCCCGACCTACGGCCTCTACGGCTATGCTTTGCTTTCACTCGACCGTGCCGCCAGTGCGGAGAGCGCCTATCGCATGGCACTCATGTTTCAGCCTGATCTGCTCGACTGGAAGCTCGGCCTGGTCCGCTGTGTTTTGAAGCAGCAAAAGGCCGCAGAGGCTGTGGCTGTCTGCGAAGAAATCATCCGCCAGAACCCTGAACGCACCGAATTCATCAGCCTGCAAAGCGAGGCCTACCTTGCTCTCAAAGAGAACACGAAAGCGGCCGAGAACATCGAGTTCCTCGCGCGTCTCGGGCTCGCCAAAGCACCCGACCTCCAGCGCCTGGGAGACATTTACCTCGTCGGCAAAGACACCGGGCTCGCCCTCAGCGCCTACAAGCGGGCGCTCGACTCAGGAACCTTCGAAGCCGGTAAAGTCATCACCCAGGCGGAGAATCTCTCCATGCAGGGCGGTCTCACCGAAGCTGCGGATCTCATCGCTACGGCGCGCAAGGCCAGTGGCGGCAAGCTCGCCAGGGATGAGGAAGCCCGCCTGTTGAAGCTCGAAGCCCGCCTCGCGGTCAGCGCTGGCAAAGCCGATGCCTCCGTGCCCATTCTTGAGCGTGTCGTCGAACTTAATCCACTCGACGGCGGCGCTCTCATGCTGCTGGGCCAGCACTACCTTGACAAGAGCGACAACGCCAAGGCTGTGGGCTACTTTGAACGCGCCACAAAAATCAAAGAGCAGGAAGCCCCGGCAAATCTTCGCCTAGCGCAGATCTATCTTTCCACGAACAAGCTCGCCGATGCCCTGCCGCTGCTGAAGCGCTCGCATGAACTGAAGGCCAGCGACAGCGTCGCCAAGCTCATCTCCGACATCGAGCGCTCTCTGCGCAAAGGGGCGAAGTGATCCGATCAGTCGCGGCGGAGTTTCGCCAGGAGGCGGAGCATCTCGATGTAGAGCCAGACGACAGTCACTAGCAGTCCGAGAGCGGCCTGCCATTCGAGATACTTTGGAGCGCCATGTTCGACGCCGCTTTCAATGAAGTCGAAGTCGAGCACAAGATTCAGCGCAGCAATGACGACAACGACAAGGCTGAAGCCGATGCCGACCATGCCGCTCTCATGGATGAGCGGGATCTGGATGCCGAAAAAGCCGAGTACCATGCTGACGAGATACACGATGAAGATGCCACCTGTGGCGGCGACGATGCCGAGTTTGAAGTTCTCAGTGGCCTTGATGAGACGTGACTGGTAGGCGAAGAGCAGCGCGAAGAGGATGCCGAGCGTCAGCAGTGCAGCCTGGAGAACGATGCCATTGTAAAGAGCCGCGTAGCGTGCGGAGATGACCCCGACGAAGACGCCTTCCACCAGACCATAGGCAGGAGCGATGATGGGCGACCAGGTGGGTTTGAAGGATGATGTCAGCACCAGTAGGAAGCCGATGATGCCGCTGCCAAGCAGGAGCATGGTGGTCACAGCGGGATTCGTCTGCACATACTGCCAACTGGCTCCTGCCGAGATGACCATGAGCAGGCTGAGGATGAGGGTCTTGTTCACCGCGCCTTGCAGTGTCATGACGGCCCCACCATGGGCGGCAGGGGCACTGCTAAAGACACGATCATTGAGAGTAGGATTCGAGGTGCGCATATACAAAGAGGCTACGTTGAGGGTTTGCTGCTTGGAAGCACGAAGTGTGCTGATTAAATGAGGCTTGGCGCGATGATTGTCTCTGTTTCGTAGCCGTTGTCCATGAGGAGGTTTTCTGATTTTGCTGCGGTGACAGCGAGTTCGTCACAGCGGTTATTGCCCGCGTTGGAGGCGTGTCCTTTGACCCAGACGAGCTTCACCTGGTGCTTCGAGAGCAGTTCCAGGATGAGTGCCCAGAGGTCGGCGTTCAGGGCGGGTTGCTTGTCGGCTTTTTTCCAGCCACGCGCCTTCCAGTTTTTGGCCCAGCCTTTTTCGATGCCATCGACGACGTAACGCGAGTCGGAATATAGAGTGACGGCACAAGGGCGGGTCAGGATCTTGAGAGCGGCGATCACAGCCATGAGTTCCATGCGATTGTTCGTGGTACGGCGATAACCCTGGGAGAGTTCGCGGTTGTGTTTGCCGCTTTGCAGGATGGCCCCGTAACCTCCGGGGCCAGGGTTTCCAGAACATGCGCCGTCGGTGTAGATGGTGACTTGGGTCATTCGATTGTGCCCCGCCATAAAGCGGCGGCGATGACTCAGCGAATGATTTTCACCTTCAAGCACGCCACCTCTATGATCAGTTGATCCAATGGACGGCGACGGCGGCACGGCTCATCACTCCAGCCGATCCAGTGAGCTCGGGTATGGCGGTTTAATAGGATCTGAGAAGGCCTTTACGAGCTTGTGTCTAACAGACAAATGAACAGGGATGGCATAATGATGCGTTTCATTTGGTTGTCTGTCGGTGGGGTTCTCCTAAATCTCTTTGGAAACCTCTTCTGTGAAGGTGGTGATTCGTTGAGGAATAAAAAGCCCTGTGAAGATTGCTCTCCACAGGGCTTTCAGTGGCGAATTACTTCGCCGTGGTTTGATCTCTAGTGAGATCAGCCGGCTTACTTCTTCTTGGCAGCCTTCTTAGCAGCCTTCTTAGCAGGGGCGGCTTTCTTTGGGGCAGCAGCTTTCTTTGGAGCAGCAGCTTTCTTCGGGGCGGCAGCCTTCTTGGCGGCTTTCTTTGCAGCTTTTTTAGCCATAGTATTGTTTCTGTTGTTGTTGGTTGCTTTGTTGTTTTGTTTTGCCGAGGCGGCAGCAGAACTGCCTCCACGGACATTGGTTCCAGCGGCCTTTTCAGCGGCGCGCTTTTCCTCGATCGCAGCCTGTGCAGCAGCAAGGCGGGCGACGGGGACACGGAAAGGACTGCAGCTCACATAGGAGAGTCCCACCTGATGGCAGAACTTCACGGAGTCTGGATCGCCGCCATGCTCACCGCAGATGCCCAGCTTGATGTCCGGGTTCACACTGCGGCCTTTTTCGATGGCGATCTTGATGAGCTGGCCGACGCCGACAACGTCGAGCGTGGCGAACGGGTTCTTTTTGAAGATCTCGTTCTCGGTGTAAGGCATGAGGAAGGAGCCCATGTCGTCACGGCTGATGCCGAGGGCGGTTTGGGTAAGGTCGTTCGTGCCAAAGGAGAAGAACTGAGCGGTCTGGGCGATCTCGTCAGCGGTGAGGGCACCACGTGGTACTTCGATCATGGTGCCGACCATGTAGTCGATCTTCACCTTCTGCTCGGTCATCACTTCTTTGGCGACGCGGTTGACGATCTCGACCTGGAGGTCGAGTTCTTTCTTGAATCCGACGAGCGGGATCATGACCTCAGGCTTCACCTTGATTTTCTTCTTGGCGACCAAGGCGGCGGCTTCAAAGATGGCGCGGGCCTGCATCTCAGTGATCTCTGGATAGGCGATGCCGAGGCGGCAACCACGGTGACCGAGCATGGGGTTGAACTCATGAAGAGCTTCGACGCGATGAGCGATCTTGTCGGCGGTGATGCCGAGCTTTTCAGCAAGTTCCTTCTGCTGCTTCGTGCTGTGAGGCAGGAACTCGTGGAGAGGAGGATCGAGCAGGCGGATGGTGGCAGGCAGACCCTTGAGGGACTCGAAGATGCCAGCGAAGTCGTCACGTTGATAAGGGAGCAGTTTGGCGAGAGCGGAGCGGCGATCAGCCTCGTTATCAGCGAGGATCATCTCACGCATGGCGTCGATGCGGTCACCTTCAAAGAACATGTGCTCTGTGCGGGTGAGACCGATGCCCTGAGCTCCAAACGCGATGGCGTTCTGAGTCTGCTCGGGATTGTCAGCATTAGTGCGGACCTGCATGCGAGTGGCCTTACCACACCATTTCATCAGTTGATTGAAGGACTGGAACTTCTCCGTGGCCTGGGCGGCTTTGTCGCCGTGGATCATGCCGGTGATGATTTCCGAAGGGGCAGTCTTCAACTGACCGCCATAAACGATACCGCTGGTGCCGTCGATGGAGAGGAAGTCGCCTTCCTTGAAGGTCTGTCCAGAAACGGTGACAGTCTTCTTGTCATAGTTGATATCGAGAGCTGCAGCACCGCAGATGCAAACTTTACCCATCTGACGGGCAACGAGCGCAGCGTGAGAAGACACACCACCCTTGGCAGTGAGGATACCTTCGGCGGCGATCATACCGCGAAGATCTTCCGGGCTGGTTTCATTACGGACGAGAAGAACCTTCTCACCCTTCTGCTCGGCGATGACCGCACGATCAGCATTCAGGTAGATTTTACCACAGGCTGCACCAGGACCGGCGGGAAGGCCGGTTGCGATAGCTTTGGCCTTCTTCACATCAGCGACGTCAAAGATTGGCGCAAGAAGCTGGTCTAGCTGGTCGGCAGGATTGCGCATCACGGCGGTTTCCCAGTCGATGAGTCTTTCTTTCACCATGTCCATGGAAAACTTCAGGGCGGCGGCGGCGGTGCGCTTGCCGTTACGAGTCTGGAGCATGAACAGTTTGCCCTGCTGGATCGTGAACTCGACGTCTTGAACGTCTTTGAAATGCTTCTCGAGAATGCTGCGCACCTTGAGCAACTCAGCGTATGGTTTTGGCATCGCCTTCTGAAGCTCGATCACAGGCTCTGGTGTGCGAACGCCTGCGACGACATCTTCACCCTGGGCGTTGATGAGGAACTCACCGTAGAACTCATTGATGCCATTGGCTGGGTTGCGTGTGAAGGCCACGCCGGAGCCGGAGTCGTTGCCAGTGTTTCCATACACCATGGCCTGAACGTTCACGGCTGTGCCCCATTCGGCGGGGATGTTGTATTTGCGGCGATAAACGATCGCGCGGTCATTCATCCAGGAACCGAAAACGGCGCCAGCGGCACCACGAAGCTGATCCCAAGGATCACTCGGGAAGACTTTGCCAGTGCGCTCTTTAACTAGAGCCTTAAAGCGCTTCACCAGTTCCTGCTGATCCGCGGCGGTGAGGTCGCTATCAATAATGTCCTTGTGATAGACTTCGTGTTTGAAGCTTTCGATGACCACTTCGAAGGGCTCGTGATCTTCACCTTCCCGCTTCTGCACGCCAAGCACCACGTCGCCATACATTTGAACGAAGCGGCGATAGCAATCCCAGGCGAAGCGTTCGTTCTTTGTCGCGGCAGCCAGCGAGAGGACGGTTTCGTCATTCAGACCGAGGTTCAAAATCGTGTCCATCATCCCTGGCATCGAGTCACGAGCACCGGAACGAACGGCGACAAGAAGTGGCATCCCTTTGGAATCACCGAATTTGCAGCCCATGATCTTTTCCATGGCACCGACACCAGCTTCCATCTGCTTCTGAAGCTCGATGGGATAGGTGCGTTTGTTCGCGTAGTAATAAGTACAAACTTCTGTGGTGATCGTGAATCCAGGAGGCACCGGAAGTCCGATGCGGCTCATCTCGGCAAGGTTCGCGCCCTTACCCCCAAGCAGCGGTTTCATGGAGCCATCACCGTCCGCTTTTCCTGCTCCGAAGGAATAAACGTATTTCACTGCTTTGCTGCTTTTGCTCACTGCTTTTGCCATAGAGTTGGGGTCGTTACCGGCTTGATGATTTGTTTTTTGTTTCGATTGAGTGCCGATAATTATCTTTTGATTATAGGATGCAAGCACAAGTTGACAATCAAAAGTTCGCAGGCGCTGCACTAACCGCACGATGAGCTTCATTGAAGCATGTGTGCGTGTTCTTTCGCGAATGGCATCATGACAAATACCGCAACATCAGGAGACTTTGAATTCACGAGTCTTGACGACCATGCGGTGTTTGTGATTTAACCATATCAACACTGAATAATTCATCGTATTCCATCTGGTGTGGAGTGTTGAAATTCAGTTACCCCCCCAAGTACAACCATGAAAACAACATCCGCATCCATACGCCTAAACGGGCGAGGATTCACGCTGGTCGAACTGCTTGTCGTCATCGTGATCATCGCCATTCTCGCTTCACTTGCCGTTCCGGTCACCAACAAGGTCATGGAAATGGCTAACACCACTCGAACGAAAGCGATCATGAAGGATCTTGTGGTGGCGATTGGTCACTTCCGCACTGAGTACAACCGACTGCCCGTTGATATGAGTGGCTCTAGTGGCGGTGAGGACATCGACCCCATTCTCACAGATGACACCACCGACATTATCAGTGTGATGATGGCGATGTCTGATCCTAGTGGCGGTGGCGGAGGTGGCCCCAATCTGAATCCTCGCGGCATCAAATTTATCGACCTGCCCCTGGCTAAGAATGGTACTTCTTTCGGTATTGTGGATCCGAGTGGTGGAGCTGGTGGTGGGAATGTCCGTCTGCTCGATATCTGGGGAAGGCCTTACTACATCATGCTCGACACGAATCTCGATAATCGTATCACCAATCCCGATGCCAGTAATATTGATCAACGAATCTCAGCCCGAGCTCCTCAGTACCTTCCAACCAGCACGGCCGTGCAATGCACGGGACCTGATAAAGTTCTAAACACCAAGGATGATATCACCTCATGGAGGTAGTCTGACGACTTCTTTGAGTTCCAATTAAGCGCGCGACACTTGTGTCGCGCGTTTTTTTACAGATAGCGTCCGAGTAGCTCTCCTGATTTACTGGGTTCCACTTTCTCGTAGAAATCATCTTCAACCATGCAAACAGGGCCGAAGCCACAGCTTGCCAGACATTCAGCAAATTCGATGCTGAACTTCCCGTCTGCGCTCACGGCAATGGGGTGGTGATGATCGCATTGACTGCGGTCAATTTTTGCCGCCTCGCATAGCGAATCCATTAACTCGTAGCTGCCCGACATTGCACAGGAAAGCGTGCGGCAAACCCGGATATGAAACTTTCCAGGGGCACTTTGGCGGAAGCCTGGATAAAAAGTCACCACCTCCAATACCTGTATGGGCGGCAGTCCCAATTTGTCAGCCACCCAGTTCACAGTTTCATCGCTGATAAAACGGAAGTGGTGCTGCATGAGGTGCAACAATGGCAGCACGGCGCTACGCTTCGAAACGGGGTAATGTGTGATGACCTCATCGATTTTGCTTTCAAGGTCTGCTGGAATTGCCAAAGCCATCTTAGTTGGGGGTAAAAGTCGGTTCTGATCCGGTATCGCCGTAATCATCGATCACACTCACCCATCACGAAGTCGAGGCTGCCGAGGACGGAGGGCACGTCGCTGAGCAGATGGCCGGGCAGCATTTTCGAGAGGATGCTGAGGTTGATGAATGAGGGGCTGCGAATCTTCAGGCGATAGGGCACGCCACCGCCTTTACTATGAATATAAAAGCCGAGTTCTCCTTTGGGATTCTCCGCTCCGAAATAGACCTCGCCCGCTGGCGCGTCGATGCCTTGGGTGGCAATGATGAAGTGGTGGATGAGTTCCTCCATTTTCATGAGCACACCTTCCTTCTTGGGTAGGTAGCCTTTTTGATCGGTTACATTGATCGGCCCACCAGGGAGATTTTCGAAGACCTGACGGAGGATGCGCACGCTCTGCCGCATCTCCTCCATGCGCACGAGGTAGCGGTCAAAGCAGTCACCTTTAGTGCCAATGGGGATATCAAAATTGTAGCGGTCGTAGTCGAGGTAGGGCTTGGCTTTGCGCAAGTCATGTTCCACGCCGGAACCACGGAGATTTGGGCCTGTGATGCCCCAGTCGATGGCTTCCTGCTTTGTGATGACTCCCAAATCCTGCGTGCGGGCGATGAAGATAGCGTTGCGTGTCAGCAGCTTGTCCACCTCGTCAATCACAGGCTCCAGCTCGTCTAAAAACTTCCTCACCGCACTGGCGAAGCCGTCTGGCAGATCGCGGACCTGACCGCCGACACGGGTGTAGCTGGTGGTGAAGCGTGCACCAGTGAGCTGCTCACAGAGATTGTAGATCTTTTCACGCTCCGTGAAGGTGTATAGGAAGACGGTCATCGCGCCGACATCCATGGCGAAGACCCCGACCCCGAGCATGTGGGCGGAGATGCGCGCCAGCTCGCAGCAGATCACTCGAATGGCGCGACCTCGCTCAGGCACTTCCCAGCCCAAGAGTTTTTCCACCGCCAAAGCATAGGCGACGTTGTTCGCCAGCGGTGCCAAGTAGTCCAGCCGGTCCGTGTAAGGCACGAACTGGTTGTAGTGCATGTTTTCGGCGATTTTTTCATCCCCACGATGCAGGAAGCCCACATCCGGATCCGCCTTGGTGATCACCTCTCCATCCATCTCCAAAATCAGCCGTAGCACACCGTGGGTGGCCGGGTGGGAGGGACCCATGTTCAGGACCATCTTTTCACCCACCAGATCGGTGGTGGTGGCCTCCATACTCTCGACCTGCATCGCTGCTTTTGCAGCGACATCGGGGGCTTCATACTCGCGCGTAACGGTGGGCATCAGGATAGTGGGGGGGTAACGGAGTATTCTACGCAGGGAAACAGCGGCAAGACGAATTTGTGAAAAATTTCACAAGCTTGGGTGTGGATAAAAAAAGGCCGCCAATTAAGGCGGCCTTTATTCAAGGTGCGAGTTTCAAAAAATCAGCAGGAACGACGGTGGCGCACGAACACCAATCCTAAGCCCATGATCACGAGCAGAGCACGTGACGGCTCAGGAACCACGGTGAAGGAAGCGATGAAATTATTGCCGCTGTTATTGTTGACGGTTGGATTGATGGCACCGCCCAGGCCGTTGGTCGCAATCTGGGAGTAAACTTCCACGTTGTAATTACCTGCCGAAAGCCCTGTGAGCAGATTGCCTGAGTAGAAAGCCGATGCATTCGATCCAGCAACATCGGTTCCCCACTGCTGATCTCCTGAAACACTCCCGACATTATCGATTTGAAATGCGTAGTTGAGTTGGCTGAAAGCTCCCCCCGCACTCCCCTGCCAGACGCGATAGTAAAGCTGCATTCCTGTCACATCACTTGCGCCATTCTTGTAGCTCTTCCCCTGACCGCCAAGCAGAAGGCTTCCGCCGGAAGTGAAATCACCGAGATTGGTTCCCTGAAATTCTGGGTTCCCCGTGGTTGCACCGATGTCATAATAGGCATTCGAGCCAGTATTGACGATGATAAACTGATCAAACATCCCGGCAGCTCCATAGCCGCTGAGTGGCAGCAGGACACAAAGGTAAAGAATATGGGCGAATTTCATGATAAAACCGGGTTAGATTACACTCGGAGAATGGTGGAAATGAACATTTCCGTCAAAACAAATGTTTCATGGAATACCGTTCTAGCCAATTGACCAACCGGAAGCAGGCGGGTCATGGTATGGGCGTTAACGTCACCCGCGCCTGATAAAATTTTCTGAGACCGGCAGAGTCCAGATCTGAGAACAATAGAGAGGCTCCCGTGGCTAGCTGGTTTTTGGAACTGCTTTCGTTCTCCAGCGTCCAAGACTGCAAATCTGTGCTGCTGTACACATGGTAATAGCGCCCTGAAACCGTGGAAAAGTTGACCAGAACACTGCTGCCAGTCCTTTCCACACTACCGATCACAAACCGGCTGGAGGAATCCAACGGATTCGTTCCAGCGACATCCTCGTCTTCATTGCGGGTGCCATCACCATCCTCGTCCGCAGTCGGTGCGAGGAGTTTGATGGGCGTGGTGGTGCTGGATGGATTCGGTGCGCCGACGTCACTGTAGGAAGCGGTGGATTCGATGCCGATGGCGCTGACAGCTTTCAGCGTGGCGTAGTAGGTCTGTCCGGCGACGCCGGTGAAGGTGTGGCTGGTGCCGCTCACGCTGACGTTGTTTGCGACCTCATTCCCGCCGGGGGTGGTGCCGATGCTGATGCGATAGCTGGTGATGTTGTCGTGCGGTCCGGCGTTGCTGGGCCAGGTAAAGGTGCCTTGCGTGCCGATCTGGTAGTAGCTCGTGTTCGGGGCGCTGCTCGGTGGAGGCGTCACATCGACGATCTTCAAGAATTGCGCCAACTCGCCGTCGGCGGTGATCGGATTCACGGTGCCGCCGCCGAGTGAAACAGGGATGCCGTTGCTGTAAATGTCCGCGCCAGTGCGGGCGGTGGGCCAGACATTCGCACCCGCGTTGCTGCTGGCGAGGTTGCGCACGTTGTATTGCCGCGTGGCGCTGTTTTGCAGGCCGAGCAGGCTCCAAAGCGGATCACCGGCACCGCCGCGAAGATCAAACGTGCTGCTGGTGACGAAATGTGCCGCCGAATGCTCGAAGAGGTTCGCAAAGCACAGAACCACGTCTTTCTGCGACGGTGAAGCCCCAGCCTGTTCATATTTGGCGATGGCAAAAATATTGTCAGCCGGTGCTCCGCCGCCGATTTTGAGGTCGAGGTAGTATTGATTGATGCTTTTGATCGCGGGACTGTTGAGGCGGGCCCAGTTCACGCGGCCATACCACTGCGCCATGCCGGTGTTGTTCGGCGGCGGCTGGCTCCAGAATTGCGCTTTATTCCACTTTTTGAAGTGCGGGATGCGCTTGCCGAAGTTCAGCTCGTGATCGGTCTCAAAACCATCGTAGTGCATGAAGCCGAAACTCGTGTTGTAGTTTTGAATGCCTTGTTCCTGGCCGTAAAACGTCATCGGCAGGCCGGGCACGGCGGCCATGGTGGCGTAGCGCGTCGCATTCAGCCACGCGTCGTTGTCCGGCAGGATTTCGTCATGACCGGTGATGTTGAGCAAAATGGCTCCGGTGCGGTAATTGCTGCGGCGGCTCTCCAGGGCGCTTTGGATGTCGTATTCCTTGTTCACATGGCTGGCGGTGAAGTTGAAGACGAGGCTCTCATTGAGGATGTCGAACACGCGATTGCTGCGATAGCCGGGTTGCGCTCCGTCGAGCGTTTCGGCCATGAAAACGAAGTTCCACTTCGCGCTGCGGGTTTTGTTGATGACGTATTCCCAGAGCGGATTCGGCAGCCCCTGGCCGAAATCGCAGCGTAGCGAGTCGATGCCTTTGTTATCCGCTGCGAGCCGTGCCGCAGTACTGCCAGTAGTCGAGTTTGTGAGCGAGTGGCCGGTCTGCTGGAGCCAGTAAATCGGGTAGTAGCCGAGGTAGCGCCAGAGTTTGATCACTTCGGGACTCAGGGAGTTCCAGTCCATGAAGTCGTCCTCGTTTTCATCTGGCTCCAAGCCCGGCGGATAGCTGTCAAAGCGCCACTGCGCCGAGTAGCGACCGTAGTAAAGCTCCGCCACGTCGTTCCATTTTCCGAAGTCATTGCGATCCGGGGCCACAGCTTTGTCTTTGTCAGTCAGACTGGTGAAATAGGTCGCCGCCTGGCCGTAGTCGCCGGTGCGTGAATACCAGTTTGCCGGGATCGCATTCGTCGTGCCACCCGCGAGACCGAGATCGACACCGCCCTGCCCATACACCGCATCCCAGGCCGTGTGATTCGCCACGAAGTCGAGCATCACATTGATCGTGCCGACACTGCCGCTGTAGTTGTCCGCTTTGGTGACAAAGGTCTGAAACTCACTCAAGGCCGAGGATTCCGTGTTCGCGCTGCCAAGCCAGGGATTCACCGCGAAGAAGTTCTTCGTCGCATACGGGCTGCCCGGCTCATACGGCGATGAGGTGGCAGGATCATTTTCCACACCGAGGCCGCCCGTGGGATGAATCGGCTGAAACCACAGGCAGTTCGTCTGGATGGTGTTGAAGTAATCGAGCGAAAGCGGGTCCGTGCCGTCGGTGTCGCCATCCGCCGCACCGAGCAGATCGACAAAGGTGCTGCGTCCGCCGCTGTTGTTCGCCGTGGCCTCGATGGTGAGCGGATTCAGCTCATAGAGCGTCATTTCCAGGGTCTTCTTCGGCGAGACGACCACCGCGTGATCGCGGTCGCCATAGTAGAACCACGGCCCCGTCGGTGAGAAGCGGTAGCGCACCGTCGCACGATACGCTCCGGTCTTTGTCACGGGGATCGACGCACTCCAAGTCGAGCCCGCCGCCGTCATCGCATACGCTTTATAATAGTGCATGTCGTTCTGGCCGCAGAGGTCGCGTGCAGGCGGCAAAATGCCGTCCGCGATGCCGTCGCCGTTGTTGTCTTGGTCGGCCTTTTCGCGGCGATTGAGGTTCGTCACGACTTCCACCTCGGTCGGTGCTGTGCCCGCATTGAAGGTAGCGCTGACGTTCAGCGGGTAGGATTCACCCGCGATCTCGTCGATGAAGAACTTCGTCGTCTGATACGGCCCGCTGGTGTTGTTCACGGTGAACGTCGTGATGCGGTTCACCCCCGTGATGGGGTAGTTCGCACCCGCGTTGTTGTTCCAGGAAAGCGTCAGCGCATCCGTGGCGAAGCTGCTGTGGAATTTGTCCGGAGCCGCCGTGCTGGTGAAGACATACCACGCGTAGTTTTTGCCGTCTTTGATGTCTGGAATCGTCGCCGTGGCCGAAGCGCCCGCCACCGTGGCCTGGATGACCTGCGAATACTTCCACGCACTGTCCGTGTAGCGCACATAGACCTTCTCCTCCGCCGAGGGTGTGCCGTTGAGATTGATCGTGATCAAACCCGTGCCCGCATTCCGCGACACCCCCGTGATCGCCACCGGAGCACTGCTCAGCTCCATCACGCTGATGAACGTGTTCGCGAGACCGGGGTCTTTGACGGTGAAGATGTAGCGTTTGCCATTCGTCACGCCGCCGGAGAGCTTCGCTGCCGAATCACCCACCGGCTGGTAGTAAAGGATCGCCAACTCATTCTTCGGGAAGATCAAATTGCCTCCGTAATCCTTGGCGAAGTCATTGCCCGTGACCATCTTGAAGTTGTAATCGCTGTCCGCCGCTGCTGCCGACCATTCAAAGCGAAACCACTCCGTGCTGCCGTCCGGTCCGGTGAATTTGTAGCAGTTCGTCGTGTTGAGATCCCACCCCTGGCCATCGCCGGGGAAATCGACTTCATTCGCCACCCACGCGGAGGCGGAGGAAACAAGAAAAAGGAATAGCAGAAGTCGGATCATGGCGTGACGAGGCGGGCTTCGACCCGGTAAAAGCGTGCAAGCAGCGCAGTGGGATCATTCACGGTAATGAGGGAGCCGGTGCCGAGTTGATCGGTGCCGATGGGGGTCCAACTGGTGAGGTTGTCGCTTGCGAAGACGCGATACCAGCGGTTGGGGATCGTGGGGAAGGTCACGTCGAAGCCGCTGGTGGCTTTGATGACTAGAGGTTGGTAGTTGTCGCTTTGCGAGGGGCTGAGGCCGAAGATGAATTCGCTCAGGTTGTCGTAGCGGTCGTTGTCGGCGTTGCCGGTGTTGCCATTCGCGCCGGTGCCGTCGGTGTTGTTGAGGTTGTTGGCGGCTTCCCAAGCATCGGGGAGGGCATCGCCGTCCACGCTTTCACTCAAAGTCACGCCGGTTTCGAAGCCGAGGTCGAAGGTGGCGCCGTTGGTCAAAGCGAACTCGACTTGCTGGGTTTGCGCTTGGTTGCGCATATTGAGGGTGTCGAAGGTGATGACGGGATCGTCGTCGATGGCTCCAGGGTTGTGAGTGGTGGCGGTGATGGCGCGGAGGTAGGTGCGGACGGTGGCGTCGGGGGCGAAGTTGGTGAGGGAAACGATGCCGCCGGTGTTGCTGACGTTGCCGAGATGCGTCTGGCCTTTGACGAGGAGGTTTTGCAAATGCGGGCTGAGGCCGTGGCGCTGGTAGAGCGTGGTCACACCACCGGTTAGAGCCACGCTGGCTCGCAAAGCATTCGCACGCGGCGCGAGCGTGATGGTTTTGGCGATCTTGCCATCGGCGCTGGTGAAGGTGAAGCCGTTCGTCGTGGTGGTGGCCACATACACATCGTTGTTGTAGGCGATGCTGTTGGGGCCTGCGGCATACCAGTCTTTGAAGCCGCTGGTGCGATAGCTGCCCACCGCGCCGCTGATGACATTCACCGCTCCTTCTTCTTCGGTTTCAAAGCCGGAGTAGCTGTGCGGATTGCCGACGACTTGCAGCACGCGACCGGTGGTCAAATCGCGGACGAACGCGCAGGTCATGCGACCACCGATGCGCTCGAACATCGCAAAGACGCGGTCGTTGAAGAGCAGATGCTCGTTCTCGCCGTCGAGATCGGCGTCTTCGCTCGTGGCGGAGCTGGTGTTCGAGAGCGTGGCGGCGCTCGCAGCCCACTGAGACACTCGTTGATACACGGCGGCCCAGCGGAACTGGCTTTGCGCGGCCTTGGAGAAGCCGGCGAGGCTGTTGTTGCTCGTGTCGGGATACAAATACTCGCCGGTGCTGTATTTCGATAAATCGGCCACGGGTTGATCATGGAAGGCGGTGAGCCACATCGCGCCGTGGAAAGCGTTTCGCGTCAAAAAGCCGAGATTCGGCTCCGAAACGGCCAATGTGGTGCCTACGGTCCACGCGGTGTTCGCGAGGCCGGAAACGCCGACGCGGCCAAAGGCGCCCGGAAGCGGCACCGTCGGCCTCACATTGAAGATTTTGCCATTCAGACCTTCTTCGCGGCCTGGCTGGCCGTTGAACCAGTTGTCGTAGTTTTCCTGGGTGGCGTAGTGGACGAAGTCTTTGCTCACCAGCGGCAGCGTGGGCGTGCTGCGCACCACAGCAGGCCAGACTTCAGGCGTGCCATCGCGGTTCGAATCGACCTCACCCGCGGCGATGGCCTGCGGCGTGGTGATTTGGATCCACGGCCGGCTGGCCATCCACGCGAGATTGATGTCGTAGGCATCGGCATTGGCTTTGGAGACAAAATCACTCCAATCACTGCCGAGGATCACCACCTGGTCCTGCACCGCGCTGCGGGCCTTGCGGCTCAAAAGCTCACGCAGGCTGGTGTTGAGGCCGCCATCGGTGTTTTGAAAGCGGAACTGGCTCGGCTGGTCATTGATGACGAACATTTTGAGGCCGCTGCCGCTGTCATTGATGCGATAGCCGTCATTGCCGAGGCTGCTGGTGCGGCCGTACCACTTCTCCATGTGCCGCGTTTGGTCGATGAAGGTGTAACCAAAGCCACAGGCGCTGATGATGTCGAGCGTGCTGCTGCTGAGCACACGCTCCGGCGGGTAAAACACGCTCGTGGAAGGTGCTGCGCCGTAGATCTGCGTCATCGCCGAGGCGGCATCGGCCACATTCGTCTGCGTGTAGCTCTGGGGGAAATAATTGAGGATATGATCGCTGAACGTGGTGCCGGTGAATTTCACCACGCCGCTGCTAGCGAGCGCCGTGAGGCGTGCATTCAAAGCAGGACCATCACGCCAGGGCTTGTTCACCGCTGGATCGACCTTCGCCCATTGGATGGCACTGCCGAGCTGTGGCGTGATATGCATGGCGAGCGGTGAGGCGTAAGCCTCATGCACATCCAGCGGGCGATACCAGCCTCCACTCGCGCCATTGTTCAGCAAGGCATGGATTTCATTCCCGGCCATGAGCGGGCGGCTTTCGTGCATGAGACTGGCCACTTTGACACGCTTCCACATGTCATTCGTGCCGCTGGGGCCGAACCAGGCTTTCAAAACGCTGCCGCTGCCAGCGAGCGTGCTTTGATCTCGCCAATAATCACTGGCGATGCCGTCATCGAGGATGCTGTCGCGGATGTCGTTGCGGTTGCCGATTTCGCCAGCGCCTGCGGGCGAGTTTTGCGTGCCATCTTTCGTGGTGAAGACCTGGTAGTTCAGCGTGTTGACGTTGCCATTCCATCCGGCATCCAGCAGCGCCTGTCGGCTGATGCTGATCTCCACGGCGTCCATGGCGCTGTTATACCAGCTCTTTTTGAAACCGTTCGTCTCAAACTGGCTGCGACGCACCACGCCGAAGTCCGTCAGCGTTTGATTGATGCTCGTGCTGTTGCTGGCGACGTTCGTATCGACATGCACCGCGCCGTTGTCCGTGCTGTAAGCGGCCACGCAGACTTCCCACTTCATGTTCGTGCGGGCATCGACTTGGTCCGGCAGCGCCGATTCGCCGACGCTGGGCGAGTTGAAGTCGATCACGATATAAAGATCCATCGCACTCTCTTCGGCTAGCGCCTTGAGGTCTTGAAAATCGGCACGGAAGTAAAACTGACCATCGCCACCATTCGTCACCGCGCCGCCGTCATGCGCATAGAAGGCCACGAGGTCGCGGCTGCTATCAAAGCCGTCGCCATTGCGGTAAAGGTCACTGCCTTGGTTGTTGAAGCCGTCGCCGTTGTATTCATCGAGCGCGATGAGGTCGTGGATCTGCCAGTCGGTGAATTCGCGGTTGTTCGTCACGCCACCGATGACCACTGGCGCCTGCGGGCCGATCACGATCTGTCCCGGAGGTGCAGGAGGAATGGTGTTGTCCTCGACGGGGTTCGTGCCGTTGGTGAGTTCCTGCAAATTCGTGAACAAATCGCCATCGGGATCGCCAGCCGGGCCGTTGTCGGCATTGGCGACGAGACCACGAAAGCTCACGGTGCCATTGTCGAGTGGATCGAGGCCGTAGCGCACCTCCCAGCCATCGGTGAGGCCATCGCCATCGGTGTCAGCCTTCAGCGGATCGGTTTCCGTCCAGATTTCGCCAGCGGCCCACACATGATCATTGCCCGTGTCGCCGTCGATGATCCCGTTGCCGTTTTTGTCCTCGCCCGTGCCATCGCGAGCACCATCACCATCGGTGTCGGCGTTGTTCGGATCGGTCTCGGTCCAGGTTTCGCCGGGGTCACGCACCTTGTTCGGCCAGTTGCGTGCTGTCGTCGGTGCATCACCGGGAGCGAGGCTCGCGCCGTCGCCATCGAGCCAGCCGTTCTTGTTCGTGTCCTCGATGCCGTCTTCGATGCCGTCGTCGTCGCTATCGGCATCATCGGGCTTCGTCACGGAGCCACGCAGTTGCTTCGAGCGGTCACCGCCTTCGCTGGCGGTGTTCACGCCGGGCACCTTGTTGAGGTTGTCGAGCGTGTTGTAGAAAGGCGGGTCGATGTCGCCGCGAAAGTTCGTCACGCCATCGCCATTCGAGTCGGCATTCAAGATGGTGCCAAAGTCGAATTGGTTATCCGCATCGCCATCCGTGAAGGTCTCACTGGCCTCGCCGACATCGTGAGCGCCGTTGCTGTTCGTATCCGTCCAATCGAAGACGCCATTGCCTGCACCGACGACGGGCGAGCCGTAGCCCGTATCTGAAAAAGATTCGCCGACGACGAGTGCGAGCCGCCAGCCGACCTCCAACGCGTCTGGCAGTCCATCGCCATCCGTGTCGGGATTGCGCGGCTCGGTTTTGCCAAAGGCATTCGCGATGTGGACTTCGCCGTTCGTCCACTGCTCGGCATTCGGTTTGTAGCGCGGATCGGTGCTGGGAAAGCCATTCGGCAGCGGCGTGTCCGTGCCTTCGTCGCCATCGAGCAATCCATCATCATCGTCGTCCGGGTCCGTTTCGCTCGCGGGGACGACTTGGCGAAAAAAAACCCGCGTGTTCCTCGTCTCGTGGTTTTCGTTGCCGTTGTCGAAAACGGTTGCGGTGAACTGGAATTCACCCTCCGCCATGTTGGACCAAACGAAGTCCCAATTCTTCGAACTGCCGTCAATGCTCGTCGTGGGGCCGGTGAGGGTCATGGGGCCGTTGTTGACGTTCAAAACGACCGAATCCGCCGCGACGGAGGTGGTGACGCGAATGGTGAATTTCCGCTGATCCGCCGTGGGCGAGGCCACATCCGGCAAAACGATCTCATACGGCTTGCTGCTGCTATCAAACTCCGGCGGTGTGACGATGCTGATGCGCGGAATGATGCTCGGCTCCGCCTTCACGAGTCGTGTGGCCAGCAGATCGGGATTCGGTGACGGGCGATCATGCGTGACCTCAATGCGGTGCAGGTAGTCCGGCTGATCGTTGTAGAGATTTGGCAGCGTGAAGGCCAGTGCGTGGTAGTCGCTCGTTTCGTCGTAATTGATCGTGTAGTCGGTGCGCGGATACGAGGTGTATTGATTCGTCTCGCTGGAGCCGATGCGGATGGTGAAGCGGTCGCGGAGCTGCGTGCCGCTGAGGCCATCGGCAAGCGCTTTGGAGAAGTACACCTTCATCACATAGCCCACGCCCACGAGATCGCCGTCATTCGGCGGCCAGGCGACGAACATGCGGATGTTTGGCCCGGCGCAGTTCACCGTGCGAGTGAGCGTGGTGTAGTGACCGGCCACATCGGCATCGCCGAAGTCCTTGAAGCTCTTCGACGAAATCTCACGCAGACGCACTTGGACCGTCGCGGTGCCATCAGCGGGGATGTTCGCGTAGTTAAAGCGCCATTCTTTGGTGTAGGCCACATTCGTCGGCTCCACGCTCGGCGTGACCTCCGTGGCCTTCACCCAGGCGATTCCGAGGCTGGCATCCCACACACCGTTTTCATTCAAATCGGTGTAGGTCTCGTTGGTGTCGCGGGTGCCGTTGCGATTTCCGTCCGTGAAAGGCTCAAAGCCACCGCCGTTGCCGTTTTGACTGCGCGTGATGCTGTCGTCGTTGCTCGAGCTGTTGTCGTCGATGTGATACCACACCTCCGTCACGCTTGGGTCCGTGCGCACGACCATGCCATACTCGCTGCCGCCCACGGTATCGCCATTGTTCTCCGGGAAGCGCACCTCGCCCGTGGTGCGCTGCGCATCATAATAGAAGGACTGCGTGAAGGTGTTGTAGATGCTCGCCTGACCGCTGCGGCTCAGGAAAGCACGCGCACGAATGACATGCATGCCCTCGCTGAGCCCCGTCTGCGCCACGCCATAGTCAAAGTGTGGTCGCACCGGCAACGTGGCGAGGTTCAGCGCATTCGTTTCATAGGTGGACATCATCTTTTGCTTCCGCGTCACCGCAGCCGCATTCCCTGGCCACCACGGATCATTCGCGTCTTTGGCGATGCCGATCTTGTACTTCGACGTGGCCGTGAAATCACCCGGCAGCGGCACCGCGCTCCACCAATCACTCGTGCCGCCATCGTCGTTGTGGCGATACAGCATCTCCACGACCTTCGTCGCTCCGCGACCACGCCCTGCCGCACCTTCGGGGTTCGAGCCATCCGTCGTGTAATAAAGGAATGCCTTGTAGCCACCGCCGACGCTGTTTGCCTTCACCCACATCTCATTGCGCGAGGCATCGTATTGATTGCGGGCTGGCGTGATGTTGCCCACAGGCGCGGCGGGATCGTGATAGAGAAAGGCCGCCGTATTGCCGTCGATAAACTTCGGTGCGGAGCCATTCGTGACCGTCGTGGAGGTGAAGGTCTCCGCTCCCGCACTGCCAGTGGCATTGCGAGCCGTGTCCTGCGCCGCGAAAAGCTCAGGATGCACGCGACTGATGAAATTCGGCTGCTCATAGCCCATGAACATATCGTTCGCGAGGGCAGGCGGATTATCGCGCAATGCCGGGTCCGTATTGCCAACCGGCACCGTGCCGTTCATATCGATGCCGCCGTCGAGCTTCATCAACACATTCGCTGTCGAGCCATCCGTGCGGGCTACGAAACGCACGCCACTGATGCTCGTCACTCGTGGAATGACAGCGCTGTAGGTGTAGTCCGTCGTCACCGTGTCCGCAGGCAAAACAGGTCGCGAAGCCTCAGGCAACGTGTTGCCATTGAAGGCCTTGTCGCCATTCGGGCCGTCTTTGCGCTTCACAGTGACGGTGCCAGCCTCAACCCCATTTTGCGTGATCGTGATGGGCCTGCCGCCGATGTTTTTCCAAAGCTCCGATGGATCAGGATTCTTCCACGAGAAGAGGAAGTAGCCGCCCGCTGGCAACACCGTCGAAGACAGCTCCTCTTTGAATTTGTAAAAGCCGCCGCCGTAGGTCGAGTAGTTGTACAAATAGGCTCCTGTGGGGAAAGCGCTCGTGAAGCTGCGTGCGGTGCCTGCGCTGTAGTTGTCGCTCAGCATCACCAGCAGCGTCACCGCATCCGCATCGCTCATGCCGGGATTTTCGCGCTTATCGAGCCGCTCCCACACCACGACATCCGCATCGCTGAAGCGACCGAGCTGATAGCCGCGAGCGAACTGATCATGCACATACAGCAGGTTCGGCACGCGAGCGTCATTCCACTGACCGAGGAACGACGTGTTGGCATGACGCGGAAACGCGCCACCGCTTTCTCCCAGCGTCTCCGCCTGATAATTGCCATCCGTGTAGAGCAACCCGAGTCCCTGACGCAGGAAGTAGAACGCATGCTGCAGCTCTTTGCGGGCCGCGTAGTCGTTGTCATGGCTCTGCGCATGCGTCACGCCGATGTCCGCCGCAAAGCCGCCGACACCCGCCCAGTCGTAGCCTTGCAGCCCGCTCGAAGGATTGCCCAAACGGCTGTTGAGCTGGCTGCGCAGGTCATTATCGACCAAACGCATGCCTGCGTCGATGTACGGCCCGTAAGCCGGAGGTTCGCCGAGATGCTCGCCAAACAGCATCGCATCATCACGACCGCCATCGAGGCTGAAAACCGTGTCGCGATGGTTCGCATCGCTAAAGCCGCGCGTGATGTTGAACTGCCGCTGCACCTGACCCGAGTAGCCGTAGTCGCTCGAATCCTTGTCCACGCCAAACGTCGCCCCGAAGAAATCCGCCTTCACATGCTTCACCGCATCGAGACGAAGTCCGTCCGCCTTCGTGCGATCAATCAACCAACGCGCTGCACGATTCAGATAATCCTCCACCCGCTCTTCATAGAAGGCCTTGTTCGCATTCAGCAGCTCCGTCGTGATGCCATTCCCCGGCCCAAAGCCCACATACGTCCCATTGGGCAAATAGCAGTATTGCTCCGGGCGCAACAGATCACGCACAAACTTGATCTTCGGAGCCGTGGAGCCTTCCGTGAGGCCAAAGTTATTGTTCGTCGTCCCCGGCTCCTGCGCGATGTCGATCAGGTCCGCCAGCCCCAGATTCTGCACCTGCCACGCATCACTCCACGAGCGTGTGTTGTCCCACTTCCGGTAAAACCCATCCTGCGTCTTCCGCAGATGAAAATCCTCTGGCACGAGGCCCGGATAGATGTCGATGGGCGTGTTCTCATTGTATCCCGGCACATCGAAAGCGCGGTGATTCATGATGTTGTCAAAATACACGCGAATCCCAAACCGATGCGCCACCTCCACGAGCCGAATCAACTCCGCCTCCGTCCCATACCGCGTCCGCACCGAGTTCCGCTGATTCTTCGACCCCAGATCAAACGGGTCCCACATGTCATACCCGACCGACAGCCCGCCGGAGCCTTTAGTCGGCGGCGGCAGCCAAAGCGACGTATAACCCGCCTCCGCCAGTTCCGGCATCTTCGCCGTGATCTCCGCCCACGAGGTATTGAAGTACTGCAGCATCGTCTCCGCGCGGGCGACAGTTGCCGTGAAGATCAAGAGAGTCACAATGACCGCGAAAGCGTTCTGGAGTGCTCCAGTCCTCTGAAGCTTTCGAACGTCGCCAAGCCACCGGAGAGCGCCGGAGGCCCGGCGCACTCCAAGACGCTGCCGCGCAGGTTCGGGCTGGTTGGGGAAAGGCATGGTTGGGATGGTTACTACTGCAGGACCTCGACTATTGCGATCCGGCCAGACATTGAAGCGACGGGGCCTGCCCGTCTTTTGGTGATCCGTCTATTTTGACTGTTCCCTTCTCGGAGAGTTGTCGAGGGAAGAGATCCCATATTGACGGCTCGTCGGGGAGTCGCTAGGAAAGTGGCGATTTCTCCCGATGACTGACACCTATTCCTCATCTCCAGAACAGGCCTTCACGGGTGGTATCCGACCTGCGAAGCTTTCTTTTTTCTACCAAGGCGGGCTGGGGATCGTGGCCCTGACGATGGTGCTGCTGCCGGTCATCTACATCGCCCTGATCATCGCGATGGGCTGGCTGGTGTGGTGGCATCTGCTGAACGACACGATGATGTTCGAGAACTTGCACGGGCGGGCGACCCTCATCGCGCTGGTGCTTTATCTGGGTCCTGCGGTGGTCGGGGTGATTTTCATTCTCTTCCTGGTGAAGCCGTTGTTTTCACGTGCCCCGAAGCCGCCGCCGCCACTGAAGCTGCTGGAGGCGAACGAGCCGCAGCTTTTCGCCCTGGTGCGGAAGGTCTGCGAGGTGGTGGGTGCGCCGGTGCCGCGTGAGATCAGGCTGGATGCCCAGGTGAATGCCTCGGCAGGATTCCGCTGGGGCTGGCTGAGCTTTTTCACCCATGATCTGGTGCTGACCATCGGGCTGCTGATGGCGGCCGGGATGACGATGCGCCAGCTCACGGGAGTGCTGGCCCATGAGTTCGGCCACTTCGCGCAGGGGGCGGGGATGCGGTTCAGCTTCATCATCCGCAGTGTGAACGGCTGGTTTGCCCGCGTGGTGTATGAGCGCGACCACTGGGACGAGCGGCTGGAGGATTGGGCCACCACGGAGAACCTCTGGCTGAAACTGGTATTTCTACTGGCGAAGGGCGGCGTGTGGATGGGGCGGAAGGTGCTGTGGTGCCTGATGCAGGCGGGTCATGCGATCAGTTGCTTCATGTCCCGGCAGATGGAGTTCGACGCGGACAGCTACGAGGCGAAAGTGGCGGGCAGCGACGAATTTCCACGCACGGCGGAGCGCCTCAGACTGCTGAGCGTGGCGCATGGGGCGGCGATGAACGACGCCTACCAAACTTTCCAGACGAAGGAGCTGCCGGATGATCTGCCCGCGCTCGTGGTCTGGCGCGAGAGTACGATGCAGGAGAAGGTGCGTGGGGAGATCGAGAAGGCGGTGCAGGAGTCGCGGACGGCATGGAACCACACCCACCCCGCCGATGCGGACCGTGTGAAAGCGGCGCTGGCGCTTCAGGAGCCCGGTGTTTTTCACCTGGAAGCACCTGCGGCGGAGCTTTTCTCCGATTTCACCTCTCTGAGCCGTGCGGTGACGCGGGACCACTTCCAGCACCAGCTCGAGGTGCCGCTGGACAAGGTGCAGTTCCGCAGCTCTGCGCGGATGGTGCAGGATCGTCAGGCGGCGGATGAGGCCGACCGAAGCGTGGATGCTTTTTACGGCGAGCGTTTTCACTTCCTGCGGCTGAGCCCGCTGGACCTCAACAGCCCGCCGAACGCGGACGAGGCCCGCGCCCGGATGGAAGAGCATGGGCCGGCCTATGATCCACTGCTGAAGAAGTATGTCGGACTGGAGACCAAGCTCCTCAACCAGACGGTGGGAAGCGATCTGCTCAAAGCCAAGTTCACCTTCCCGAACCCAGGTGAATTTGATCTCAGCGCCAACACGGAAGTCGCTGCTGCCGCAGATATGCAAAACAGCCAACGGCAGCTGAACGAGCTGAAGGTGCCGATGCAGCCCTTTGAGCTGGCGGCGGCGCAACGCCTGGCTGCCGGAGTGAATCAGCGACTCGCTCGTGGTGATGATGCCATGTTGCAGCATGTGATCACCGCCCAGAAGCGTCTCTCCGAGGTGCTGCCACATTTGATGCAGGCTCAGCGGGCGACGCGGTCACTGGATCTGTTGTTTAACAATGCCTCCAACCACAACGATGGTGTGATGCTGGAACGGATCGCGCGGGGTGTGGCGCAGCGTGTGTCCGTGGCGGTGCAGCAGGCCATCAGTACGCTCGGGGATGCCGCGCACCCCTACATGGAGGGGCATCCGCCCATCGCCGGAGCCCTGCGCCTGCTGGAGAAAGGCGACAACGACTTTGCCCGGGCCTACAAGCTCTCCCAAGTCTGCTCCGATGCCCTCGTGCCGCTGCTCGTGAGGGTGACAGGGGACCTCTGCAGGGTGGCTTTGGCCGAGGAATCAACCGGCACGCCGGGTTGAACAGGCTTTTGTGGGGAAGCTGGGACTTGAAGATGCGGAGACGCCGCCCAGGGGATTCGCTTCGCGGCTTCGCAGGTGCGGACCACCTTGCTGGCCTCCGGCCGGCGCCTTGAGGCTGAAGGGGTTGACGATTCGGACACCGTCGAAGTCCTGTCCATGACTGAGGTCTTCAGAGTGGGGCGCGGTGCAGACGAGGATCTCTACACCCGCTGCCCCATCGTCTTCAGCTTTGCCTCACTCTCGCTCCACGCGACTTCGTGGGGCAGGCGCTTTGATAAAGCAGCAAGTGCGGCGGTGACGCCAGCGGCTTCACCCATGCCGACGGCGTTTCCGGTCACGCGGTAACTGGAGTGCGCGATGAAATCGCCGCTGATGCAGCGTCCGGCCATCATGAGGCCATCAATGTCTTTGGCGATCAGTGCTCGCAGCGGGATGTCGTAGGGCTTCATGTCGATGGGCTTGGGCATGATGGCGTGCTTCTTGTTGTGATCGGCGCTGAGGGCATGCACGTCGATGCCGAAGGTCACGCGTGTCACCGCGTCGTCATGC
>NZ_JBILYB010000201.1:0-8209 GCF_044378005.1 Prosthecobacter sp.
GTCGAATTGCTTCGCGAGTGAAAGCCATTCCGCCGCCAGTTTCGCGCTCGCGACGAGGCCTTTGGCAAAGTCGGCCTTGAGTGCTGCGTCCATCTCCAGCTCCCACAGGCCGCGCAAGCCGCCCACGGCTGCGCATGAGGTCCAGTTGTGATTCTTGGAATACCAAAACACCATCCCGCCGATGCAGATCTCGCGCTTCGAGAGCTGCTTCTCGCCACCACGCTTCGATAGCTCCGCCAGATACATCGTGCGCCATTTTTCATCACCCGTGACACGATGCAGCATCTTCATGGTGAAGAGCATTCGCGCAGCCTCTTCAAAGTGGAAGCCATTGAAGCTGCCACGCACTTTGAAAGGCTCCTCGGCAGGCATTTGCCACCCAAGACGGACGATCTCCTCAGCCGTTTCGGCGAGATGCTTCGCGATGCGCGTCTTCTCCGCTTCGGTAGCAAGCTCCGACTCCCAGTAGCGCCACAGGCCGAGGAACCACGGCATCGTCTGATCGTTCGAGCCCATCGGGTAGTGCGACTTCCCATCCGTGCTCACGCCGCGACCCACGAAGCCCTTCACCTCACTGATCGAGTTCAGCAGCAGCAGCCCTTCCATGAGCTTGCGTGCCTTGTCGGCATCTTCTGCGGACTTCGTACGCTTCCAGCGATTCACCGCTGCGTCCATGTAGAGCCCGTTGAACATTGCCCCATTTTCAATCGGTGCCCACCATCCCAGCGCGTTCGGTTTGCCCGCCTTGCACTCTTCTGGCGTCGGCAGCGAGACCTTCCCGTCCATGTCCGCGAAGTCGATCATGATCCCATACTCGTCGATGAAGCGCCGCCAGATCTCGGAGTGGGCTTGGTCAGCGGCGGTTTTGACATCCGCCGCGCTGAGAAAACACGCTGAGTACGACGCGATGAGGATCAGGAAAAGTCGTTTCATAAAGTGATCGGAGACGACTGGTGTCATAGAAGCTTCTCAAATCCAGCTAACTCGCCTTTCCTCATCATCGCCGTACCTGTCGGGCGATAGCCAAGGCGAGGATAGAGTGCCATGGCGGCTGGGTTTTGCAGAAAGGTGTCGAGCCGGATGCTGAGGCATCCTCGGGATCGTGCAACGGCCTCCGCATGAAGCATGAGTTGCTTCGCAAGGCCCCGGCCTTGTTGCGATGGATGCACCATGAGCCGATGCAGGGCAGCCGCAGGCTCACTGTCGGTGCTCCAGTCCAGACCTTGCCACAGCGGGTCGTGGTTTTGATCCACCGTGATGCAGGCGACGATGTCGCCATCGGCTCTCAAAACATCCATCGTGCCTGCTGCGATGTCGGCACTGATGTTGTCGGCATGAGGATAAATCTCGTCCCATTGCTCAATGCCAGCAGCTCGCATGGCCGCGACGCAATCCTTCACCAGAGTCAGCAGGTCTGTAAGGTCTTGGATCGTTGCTTTGGAAATAGCTGAACTCATCACACGCGGCAGATGCTTGGACATTCGCACCACAGGCAGGGTCAATCCATCGCTCATGGGCACCGCGTAGCGTTCCTCAACGGCATAACCGAAGCGAGCATAAAGCGGCTCGCCAGCCAGCGTGGCGACCATCGTGATGCGATCAAATCCAGCGGCGCGGATCGCTTCCTCACATGCCCGAAGGATCGCGCTTCCGACACCTCGCCGAGCCCAGTCTGGATGCACGAAGAAGGCGCGAATCCGTGCGGGCTCGGTGCGCGGGTCGATCAGTTCGCTCTCGCCCACGCGATCCAGATCGCCCCCAAACACGGCCTTTCTCCGACTCCAACCGCCACAGCCGATGATGAGGTCATCACGCTCAATGACGAAGTAGGTGCCATCACGGATGAGCTGTCGATCCACGCCGAACACAGCACCCATAGCGGCATCCATTTGTGCCTGGGAGTAGCAGTGTGCCTGGAGTTTTTGCACGGAGAGGTGGATCAGCCTTTCCAAAGCTGGAGCATCGGCTTCCGTGGCTAGGCGGATGTGATGCGTCTCCGTATTCATGATCCATGAGGAATCGCGAGAACCTGCTTATCCTCCAGCAGACGCTCACGCAGCTTCTTGTAGTCCACGCTTTGCACGGAGGTGCCAGCTTCCAGCGCCATCGCGGCGGCGGTGGCGGCGGATTGGGCGGCGGCCATGAAGGTGAACTCGATGCGATAGGCACCGTAGGCCACGTAGCTCGATGACGGGCAGGTGGGGCTGAGGAGGTTCGTGCATTCGACGGCCTTGGGCACGAGGCAGCGATACGGGATGCCGCAGGGGATCCAGTCGGGCTCTTTGGAGACATTGAAGACGGCGCCTTCATTCCACACGCGACCGTTTTTCACGAGGCAACGGGCGCTGTGGAAGTCCGGTGGCCACCAGATCATGCCCACGCTGTCGTTCACGGGTTCGGGGTTCGCTTTGCGGAGCTGCGCCTCGGTTAAAACGAAGTCGCCGACCATGCGGCGGCCGTTGCGGACATAAAAGACACGCGGCCAACCGCCGCTGTCGGTGAACTCATCTTGGCACAGACCCCAAGCGGCCCAAGCCTCGCGTTGCTTCGCGGGCACGGCCTCGTCATGCGCCATGAACCAATACAGGCCGTGGATGTAGTCGCGGCTCTCACGCAGCATCGTTTCGCGCTCGGTGTAGCTCGCGATGGGGTAGCGATGATTCCAGCCGGTGAAGTTTGAGGCAAGCGAGTGCCATGTGCCGGGATCGCTCTTACCATTCGGCACGGCAGCATGGGGTGGGCTGATGACGCCACCTGCGGCGAGGTAGCGTCGCTGCATCTCGTAGTGCGCGGCGTTGTAGTTCGCGGGTTTTTCGATGGGAATGCGGTTCTTCGGGGCCTTGGTCAGGCAGAGCCGAAAGCAGTAGCCCTGGATGCTCTCGTCCGCCGCGCCGTGCTCGCCGAGCGGTGAGTCCTGCACGCCAAAGATGAGGCCGCTCTTCGGATCACCCGGCGTCACATAGGGGTCGATGGGTTTGTCGTGCTGCTTGTGCGTGGTGTCGGTGCGGATGCCGTTGTTGGTCTCGCCATACTTCGCATTGCCTTCACGCCCCACGGCAAAGCTCAGGCCTGCGAACGCAAGCAGATCGCCCTCGTAAGTCGCGTCGATGAACACCCGCGCCCGCACCTCGGCCCCATTGTTAAAATGCAGCGCCGTGATGCGTGTGCCGTCTTTCGTCACGCCGTTCGTTTCCTTCAAACGATGCCCGCGCAGCACCGTGACGCCCGCTTCCGCGACCCACGCCTCCCAAACCGCCTCGGCCACATGCGGCTCGAACCGCCACAGCGACGTGTTCTTGCCCTTCGCCGCCAGCATCGCCTCAAACGCCTCCGAGCGTCCATATTGAACACTCACGCGGCGATAAAACTCCAGCGCCATCCCACCCACCGCGCGGCTGTTTTGAAACGGCTGGTTATCAATGTCCGTTCCTCCCAGCCCCTCCACACTCATACCGCCCAGATGCTGCCCAGCCTCAACCAGCACCACTTTTTGGCCCATCTTTGCCCCCTGCACTGCCGCGATCACCCCCGCGCTCGTGCCGCCGTAGATGCACAGATCGGTTTCCATCGGAGCCGCCAGGGTGGAGCCGATCGATAGAAGCATGGCAGGGAGGAAATATCGGAGATTCATGAGGCAAAGGTGACTGCTTTTTAACCTCCTTCAACGCACATAGTTCGGCTAAAGCCGAAACCACTTTCTCACCGCCATACCTCGTTCCTCGCGGGATCACCGGGAACATCGAGGACCTGCACTTTGTTGATGCTGACGAAGCGGGCGTGATCGGTGAATTGGCGTACAATGTGCTTTTGCTCGTCAAGTTCGAAGAACTGGGCGGTGCTGGCGAGGTAGCCGTGGCCGAGCCAGTTGATGACGAGGGTGTGCCCGTCGGGCAGGCGCTGAAAGCCGCTGATGAGACGCAGTGGATTGTTCGGCACATCTTGCGTGCCGAGCTTCCACACAGTTTTGCTTTCTCGGTCGAGTTCGAGCATGGCCTCCCCCTCACCGCAGGCGATGAGGAGATGACCGTTGGGCAATTCCCGAACTTCGTGGGGATCGCCGGGTGTCGGGATGCTACGAAGGAGTTTTCCATCAGCGGCAAGTTCGAGGATGGCGCGGTCGCCTTTGGCGCTGATGAGGTAACGACCATCCTGAGTGCGACGACAGCCTCGCATCTGGTCGTGCGTGTTCTTGGTTTTCACCGGCACGGCGATCTCGCGCACGATCTGGCCATCGCGACCGACTTCGATGAGCCGCTTCGTGCCGCATTCGACGACCATGACGTTGCCATCGGGCAAAGGCTGGCAGCCGTGTACCTCGGTCTTTTCCGGGGCGAGATAGCTCCAGACGATCTTGTGGTCGAGCGTGACCTCGCGGGCACCGCGCAGGTGACTGAAGAGCACGTTGCCGTTGGCGAGCCTCCAAACGTCCTGCGGTTTCTCGGCGGGATGCTCCCACTCCACGCGGCCATCGGCAGCGATGATCGCGACTTTGTTGCCGCCGTAGTCGCTGACGAGCAAACGACGACCAAAAGGTGCGACATGCGGCGCGCCGACTGGCACGGGATCGCTGAGCAGGTTGCGATTGTTCCGCTGAAGAGGCGGCTCGGGGCTTTCCCAGCCACGCGGCGCACCGAGATGCACGACGTGCTGTACTTTGATGTCGTCGATGCGCAGGTTGTCCATGACGAAGCCGTTGCGCGAGCAGCGCCAGCAATGAATGGCGCTGCCGCCGCTCTTGATGACGTTACCGATGACCTCGTAACCATCGAGATTGAAGTTCGGCTCGATGCTGGTGACGCCGGTTTCCATGTAGTTGTAGTTGCACCTCACGTTGCGCAGATGACCGCGGAATGAGGGGTGGCCGAGCAAATAGCCGGAGCCGTTCGGATTGATCGTGCGCGTGCGCTGGATGGTGATGTCCTCGGCGTCAAAGGACTCGCCAGGTCCGGTTTTGCCTCCAGCCAGGAACTTGCCCGTGTGCTCGCCGTAGCACATCACGGAGCGGTTCGTGTCGATCATCGTGATGCCTTCCACCAGCACGCCGCGCACGCGACCATGGACGAGGACGCAGGCGTTGATGTCCTTTACGAGGAAGCCGGGTTGCACGTTGTGCGTGGCATTCATGTCGATGGTGCCCTTGCCAGTGATGCGCACGTTTTCGATGCTGTCCGGCTGGCGTCCATGGCCGACTCGGATGCCATAGGCCACTGGGCCATCATAGGTGCTGAACCAGGTACTGCCTTTGTTGTGCCCTGTCTTGCTACCAAAGCGAATCTGCACGCCGTGGGCCAGCATTTGCCAGTCGCCGGTGATCGCCACCCGCTGATGCGGCGTCTCGGCAAACTTGCTGGCGGAAGGCGGTAGCTTCGCGATGCCCTGCGGATTGTCCGCGCTTTCAAACACACCCCACGCAAAGGTGTCCGCATGGCCATTGCTGCCTTCGGAGTCGATCCGGATGGTGAAGATGCAGGGCTTGATGAGGTCAAAGCCTCCGCCCATTTCCAAATCATCGAGCTTCTTGCCCGCATCCTGATCGGTGGTGATCTCGGGCAGTGCTTCGAGCTTCGTCGCCTCGTTCGCGAGCTTCAGCGTGGCCCCTTCGCTCAGCTCAATGTGGATCGATTTGTCTACGCACAGGATCGAGCGGTGTTTCGTGAGGCCGTGCTGATGCACACCGGGCAAAAAGACCAGTTTGTCGCCCGCAGCCGCGCGATCCATCACCGCTTGCGGATTGTCACCGGGTTTGATCGAATGCTCCGCGGCATGCAGCAGCGGGGCGAGGGCGAGAAAGATGAGTAATCGCATGTTAGCAGTTGGATTAAAGTTGAGCTATCGGCTGCACCATCGGCCAGAGCTTGATCTCCTCGGTCACGAGGTGCGCGGGCAGTTGGGCGATTTGAACAAGCAGATCACCCAAGTCGGCAGGCGAAATGCATTGGGCGAGCACCGCAGGATCACGCGGCGGCAAGTTTGCGGCCTCGGTGAACTCCGTCTGTCCCCACGACGGCAAAATGGAGGTCACGCGCACGCCGTGTGGCCGCAGCTCGGCGAGCAGGCAGCGCGTGAACATGAGCAAACCCGCCTTCGCGGCAGAATACACGCTCCAGCCCGGCCAGGCATGCGTGGAGCAGGCGCTGCCGATATTCACAATGAGGCCACTGCCTTGCTTCTGCATGATCGCCGCTGCCCGACGGCAGCCGAGCATGGCCCCCGTAAGATTGCTGGCAAGACTTTGCTCGATGGCAGCGTCCGTCTGTTCACTCGCCGGGCCAATCTTCACCCCTTCACCGGCATTGTTGATCAAGAGATCAAGGCGCCCCGTTTGAGCCAGCACCTCGGCCATCAGCCGGTCCCACGCCGCTCCATCCGCCACATCAGCGACGAAGGGCGTGGCTCCGATGCGCCGGGCCGTTTCGTCAAGCCTGACGGCATCGCGTCCGGTGATCCAGACCCGTGCTCCTGCCTTGACCAAGGCCTCGGCGATGCCCGCGCCGTAGCCGCGCGAGCCGCCGGTGACGATGATCGTGGATTCAGTGAGGTTTGTCATTTGGTCCGAGTGTTGAAATGAAGAACTTAATTCAAGGCCACTCACTACGCGTTTGCAATCCCAAATCTTGTTTTGTATATCAAACGCATGCCGAAGGTCCGAAAAACAGTCATCAACCCTCTCAGCCGCTACAAGGTGCCCATCCTCGACCGCACCCTGGATCTGCTGGAGCTGCTGTCGCGACACCCAGAAGGCATGACCCTCACCGCGATGACCGAGGCGCTCAACATGCCGAAAAACTCCGTTTTCCGCATCGCCACCACGCTCACGCTCCGCGGCTATGCTGAGCGCGACGAGGCCACGAAGATCTACCGTGCCAGCCGTAAGCTTCTCAGCCTCGGCCATGCCGCCGTCGGTGGCGAACGCCTCATCCAGGCGGCCGCGCCCATCCTCACCGCCTTGCGCGATGCCACGGGCGAGACCGCGCTACTCGGCACGCTGGCCGGCAATCATGGCGTGGTGCTTGATCAGGTGCCGTCCTCGCATCCGGTGAAAGTCGTCGTCGAGATCGGCCACGCCTTCACCCTGCACACCGCCGCGCCCGCAAAGGCCATGCTCGCCTATTGGAATCCGGAGACACAGAAGGTGTTCGTGCAGCAGATGAAGTTCACCAAACACACGCGTCACACCATCACCAGCGCCACGGCTTTCCTCACCGAACTCAAAAAAGTCCATGCACAAGGCTACGCCCTCGACCGCGGCGAAGAGAGCGAAACCTTCGCCTGCGTCGCCGCCCCCGTTTTCGATCATCGCGGCCATCCCGTCGCCTCCATCTGGATCAGCGGCCCGTCAGATCGCGTCACACCAGGCAGCCTGGACAAGCTCGGAGCCAAGGTGAAGCAGTTCGCAGAGCATCTTTCACAACGGCTTGGGCATCCGACTGCAACCGGTCAAACATGATGCGCTCGGACCCTAGACCGAGTGTGATCTGGCGGAAGGGTTGCAGTTGCTTGCCTCGCTCACTCCGATTCAAAACTCTGGAGGACCGTTGAGGTGCTCACACTTCTCAGGTTGGTTGGGAATGAAATCAACAACCTGATGCTGCGTCCGGAGTTTGTCCTGCAAGGCTGGGACATTTACTTTTTGAACATCGCTTCCGTCTTTCAAAGCCATCGCAGAGGCTATCCCTGCCGCATGACCCGTGATCATCCACACGCTTTCCAAACGCAGTGTACAGAAGGCGACATGAGAATAGCTAGCAGCTCCAGGAACGAGGAGATTCGTGCATTCGACGGCTTTCGGAGTCAGTGCGCGATAGGCAATCTGGTTCGCATGGCCCATGCGCCAGATACGACCTTCATTGACGAACTCGTTTTCATTCAAAGCGACACGCTGGACGTGATGACAGTCGATGAAGTGGCTGCTCAGTCCGATGCTGTCGGACTTGCGGCGATTCTCCTGCACATCATGCTGCGTCATCACATACTCGCCCTTCATGCGACGTGCCTCGCGGACATAGAGTTGGTAAGGCAGGTTGCCGTTGTCAACGAACTCATCTTTGTGCAGACCGATCTTCTTCATGTCGGATCGTACATGATTGGGCACAGCCGCATCATTGGCCAGGAAATACAGCAGGCCCAGCGTGTAATCCATGTGGTCCTCGTAAATGCGAGCACGATTCTGATAGCTGGCATCTGGCCAGTCAAACTGACCGCCAAAATG
>NZ_JBILYB010000068.1:0-30686 GCF_044378005.1 Prosthecobacter sp.
CTAACAAGCCGACCCTGTCGATCAAAGGAACCGATTCGACTGCCGCGGGCGTGGCCGAGGGGCCGGGGAACTACAAAGTGCGCATCACCAATGAGATTACCCCTGATCTAGGCCTGCCTGGAGAACAACCCACGGAGAGTGCGCAAGTCGCCGTAGTGCAGGTGGTTCATAAACCCAAAATCGTAACTCAGCCCCAGAAGGCCACCATAGACATCACCGCAGCACCAGCCAGCCCGAGTTTGATGGTGGTCATGGACACCACCGGAAATGAGGGGACACTGCTATACCAGTGGCAGAAAGATGGTAAAAACATTGCTGATACCGCAACGCGGACAGGCACCAATACTGCAACTCTCGCGTTCTCTTCGATCACGTGGGATGACCGTGGCAGCTACAAAGTAGTAGTGAGAAACGAAGTGGGCACCGTGACGAGTGCGGCTGCAGCTATCTCCATTATCTCTCCTCCTGTCATTATTTCTCAACCTGTTGGCCCACTGTTTGGTGCCACGGGGGGGGCTGTGAAAATGGCCATTGTTGCAGGCGGAACCACTCCCCTTGCTTATGCTTGGAAATTCCGCCCGGCGGGGCAGGCCTTGTTCAATGACAAAATCCTCAGCAAGACAGCATCACTATCGCTTTCAAAGCTTTCTGCCGCTGAGATCGGGGAATACCAATGCACCATTTCAAATGCACCCAAGGCTCCATCGAGCCCAGGAACGGTCGTTTCCAACCTTATCTACCTCCAGGTGGATGCCGCCCCGAAGATCACACAAGAGACGACAGTTCTGCCCTATAACGCCACGCCTGGGCTTGTGGCCACGCCAAAAATTCCGGCCGGGCAAAAGCTGCATCTTAAAGTCATCGCTTCTGGCACTGACCGGCCTGCAGATGTCCCAGCTCCACCAGCCCCGATCATCCCAGCCAATCCTCTGACCTATCAGTGGCTCAAAAACAATCTTCCCATTGTCGGCCAGATTGCTGCCGAGTTGATCATCGACCCAGCTCAAATTTCTGACACCGGCAAGTACAGCTGCATCGTTCAAAATTTCAGCGGCAAAGTCACCAGCAAGGCGCTGAGCATCACCGTCAGTGGTCCGCCTGTTGTTGTCGGCCAGCCCCCTGCTGCCAGTGGCATTCAGGAATCCAAGATCGAAACGACAGTTACTGCTACGGGGTCTCCGACGATCAAATATAAATGGCAGAAGCAGGTTTCGATACCCGGTGGAACTGCATGGCAGGACGTGCCTGGAAAAACAGCCGCCAAGCTGTCTTTTGCAGTCGCGCAACTCTTGGACGCAGGAACCTACAAGTGTGTGATTACCAACGACTTTGGAACGACGGAGTCCAACACCGTTCAGATTACGGTCTCCCCAATCCCTCCTCCGACGATTGCGCCTGTTCCGGGCCAGTGCATCTACGAATTCTATCCTGCCGTTGCTCGTGCTGGTGAGAAGGTGCGCATTTTCGGACAAAACCTCAACTATACCACTCGCGTTCTATTCGGTGGGCAGGCTGCCACCTTTGTGAAGGAATCAAACACTTCCATTCTCGCTACGGTGCCGGGTGCCGCGCCCCTGACAGATACCCCGATTGAGGTTGGGACGGTCAATCCGACTACGACGTTCACCACAGAACTATTCAGGAGGACTACCGACTATGAAAACGGTGAGAACTTCTACGTTGATCCATTAAACCCTCCCTTTGGCTATTATAGAATAGACTCGACCATCTTGACCGCAGCGTCAGGAGTGCCGTCTCGAATCACCGCGAACGGCAGTAATATAGGAACTGACGAAGTCTATTTTTTGATCAGGCTGCCAAATCCATCGGATCTGACAGTTTTTGTCGCGGGCCTAACCTCAGGTGGAAAAGTCGCCAGCTTGGCAATAGATCTCTATCGACAAACAGGCACGAATCCGACGACCTCGAATTTTGCAGGTCCAGACGGCGTCTTCAGGTTCCCGAATACACCAACTTCCAGCACACCCCTTTTTACGGTAGGTCCAAACCAAGTAGGCTTGGCGACCAGTAATCCTAATGAGTTCGTGTTGATTCGCATCAGCCCTGGGACAATCTACCTCGGCAGCAATTGGGTCTTTAATGGTCCTTTCCAGCTTCGCCTGACGGTCACGCCTTCTTCGACTGCTTCAAAGAAGTCCTCTGAGTCTGTTGATATCGTCCAAGTCGGTGGGAGTAAGACTATGAGCGATTCGGATGAAGCCTCGTCTGGGCAGATCAGCAGCACTGAAACTTCGGCTGTTCATTTTGGTGGTGAAAAGGTGGTCGGCACAGAACCTGTGGTGCTTTGGCATGATGTTGGAAACCAAGCCCAGTCTTCCAGTCAGGTGGTGTCCAGCTTCACCATGCGTCTGGAGCCTGGAGAGGAAAATGGTGACGATCAGTTTGGATGGCAGGTGAGTGGCGATGATGGCAATCCACTTCTGGCCCTTTGGATCGACAGTGCCACAGGGCGGATTTCCTCAGTTGAGCCTGATGGAACCGTGCATGACTCCATTCAGCACATCACGCCCGGCGGTGGGGCCCATCGCTTCGAAATTGCCGTTAATCAGCAGGCTGGAACATGGATCGTCCATATGGATGGTGTTCCAGTGACGGAATCGAGTATCCCTCTGCCTGCGGGGTCTCGATTCTCTGACATTTCGACTGTCTGGGATCTTGGTGCAGACGGTCACTCCAGTGGTGCCTCGATCATCTTTGATGATTTTAGTGTCGAGGCGGAAGTTCCAGCTCCGTAATCAACGCTCGAAGAATATTTGGAAAGCCGTCTGCGCCCAAAGCGCAGACGGCTTTTTCGTATTCGTGCCTCTGCATCGAAAGGGAGAAATTGCGCGCGCTCGAATCCCATGGCAGTTACCAGGGTGTTTGCCCGCTTTCTTCCCCATCTGTTTGTTCTGATTTTACTCACCTCCTGCGGTCCTGTGGATCGTGAAGGAGCATCCCTGGCAGATTATGAGTCGGCTGGCACTGAGGCTCTCGTGCGGGAGATCATTCGCACGTTGCCGGACCTGAATCCTGGCGTGCAGAAAAGTTACTCGATTGCCTTGGGTGAGATCGTTCGAGCCCGGGATTTCACACCTGCCAGCGTGCCGTTTTTGAAGCGTTTTGATGATCTCAAGCTCCGCATCATCAGCGCCAGCGTGCTTGGCACTGCACCGCCGGAGAATACCGCCATCGACCCCGATTTCCGTGTGCCTGTATTCGTCATCCAGATAAGGTCCATGAAACAGATCAGCGGCAGCACCTGGGATTACGAGGCCGCCTGGTCCTACAAAAAGCAATTCCAGCGCCGCCAGTGGAAGGTCACCAGTGACAATGGAAATTGGAAGATCGAGCCTGGTGCCGTGATCGAGGGGAATTAACTTCGAGTCTTAATCTCGATGGGCGCGGCTCTTTGACCAGAAGAGCCTTTCTGCGGCAAGCCTTCGCGGCGGCGCGGCGTAGTGCTGGCATGAAGTTCTTCCTCTTTCTTTGCCTGCTGCCGCTTGTCACCATCGCTGAGGAATATCGGCAAGTGGGCGCGGCCTCGGTGGATATTACGCCAGACTATCCCGTGCGGCTCAGTGGCTACGGCGGGCGTCGTCTGCCAAACACGGGCGTCTCACAGCACATCTTTGCCAAAGCGCTTGCCATTGGCAGCGATGAAGAAGGCCCGGCGGTCTTGGTGACGGTGGACAACTGCGGCATCCCGGCCTCAATGCGAGACGAAGTGCTGCGTCGGCTCTCGGCGAAGACCAAGCTGATCAATGAGCGCTTCGCCATCTGCTCCAGCCACACGCATTGCGCGCCGATGATCCTGGGCATCCTGCCAAACCTTTTTGGCATGGACATCCCTGCGGAGCACATGGTCGCCATTGAGCGCTACACGCGTGAACTCACAGACTACATCGAAAAAGCCGCGCTGGCCGCGTTGGCGGACCGGAAACCGGCGACACTGGCCTGGGGGGTTGGCAAGGTCGGTTTCGCCGCGAACCGTCGCGCGTTCCCATTAAAACCGATCGATCATGACCTGCCCGTTTTGCGTGTCACGGACGCCGATGGGAAAGTGCGGGCGATCTTCACCAGCTATGCCTGCCATTGCACGACCATCGGCATTGAGGAGATCCATGGGGACTGGGCCGGCGTGGCCCAGGAGGCGCTCCAGCGCGAGTTCCCCGGTGCCATCGCGCTGACGGCACTCGGTTGTGGTGCGGATCAGAATCCGAATCCGCGCCGCACCATGGAGCTCGTCAAAAAGTATGGAGAAGACCTTGGAGCCGAGGCGAAACGGCTGACAACGGCTGTGTTAGTGCCTGTAAACGGCAAACTGGAGTGTCAGACAAAGCTGATCGAGCTCGCCTATGACAAGCTGCCGACGCGCGAAGAGTGGGCAGCCCTTGCCGCTTCAAAGACGGCGGCGACCGCGTATCACGCGAAAAAAAACCTCGCGCGACTCGATCGTGGCGAGGCGCTCCCGACTCACCTGCCCTACCTCGTGCAGCGATGGTCATTCGGAGATGACATGGCCATGGTCTTCCTGCCGGGTGAGATCACGGTGGATTACTCGCTGCGGATCAAGCGCGAATTCGACCGCTCCCGCCTGTGGGTGAACGGCTACTCCAACGACGTTCCCTGTTACGTGCCATCTCGCCGCGTCTTGGATGAAGGGGGCTACGAGGGCGCGGGCGCGATGGTCTATTATGATCGCCCGACGAAGTTCGCGCCCGATGTCGAAGAGCGCATCATGGGCGCGGTGCATACGCTGATGCCGAAGTCGTTCCTGACGAGGCCGGAGCAAATCAAACCTGCCGTGGCAGTGCAGGCCATTGCGTATCCCGATCACTCAAATCTGCTCGTCGTGCGCGATGCCAGCGGCGGTGAACGCGCAGTCAAAACAGCGGCAGACTGGGCCGAACGTGTTTCGCACATCAAAGCAGGGATGCAGCAGGTCATGGGTACTTTGCATGACACCTCACGCTGGGCTCCGCTGGAGGTCGAAGTCGTCTCCGAAGAGAAGACGCCCACGTATCTACGGCGCAAAGTACGCTTCACACCGGAGGTGGGCGACCGCGTGCCTGCGTGGTTGCTCATCCCGAATGAGCTGCCTGCAAGCGGCAAAGCGCCTGCCATGCTCTGCCTCCATCAGACGACGAAGATCGGCAAGGATGAGCCCGCTGGGCTGGGGGGGCTGCCTTCCTTGCACTACGCGCATGAGCTGGCCGGGCGGGGCTATGTGTGTCTCGTTCCAGACTATCCTTCGTTCGGGGAATACGAGTATGATTTCACCCAGCACGGTGCCGCACGGGCCAGTGGTTCGATGAAGGCGATCTGGAACAACATGCGCGCCGTCGATCTCCTCGAAACTCTCCCGCAGGTGAACAAGGACCGCATCGGCGTCATCGGCCATTCGTTGGGCGGACATAACTCGCTCTTCACGGCAGTCTTTGATGAACGATTGAAGGCCGTGGTGACGAGCTGCGGCTTCACGCCCTTCCACGACTATTACGGCGGCAAAGTCGCGGGCTGGACCAGCGACCGCTACATGCCGCGCATCCGTGATGTGTTTGAAAACAACGCCGACAAGATCCCCTTCGACTTTTACGAGGTCATCGCCGCCCTCGCGCCGCGAGGGGTCTTTTCCAATTCACCGCTGAAGGATAGCAACTTCGACGTCAGTGGCGTGCGCAAGGCTTATGCAAAAGCAGGAGAGGTGTATGCGCTGTTGAAAGCGGAGAAGAACCTCACGCTTGTCACCCCTGATGCTCCGCACGATTTCCCCGAGGCAGAGCGACAGGCGGCCTATGCGTGGTTGGATGGCTTGTTGAAATGACGGGCACGTCATGCCTTCGCTCACTTCCCGTAGCGGTAGAAGACCTCCAACTGGAGTGTGCAGAGTGCCTGGCGGTAGTTCATTTCGCTAGCAGCTGCGGCCGGCCAGCTTGCTTTGCCGGCCTGAAAGCTGCCATCTTCCTTCTGCGCAGCGAGGATTTGGGGGATGATCGTGGCGACGTAGAACTTCCAGTCGTCACCTCCTGCATTGAAGAAGGCTGATGTGTTCGAGCACCAACTGTAGAGGTTGAAGGACTTCTGCCAGTCGGGCGGTTCCTGGGTGAGCGCTGCGCGCAGGAAGCGGATACCTTTGCTGGTCTTGGCAGCACTGCCGAGCATTTGCAGACCGAGGATGGAACCACCGGACATGTGCCACTGGTTGTAGTGGGAGTCCGAATTCACGCCGCCATAGCCCCCGTCTTTGGATTGCTTCCCCTCAAGGTAATCAGCCGCTTTTTTCAGGCAGGCATCGAGTCCCTTGAAGGGGATGCCTGACTCTCTGGCAGCGACGAGCGCCTGGAGTTGCCAGTTTGCCAGGGATAGATCCTCGCCCTTGCTCGTGGGATTGTAGCTGGTCGGGTGGCCAGCCTCGATGCCGCCATAGCTCCACGAGCCTCGCTGGTTTTGGCTCTCGATGATGAACTGGGCAGCCTTCTGAAAAGTGCCAGCCAGCTCTGGAGGCACGCTGCCGCTGGCTTTGGCGAGGATGTAAGCCTCCCCGAGTGCGGCGGTGGCGATGCCATGCTCATAGGTTCCCCCTCCTCCTTTGGTGTTGCTGGAAAGCATGCCCTGGGCATTCGCTGCGGCTGTTTGGATGAGGAAGTCACAGGCCTTGGTGACGACTGAACCATAAGCGGCGGATGTCAGGCCTTCGCCGTGCCCCGTGAGGCATTGCAGCACTAAGCCGGTGTAACCCGCTTTGCTCGATGAGGTGCCCCAGGAGCCATCCTCGTTCTGCTTGCTCTTCAGCCAATCGAGCGAGCGTGTCACAGCGTCTTCGATTTTGGGATCTCCTCCGTGCTTTTGAATGAGCGCGATCCGCGAGCCGGGCGACATGCGGCCGATGAAACGCGGCGGTAGCAGTTGCGGGTTTGGCGCATTGCCCGTGGCGGGCGCTGCGGCGGCTGGCAGCGGGGTCGTGTCCGCTGTGCCGTCGGCCTGCATCTTCCGCCATTGCGAGGCGGCAAAGGCGATGTCCTCGGCGCTGAGCGAGGCGATGGGGATGGCGAAGTCACGCCCATCGGCGAGGCGCACTTTCACCGAGCGCGAGGCGGGGTCCATGCCAGTCATCTCGGCTTCGATCTTGCGGCCGTTGATGTCTGTCCAAGTGCGCGCATCAGCGGTGACCACGAGGGAGAGGACGATCAGGAAAGGAATTCGGATCTTCATGGCATTGGCAGGCACCTGCTTATCCGAAAATCGCCAGCAAGAGTCAAACCAGAATCCGAGAGGCAGATCCAAAGGGGTTGCACCACGAATGGCTCACGCGTTGCCGGGAGGGGGCGCGGGGACGGACGTGGTGCCTTGCTCTTGAATCTCGCCGGTCACTTCCTGCGTGGTTTTGAAGTGGAGTTTGGCCACCTGGCGAAGCCCCTCGATGCCGTCGCGCTGGAAGATCCTAGCGGCGTTGCTCTTGACTGCGGCGGAGACGCCTTTGGGCAGCTCGATGCCCTGACTCTGCCCGGTCTGGACCAGCCATTTCACAAAACCTTCCCGGGCGAGGATGGAGGCGGCGGCGACGGCGGGATCACTCTCGGCCTTGGTGCGCTGGATGAGCTCGATGGTCCTGCCACGCGTCTGGAGTGCGCGCTGGAGCACGGCGGGGTTGGCAAACTGATCCGAGATGGCGCGCGGACATGAGGGCACCTTTTCCAGGAGGGTCTCGATGATCTTCGCGTGGCCCCAGGCGAGCAGGCGATTGAGGTTGCCGAACTTCTCGTAGAGCTCGTTGTACCTCGCGGGGCTGATCTGGATGACCTGCCAGCGCAGGCCGGGCACGCTGCGGATGAGGTCGGCGAGCTTGAAGACTTTGTCGTCGCTGCTGATGCGCTTGCTGTCCACGGCACCGAGGTCGCGCAGGGCATGGGTGACCTGCCGGTCCACATAAACTCCGGCGATGACGAGGGGACCGAAGAAGTCGCCTTTGCCGCTTTCATCGACGCCGATGTGGGGCTCGAACATCTCGGGGTGGTGGACCTCTTCGTAGCCGAGTTCGGCCACGCCGAGCACCTGGGGCTCCAGCAGGTTCGTGACGAAATCCTGGGTCTCCTTGCCCTGCACGAGGACCTTGGGGCCTTTTTCATACACGAGCACGTTCACCTTCCCCCGGGAGGCGGCGTAGAGGCAGTAAGGCTTCGTTTCAAAAGTCCAGCCGGCCTCGGCCAGCACGGCGCGCAGACGGGTGGCCTGATCGCTGGTCAGGGGCTTCGTGTAGGAGGTCAGGGCTGGCATGAGCGGCGGCGGAGTCGGCGGAGGGAAACGAGGACGACGCACGCAGCCAGGCAAAGCAGCGCGAACCAGTCGCCATGACGCGCATACAAGGTCATCTCGCCGGTGCTCGGCACCTTGACCTCGCCGGGCAGGCAGCCCTCGATCAAGGTGCTGCCCGTTTCTGGATCGGCGAGGCGGTGGGTGACGGTGCCGAGGGTGTCGATGAAGCAGGTGACGCCGGTGTTGGTGGCGCGGACCATGGGACGGCGCAGCTCGATGGCGCGGAATTTGGCGTTCGCGGTGTGGACCTCCATCTCATTGCTTTGCAGGAACCAGCCGTCGTTGGTGATGTTCACGATCATCTGCGGCCCGGGGCGGACGAATCGACGCGCGAGCCGCCCGACGGTGTCTTCGAAGCAGATCAGCGGGATGATGCCGACCTCGGGTTTTTCCAGCTTGAGGGGCACGGTGCTTTTCCCCGGCTCGAAGTCGCCGGGGATGACGCCGCGGAGGAGGGAGAAGGGCGGGTAGTCGCCAAAGGGCAGGTATTCGCCGAAGGGGACGAGGTGGACTTTGTGGTAGTCCTGACGGTGGGCGTAGCTGCCCCGGAAGAGGACGGCGGAGACGTGGCCGCCGGGGCCGTGCTCGGAGGAGTCATACAGTTCCGTGCCGGTGATGAGGCTGAAGTCGCCGGATTTGAGGAGGTCATTGAAGAAGGTCTCATGCTTCGGCAGGCCCCAGCGCTCCGGCTGCCCATGGAGATGCACGGGCAGCGCGCTCTCCGGCCAAATCACCAAATCGATGCCCGACTTCCCATCGCGGGCCTCGGCATACAGGCGGGTGAATTTGTCCAGCCGCTCATAGACCTGCGGGGCGAAGCGCCCGCTCCAGGCATCCACCTGGGAGACGTTTGGCTGCACGAGGAGGGTGCGCACCGTGACGGAGTCCGCCGGTTTCGCGGTGATGCGCATGACCCCATAACCCGCCGCCGAAAGCAGCACGACCATCGCGAGGGTGAAGTCCAGCCGTGTCCGGCAGGAGCCTGTGCCGTGGTAGAGATGGAACATGCGCCGGAGGGCATTCCAAGCGGTGCAGACCACCAGCACCGGGAGGAAGGAAAGGCCCATCACGCCCACGAGATCCGCGATTTGAATGAGCACGCGGTTTTGATGCAGGCCCACGCCCATGCCATTCCATCCAAAGCCCGTGAAGACCGTCGTGCTGCGCAGCCAGTCACAAGCCACCCACGCACCCGCCGCCAGCAATGCACAGCGGAGGGATTCCCAGGTGCTCTCCTGCCACGAGCCCTGCGTCAATTTCTTCAAATCCGGCCTGGCGTAGCGATGCGCAAACCAGCTCCACATCCCAAAATACACGGCGCAGTAGGCGCTCAGCCCAATCAACGCGCCGAAGCCCATCAGCTCCGGCCCCAGGCCGAGCCAGGAGTGATCCACCGCCCCGGCCATGACACGGGACGAGTGCCGCACCCAGGCTAGATTCGGGATGAAGAAAGCCAGTCCTGCGAGATACCCCGGCCAGAAAGGCCTGCGCACTTCCCTTGTTCCCCAGATGACGGCGAGCAGCGGCAGCAGCCACAGCCATACCACCCACTCCTGATTCCAGTTGGGAAAGGCAAACACCAAGGAGCCTCCGCTCAACAGCGGAAGGGCACGCGCCAGCCAGCGATTCTGATTCAACGACATCCTCTCAGTGATGGCAGACTGGCAGGGAGTTTCCATGCTTTTTCAGCCCTGCGGCCAAAGATCAGAACCAAGTCGTGTAGCCGAGCGTCTTGAGCAAGGTGCGCAGGCTCAGGACGATGACGAGGGTGCCGACGACGACCATCATCGGGCGATGCGGCAGTCTTTTCGTCAAATAAGCCCCGAAGGGGGCGGCGATGACTCCGCCAGCGGCAAGACCGGCGATGACCTGCCAGTGGCCGAGGCCGATGCTCATGAAAAAGGTGATCGAGGCGGACAAGGTGACGAAGAACTCCACGGCGTTGACGCTGCCCACGGCTTCGCGGACGGAATTGCCACGAACGATGAGATTGGTGGCGACGATCGGCCCCCAGCCGCCGCCACCGACGGCGTCGAGGAAGGAGCCGACCAAGGCCAGCGGGGTCAGTTTCGTCGTGACCTCACGAGGCGGGAATGGCATGAAAGCCTTCACGATAATGACCACACCCATGATCATCAGGTAGCCGGAGATGTAGGGCTTGATGAACTCGCCATCGAAGGAACTGAGCACATACGCACCCACTGCCGCGCCGATGATGCCGGGGATGAGGAGCCGGCGGAAGAGATCACGGCTGATGTTTCCAAAGGCGTGATGTGAGATGGCGGAAGCGCCGGTGGTGAAGCACTCCGCCGCATGAACCGTGCTGCTCACGACGGCTGGAGGCACCCCGAATCCCATCAGCAAACTCGACGCCGAGATGCCGTATGCCATCCCCAGCGCACCGTCGATGAGCTGCGCCACGAAACCGGCGATGATGTAAATGTAGATGTCGTGATCCATGGTTGAGACCGAGCCTGGGTAGGAGGGGGCGCTGCTGTCGTCGTCGGTAGTCCTCAAGTCAAACTAAAGTCATACCTACACAGTGGGAGTATCAAGAGATTGATTTGATACAAGTCCCCCCATTATCGTGTTCATAATGATCACCATGCCACGCCCCATTTCCCTTGCCGTTCTCCTCTCGGCCTTCAGCCCTCTGCTCTCCGCGCAGGAAGCACCGCCGAACATCATCCTCATGCTGATCGACGACATGGGCTGGACGGATCTCGGCTGCTACGGCAGCAAATACTACGAGACGCCGCACATCGACCAGCTCGCGAAGGACGGGATGAAGTTCACCCAGGCCTACTCCGCCTGCACGGTGTGCTCCCCCACTCGCGCCGCTGTTTTGACAGGAAAAAGCCCCGCCCGGCTGCACATCACCGACTGGATCGCCGGACACGACCGCCCCCACGCCCGGTTCAAGATCCCCGAGTGGACCAAGCAATTGCCCTCGGAAGAAGAAACCCTGGCCGAGCGGCTCAAAACACGCGGCTACGCCACCGCCAGCATCGGCAAATGGCACCTCGGCAGCCCAGACCTCTACCCCCAGCATCAGGGCTTCGATACGAACATCGGCGGCACGGATCGCGGTTCTCCGCCGAGCTACTTCTCGCCCTATAGCATCGATACCCTGAAGGACGGCCCGAAGGACGAATTCCTCACCGACCGCCTCACCAGCGAGGCCATCGGCTTCATCGAGCGAAACAAGGCGACGCCTTTCTTCATCTACCTCCCCCACTACGCCGTGCATACCCCCATCATGGGCAAGCCCGAAGTCGTCGCCAAATATCAGGCCAAGCGCGCTGCAGGAGGCCACTCAAACCCCGTCTATGCCGCCCTCGTCGAGAGCGTGGATGACAGCGTGGGCCGCCTGCGCGCCACTTTGGAAAAAGAAGGCCTGTGGGAGAACACCATCTTCATTTTCACCAGCGACAACGGCGGCCTCTCCGGCACCGTCAGCGCCAAAGGCTGGTCACGCGGCCCCACGGACAACAGCCCCTCACGCCTCGGCAAAGGCAGCGCCTACGATGGCGGCGTCCACATCCCGCTCATCGTCACCTGGCCTGGCAAAATCAATCCCGGCAGTGAATGCGATACCCCGGTCATCAGCTACGACCACGTCCCCACCCTGCTCGAAGCCACCGCCACGAAACTCAAAGACGGTCAGATCGTCGATGGCGAATCCCTGATGCCACTGCTCACTGAAAAAGGCTTTCTCAAACGCGACGCCATCTACTGGCACTACCCGCATTACCATCCCGGCAGCGCCACGCCTTACTCTGCTATTAAAGAGGGTGACTGGAAGCTCATCGAGTTCCTCGAAACCGGCAAAGTCGAACTCTACAACCACCGCCGCGACCCCGGCGAGATGCAGGACACGTCCGACATCGATGGAGACATCGCCCAGCGTCTCACCGAAAAGCTCCATGCCTGGAAAAAAGAAGTCGGTGCCCAGGAACCCACGCAGAACGAAGACTACGACCCCGAGACCGCCTGGGGTGGTCCGGCGAAGAAGGGTAAGAAGAAGTAACTCAGTCCCCGCACCCGCCATGTCCACCGTCCACCTTCCCGTCTCGTTGCCAGACTTCCTGCGTGAGCCTCTCACCGCAGCGTACACATGCGTCACTCAGCCTGATCCCGAGACACGTGCCATCGTCGTGCCCGGTGGTTTCACCGTGACCGACGCACTCCTCGCCGCCCTGCCAAAGCTGGAGATCATCAGCGTTTTCGGAGTTGGTTATGACGGCGTCCCGCTCGCCCCATGCCGTGAACGTGGCATCCGCGTCACGAACACGCCCGATGTGCTCACCGATGATGTCGCCGACATCGCCAGCGCGCTTGTTTTGATGACCAGCCGCCGCCTCGCCGAAGCCGAGCGCTTCACCCGCGCAGGCTCATGGACGAGCGCCCCATTTCCACTCGCCCATGCCTTGCGCGGAAAAACCGCCGGCATCCTCGGACTCGGGCGCATTGGCAAAGCCATCGCCCAAAGACTCAGCGCGCACGGCATGAAGATCGCCTATCACGGACGCCAGCCGCAGGACGTGTCGCATCAGTATTGTGACTCGCTGAACGCACTCGCTGAAGCTTCCGACTTCCTCGTCATCGCTTGTCCGGGCGGTCCTGGAACCAAGCATCTCGTGAATGCCGAAGTGCTCGCTGCACTTGGCTCCACAGGCACGCTCATCAACATCGCGCGCGGCTCCGTCGTGGATGAAAAAGCACTCATCCAGGCACTGCAAAACAAAGTCATTCGCGGCGCTGGACTCGACGTGTTTGAAAATGAACCGCATGTTCCGGCGGAGTTGATCTCATGCGAGAATGTCGTGCTGTTTCCACATGTCGGCAGCGGCACGCATGAGACACGACGCGCCATGGCACAGCTCGTGATCGACAACCTCGCGGCACACTTCGCATGTCGTGATTTGCTCACGCCAGTGTGCTGAGAAAAATTTTCTGAAGTGGCTGAATAGGGTTCGAAGAGGCTCGTCTGAATCCCGCGAACACCAAGTTCACCACACTATGAAAAAGATCCTCGCTCTCGTCGCTGCCGCCACCACTCTTGGCTTCGCCGTTCCATCGGAAACCCAGGCCTGGGATCGCTGCTCCACCCCGCACAGTCGCATCATCAGCTACCTGCCCTGCGGGCGCCCCGTGTATGCCGTCTATCAGATCTACGGCCATGATCGCTGCGGCAATCCCGTCGGCCGCTGGGTCACCCAGCACACCTCGTGCGGATGCAGCACCTGCAGCCCGCGTAGTCATTACCACGGCTACAGTCACGGCGGCTATCGCCCCTCCTGCCCGCCTTCACGTGGCGGCGTGAGCTGGAGTTTTTCCTTCGGTCGTTGATTCTTTGCTGAAAAACCCTCCATCTCCATCCTTGCATCGGCGCGGCAGTCCTCCAAGACTGCCGCGCCATGTTTTCTGACTCTCTCGCCCAGCTCCGCACTGCCATCCGTGACGTGCCCGACTTCCCGAAGCCGGGCATTCTTTTCAAAGACATTACCCCTGTCCTCGCGGATGCGAAGCTCATGCAGCTCGCCATTGATGGCATGATCGAGCCCTTCGCCGGTCAGCAGGTGGACAAGGTCGTCGGCATCGACGCACGTGGATTTATCTTCGGTGCCATGATCGCCCAGCGGCTTGGCGCAGGCTTCATCCCCGTGCGGAAAAAAGGCAAGCTGCCGTGGAAGACCCACGGCCTGGATTACAGCCTCGAATACGGCACGAACAGCGTGGAGATGCACATCGATGCACTCGCTCCAGGTGATCGTGTGCTGCTGGCGGATGACCTCCTCGCCACCGGTGGCACCGCTGGTGCTGCATTAAAGCTTATCCAAGATTCTGGTGCCACATTGCTCGGCTCCACTTTCTTCATCGAACTCGGCTTCCTCGAAGGTCGCCAGAAGATCGCCCACACCGGGCCGATCCATTCACTCATCCATTTTTGATCCTCGACCCTGAGCATGACCGAGCGCGAGTATCAGAAACATGTCGAGGCCATCCGGCTGAAAATCTTTGGCGATGACAGCGCCCTTCCGCATAGCCGCACAGAGACACTGAAGCTCGCAAAACGCTTCCTCAAGCTCAAGGAAACCCGCATCAAGCAGCGCCATCGCGCCGGAGTCGGCGGCTCGGAGATCTGCCGCATGCGCTCGGATGTCATGGACTGTCTCGCACGCCAGCTCTGGGCTGAAAGCCTCGCCTCACTGCCCCCGGACAAACGTGCGAAGGTCAATTTCAGCGTCGTCGCCCATGGCGGATATGGCCGCCGAATCATGAGCCCATTCAGTGATGTCGATCTCACCTTCATGCTGCCAGGGAACGGAGCCCAAGTCCCTGCTGACACGGCCAAACTCATCGCAGATTACCTGCTCTTCTTTTACGATCTGAAGTTCAAAGTCGGTCGTGCCACACGCTCCGTCGGCGGCTGCATCGAGCTGGCAAACGAAGACATGCAGACGAAGACCGCGCTCATGGAGGCTCGCTTGCTTTGTGGCAGTGAAGCTCCCTTCAATGAGTTCCGCTCCCGCTTTGACAAGGAATGCATGGCCGGGCGCGAGGAAGAATTTCTCAAGCAACGCCAGGAAGATCTCGCCAGCCGACATGCCAAGCATGGCAGCACCCACTGTGTTCAGGAGCCTAACGTGAAGAGCGGCTGCGGAGGTCTGCGTGACTACCAGAACCTCATCTGGATGTCCTATGCCAAACTGCGCACGCTGAACCCGAAAGAGCTCGTCCAGAAAGGTCTGATGACCCCGGCTGGCTGGCGTGAGCTGGAGGAAGCCTACGACTTCATCCTTCGTGCGCGCAATGAGATGCACTACACCGAACGCCGAGCCAGTGACATCCTCACGCTCCGCTTGCAGGGCTTCGTCGCATCCAACCTCGGCTACCGTCACAAACGCATCCTGCGCCGCATCGAGGCCTTCATGCGCGACTACTACACCGCCACGCGCAACATCCTCCAGCGCAGCAGCGAGGTCATGGATCGCTTCCACCTCGCCGCGCTCGAAGGTCAGGAGACGAAGCGTGGTTTGCTCAGCTTCATGGCGCGCCGCAAGGCAGCTCAGAAGCGCGCAGAAAAGTTGGATGGCTTCATCGTGAAGAACGAGCGCCTCTACCCCGAGGCGCGCACCGTTTACAAAGAAGACCCCACGCGCCTCATGCGCACCTTCTTGTACACTCAGCAGCGCCATCTGCGCATGAGTCCGGAGCTCTTCCAGATCATGCAGGAAAGCTTCCGCCTCGTGAACGTGAGCTACCGCTACAACAAAAGCGTGCGCGAAACCTTCCTCGCCATCCTTGCCAAAAAGGGTGATGTCGCCCGTGTGCTGCGACAGATGCACCGTGTCGGTTTCATTGGACGCTACATGCCCGAGTTCGGTGCCATGACCAACCTCGTGCAGCATGAGTTCTTCCACCGCTACACCGCTGACGAGCACACACTGCGCACCATCGACATGCTTGATGAACTGAGCGACGCCCGCATCAAGGTGCGACCGCTCTACCAGCAGTTGTTTCACGATCTGCACCAGCCCGAGATCCTCTACCTAGCGCTCCTGCTTCATGATGCCGGCCGCGCTGCAAACGCCAAAGCTCACGATGCCGAGAGCACCATCATGGCCGATGCGGTGTGCCGCCGACTTTCGATCAAAGGCGAGCGCCGCAAGCTGCTGCTCTTCCTCGTGGACAACCACCTGCTCATGTATCGCACTGCCACCACCGCGAACCTGGATGATCCCCAGGTCATCGGCGAAGTGGCCGCCATCGTGAAAACGAAGGAGTATCTCGACACACTGCTCGTCATGACCTACGCCGACTCGAAAGGCACGAGTGAGGCCAGTTGGTCAGGCTACAAGGAAGCCTCCATCCTTCAGCTTTACCACAGCACCGTCGCCTACCTCGATGCGCCTGCCGACTTCATGCGCCGTGTCGCCGTGCCGCTGGATGATGTCCGCGAAGCCGTGAAAAAAGAACTCGAAGCCGACTTCGGCCTCGAAATCAGCGCGCACTTCCAGCACATGCCGCGCAGTTACTTCAACTACCGCGAGCCCGCCCAGATCGCCGCCCACATCCGCCAGTTCAGGCAGTTCTTCGTGCAGCTCACTCTGGAGGACGCTGATGCCGGACTCATGCCCGTCATGACCTGGGAGGACCATGCCGAGCAGGGCTACAGCGAACTCGTCGTTACCTGCTGGGATCGCCGTCTGCTCCTCGCTCGTATCTCCGGCGCGCTCGCCGCGCAGAGCATCAACATTCTCAGCGCCGACCTCTACCAGCGCAGCGACAACCTCGTTCTCGACATCTTCCGCGTCTGCAACACGAACTTCGCCGCCGTCGCCAGCAAGAGCGCCAAACAACGTGTCGAGCAAGCCGTGCGCGCCGCCTTCCTTCAGCAGAAGTTCGACTTCGGTCCCTCCATTGCTGCCAGCCGGAAAGAGGTCCCCGGTTTCGATGAAGTCATGGCTGAGATCCCGCAGCGCGTGTTTATCAACAACGACATCTCGCACGATCAAACCGTGGCCGAGCTGCAAGTGGTGGACCGGCTTGGCCTCCTCTACGATCTCTTCATGGCCATCGGCAAACTCGGCCACAGCATCACACACGCGCGCATCGGCACGGAAAAAGGCGTCGCCATTGATGCCATCTACATCCAGACCGCCAACGGCGACAAACTGCGCGACAAAGAGCAGATCGACACCCTCAAGACCACGCTTGAGGCCGCGATTTTCCAGCCCGCTCGTGAAAAGCAGCCAAGCGAGAAAGCTGCGGCATAAAGTGCAATGTGCGGCCAGAGAGTCTGGAACGGAAATGAACACCCCCACTGGGCCCTAAGCCTGGTGATTTCGCCAAGCCCCACGCGGACATCAAGGCAGCCGACCTTCATCCACGTCGATGTAATGCGCGATGGTCTGGATGTCATCGCGATCACCGAGACCGCCATCAGCCTTCCGTTTTGCCAGGATTGCTGTGATGTGGTCATTCCAGCCGAGTTTCGTCGTGTAGTAGTTCCAGACGAGCTTGTCAGTGTCATTCAGCGGACGCGTTTGCTCCTGGCACCATTGCAGGATCTCCTCATCGGTGCCGCCTTGGAGCACGCGAGCTTTCAGATCGTCATAGTTGATGTGCAAGAAGTCCACCATGGCTCCGTCGCTGCCTTTGCCAAGATTGGCGTGAAGATCTTCCCACAACCTGCCTTCTGCATGCAGTCGGATCTTCCCCAGCATGCGGGGGAAGTATTTCAAGCCGGCTGTTTCATCGAAAGGGCTGCACGGCAGCGTGGCGGGATCAGGTTTGGCGGACATGCGGCGCATTTGATCGCGGCAGGGTCGCTTGGCAATCGAATCTACGGTTTCAAACCGCTTTGCAGCAGCCAACTGGACTCGCCGAAACTGACACACGCTCCGCAATAACGTCGCACTGCCTTGTTGCCCCGCTGGAACCCAGATCGAACGAAGTAATCACGACGCGAACAGGCTTGTGATCACTCGGGCGGTTGTGTGGATTCAGGGGCGGTGGTTCATGACACAATCACGCTATCAATTCGGCACGCAGCACGTCCATCATGCGCTTCATGCGCTCATCGGCGACGGCTTTGCCTTTCAGCGCCTTCGCTTTCGCGGCGGGCGGGTCATTCACGATGGCGAGCACGGCGGGCGTGAGGCCCTTTTCCGCCTCGTCGAAGTCGTGGTCGAAGAGCCACTCGCTCAACCCAATGTCCTTCCACATGAAGCCCTTGCTCGTCTGCTCCTTGTAACGGCAGACGATGGCCGGGATGCCATGGCCGATGCACATGATGGGGCTGTGCTGCTCATTGCCGAACAGGCCCGCACAGCGGTTGTACACACTCTGGGCGAAGTCGGTGAGCCAGTAGTCCTTCCGCCAGACGACCTTGGCTTTCACATCTTCGGGCAGCTTATCGTAAATCATCTCTTTGTTCAGCTTCATCTGGCTCGCGTCCTCGGGGCAAAGCAGCACCTTCATCGGCGTCTGCCGTGCCACGGCAATGACCGCGTTGCGCAGCGGACCGATGTCGTGCTCCTTCATCTCCTCGTTTTGAGCGTGTTTCTTCTCGTCAAACTTCGCGCCCTTCTTGATCTCCCAGTAGGGCGAGTTGCGCAGCTTCGGGATGCAGCAGACGAACTTTCCATCCTCCAGCCCGACTTCCTTCAACCAAGCAACGGCAGGCTCATCATTGACCAAATCGCAGGCAAAAGTCGCATCGGGACCGAACTCCATGATCGGACTCGTCGCGCCCTTTTCCTTGGCGAGCGCGAGCGACACCGAGTCGCGGAAAAACGCGAACTTCGCCCCGCTGATCACCTTCACGCCTTCCTCAGAGAAGCTCCAGGTCACACCGCCGATGCCGTAGGGTTTGCCGGTCTGCTCCGTCCATTCGAGGATGGATTTCTGCCCCACGATGCCCGGCCCCGAGCCATGCAGCAGGAAGTCATGCGTCTTGAATGCCTCCGCCTTTGCCGCGCCATCCTTTGCCAGAATCTTCAGCTTGGGAAAGCGCTTCGTCAGCATCTCCGCCACGCCATTTTCCACACTGCTCGGCCACAGCGTCACCTCGTATCCCGACAGATGTTTTTCCAGCAGCGCCAGCATGCCCGGCGTGTGCGCGATGTCGCCGATGTTCACCGTCTGCCACGACGAGCGCAGCAGGATGCGCTTCTTCGGCGTTCCCTGCGCGATGGCAAACGTGGGCAAAGCGGCGGCGGTGGTCTGGAGGAAATGACGGCGGTTCATGGGCTGGGGATCAAGTAAGTCGAATGAACCGGTATTTTGGACACGAACCAGACGGAATGTCCATCCAGCAAACGATCACCCTAATGTGTAGCGCAGTGTATTCTGTCGGACTCGCTCTTCAGCGCAGCATTTCGAGCCAATCGGGCAGCGCGTGAAGTTGATCCACATGATCCGGCGCGGAGTTCCCAGCCAGACCCACGAGGTGAAGCATTCCTTCCTTCGCCTCGCTGAGCTGCTGGGTCTTCATCGGGCCCCATTTGAGGATCGCTCGGCGTTTCATGCCGACTTCACGCAGCAGCCAGTCCGCCGTCTCCGTCGTGCTGGCGAAGGTGCCTGGAAAAATCTCGCTGTGGGTGATGAGCATGCTTTTGCGGCCTGCCATCGCCTCGCGAGCAAAGGCGGCGATGGGCCGCAGCGCGGCGGTGTCGATCTTCGATTCCGTCGGACCGGGTTTGCCATCGGTGTAGCGGGTGTGGATGCCATCAATCATGAGCACGCGGTCGATTCGCTTCACCGCCGACTCGTGACTTAGCATCGCGCGAATACCCCTGCAGCCCGCGCTCCAACCGCCGACCGTAATCTGCGTCCAACGCATCGCCGCCTTGGCCGACGCAGCATCGACGAGCGCTTCCAAAGCTCCTTCCTTCTCAAACAGCGACGTGTAGCCATCGCTGCGCTGGATCACGAGCGCAGCCATGCCGTGCTTTACGGCAGCGACTTCAGGAATCCAGGTTCCGCCGTGCATGAAGATGAGCAGCGGCGCTTCTTTATGGTCTGCAATGCCTTGTGGAATGAACAGCGTGCCAACATCCAGCTTCACCCGCTCTCCCGCCGGATGTTCTTCCTTCATGCGCGGATGCTCGCGCGTGTGCTCGACCATCGGTGACGGATTCTGCGGTTCCGCAGCGCGCAGTGGCAGGATCAGCATGAAAAGGAACAGCGGCTTCATTCGATGCGCAACGAGGCGAGTTTCCCTGCGGGCAGGGTGAGCGAAAGGCGTGTGTAGCGACCCTTGGCGATCTTCACGGCGCTTTCAGGCAGTTTCATCATCTTGCCATCGACCACAAGACTTGCCGTGTAGCCGCCGGGTTTCAGTTGTCGTAGCTCGGCGGTCATCTCGCGCGGTTCCTTGCCAAAGTGGAACAGCTCCGCGGCAAACTTCGTCGTGCTGGCCTCGGTGACGAGCGCGGCGATGTCCTTCGGCGGAGTGAGCCAGCGCACGGCCATTTGCGGGAAGCGCGGCGCGTTTTTGTCGCCTGTGACCATGCGGTAGAGCAGCTCGTGCTTCGGCTGCGTGACGCCTTTGTAGGCGTCGAAGGCATAGTCCTGCGCCAGGAACTGCACAAAGCGCATGCAGCGATCCGTCGAGCGCACTTCGCTGGTGAAACCGGGGAAGTTCACACGCAAAGCGCCGAGACTCTCGCGCAACGCGGCTTCCAACTCGCGATTGCCCGCCTCATTGGTGCGGATCACGAATTCGGAGCCTTCGAGCGCGATCAGTTCATCGAACTTGTTCGTGCCAGTGAGCGCCTTGAAACGTGCGAGTGTCTTCACGAGTCCGCCCGTGTTGCTGTTCGCGTTTTGACGCGGCGCGAGCTGGTCCGCGCACCAGGCCTCGGTGCCAGGCTTCAGTTCGCCTGCCGGATTCTTCAAATGCTTGAGCCGGATCGCCGCCATCGAGCGCAACGGGGCTAGATACGATTCCTTGCCCGTCATCACATGCGCCAGCATCAGCGCATCGGTGATCTCGGTGATGACGCTCGGCCAGATATAGTAGCTGTGCATGAAGCCGCCGGGTTTGATCGGCTCCCACCAGTTGCCCTCGGCACCTGCGGCCGCACCATCCGGCCAGCGGATGCTCGCAGGCAGAATGCCGGCGGGTTTACCGTTCTCCGCACGAGTCGTGGCATCCACCCAGGTGTCCAGCCACGCACAAATCTGTGCGCCGAGTTTTTCATCGCCAGTCTTCTGCCACGCGAGCAGCGCCGGATGCAGCGCACCGACATCCGCGATCACATCCAGCGCGCGCTGCGGCTGCGGCGCGGTCTCGGTGGCGCTGAAGTAGAAGCTCTTGAACTGCGTTTGCCCGCGCTCGTTTTTGCCGGTCCACACATCGCGCATGAAGTCGCCCAGCTTCAGTCCCCACTTCGTCCATTTCTCATTTTCCGGCTCCAGCACCATCAGCGGCACCAGATTGTCGGTCGTATCCTCGGCGGCGTGCTCCACATCGGTGATCGTCGTGTTGAAGCCGCCTTTCAAATGCGGACGCGTGACAGCCGAACGCGAAAATTTCAACTGCGCCGCCGTGATCTGCGGATCATCAAAGCCCAGCAGCACCGCCGCCCACCAGCGCCACATTTCGCAATCATCGCCCCAGCCGCCGCCAAACTCGCCCGTGTCAGCTTTCTGCCGATGCGTGATCCACCAGCGGATGATCTCACCGAGCCGCTCAAGCTGCTCGCGTTGCAAAGTCGCCCACTCCGGCGCTCCCTCGACCTTCTCCGGCACCGCGCCCCATGGCAACGCCTCGCCCAGATACATCCGTGCCACCGTGTTTTTCGGAAACGCTACCTTCACCCGCTGAAACGACGCCACCGCCTCGTCCTTGAACCACTTCGATTCCTTCGGATTCGTGCGCACCGTGCTGTTCTCGATCAAAGTCCACGCCAGCATCCGCCCGCGATACAGCTCACAGATAGGCCGTAGCGGCGAATCATTCGCCACCCCAAAATCATAGTCCCCAATCGTCCGATGCGGCTTCCCTCGCACGCTGGCACCGTAAAACTTCAGCCCGCTTTGGTTCCAGCGACGTGCAAAATCAGCGAGTGACGTCGCCTCCTTGCGTTGCGTTTCATTCAGCGAAGGTAGCGCGGCCATCTTTGCCAATGTGGACTGGCGCAGGCTCTCATCGTCGGTGTTGCCAGCCTGGGAAATTCCATCCAACGCCTCGCGAGTCCACTCTGCGGACAAGACTCCCACAGCGAGAAGGTAAGGAATCAAAAATCGACAGCTCATGGCGCCTCTCAACGAACTAAAATCCGCGAAACGATCACCTCCTTCGTCTTCCGGTCGATGGAGTAAACGATGCCGGGATGACTGTGGTCCCACGCAAAGGCCTGACCGTGTGCGGAGATCGGAATGGCGGATCGCCAGGTCCAAACATCGCCCGCCACCGGCAAATCAAGGACATACAACTCCTGCGCATCGTGCCCGGTGATGAAGAGATGGCGATCTGGACCGAAGCTGCCGCCGGAACTGCTGTTCTTGCCAAACTTAGCCACCATCTCGGCTGGGAAGCGGATCTCGGCAGCGGGCTTCCAATTCGAATCGAAGCGCACCACGCGCGTGCGCGCCGGATCGCCGGTCTTCGCATACTGGGCAAAGCAGGCATACCACCAGCCATCACGACGATCCACCCAGGTGAGTGATCCGCCGACACTGGTGAGGTCGATGCTTTCGAGGTGCTGCATTGTTTTCGGATCAAAGACCTCCACGGAGCTCTTCATCGGCATCTCGGGGTAGTTCGAGTGAGCACACCAGAGTTTGCCATCAAGCATGACACCGGCGTTGAGATGCTTGATGTGACCGTCTTTGATGTCTTTCCAGCCTCCGACACGCTCGCCGTTGTCTTTGCGGTATTTGCCGATGGCGGCATTCGTGATCGCATAAAAGTGCTCCGTATCCACGGCAACGCCTTGATGCGCCTCGTCCGCCTTGAAGCGTTTCAGTTCCTCGTGCTTCCACTCGCCTTTCTTACCCGCGAGCATCTTGTTCACGCGCTCCTGCTCCTTGCTCAAAGCGCCATCGGGGATCGGCATCGGCACCAGATTCTCGCTCAGCAGCTTTTCATCCGTCGGGATCGCCCGCCAGCGCAGGTTTTTGAACCACACATCCGCGCCATGATATTGCAGAGAGAGGTTCGCGCCTCGTTTCGTCAAATCACCGCCACGGATGCGCAGCACCTCCAGCTCATGAAACCAGCGCGAGTCCGTGTAGTCGAAATCAATGACCTTCTCGCCATTGAGCCAGTGCTGGATCACCGAGCCTTGGCATACGATGCGACCCTCGTTCCACTCGCCAAACGACTTCACGACATCCTTCATCGGTGCCATGCCAAAGAACAGCGAAGCCGCCGCCTGACGCGGATTTTCGCCATAGGGGCTGTTGGCGTTGTCGAGCAGTTGATACTCATACTGCCCGGGCCGGTAATACACGCCGCTGTTGCAGCCCTTGGCGACCTTCCAGTCAAAGCGCAGCTCAAAGTCATCCGGCACCTTGGTTTTTTCATACACCAGTGATCCAACTTTCTTCACACAGGCGATCTCGCCATCCACCACCGCCCAGTTGCCGCCATGCTTCCAACCATCGAGTGATTTGCCGTCAAAGATCGGTTCAAAGCCAGGTTCCACCGCCAGAGAAGCGCTCGTCAGCGCCAGAAGAAGGATGTGTTTCATGCGTGATTCAAAGTGCGGTTCACCTGCTTCCGAAAGCCGTTCAGGCGCAGCGAACTGTCTGGCATCACCTCCAGCATGGTGTAGCCGCTGCTTTCCAAGCCCGTGCCCTCCACCATGGCCACCAGCGTGGTGTAGTGGATGCCGCTGATGTGCTGGTAGTCGTTCTTGTGCGAGTGGCCTTGGAAGACTGCGAGCACCTTGCCGGACTTCTCCAGCAGCGCCCGCACTTCGGGCGCATTCTTGACGGCATGAGCCTTGTCGAGATCGAGCCGCTGATGCGCGAGCACGATCACCGGGCCGCTGGCTTTGCTCAATTCAGCCTCCAGCCATGCTAGCTCGGCCTTTGGCAGGTTCGCATCCTGCCAGTTGAAGTTCTTCCGCTCATACGGTGCGCCATCCTCACGAAAGCAGGCATCCAGGAGCAAGAAGGTCACGCTGCCGCTCTCGAACGATGCATGACCTCCTGCCGCCTTCGTGTGCTGCGCAAACTCCTGCTTCGTCAGCGTGCCGACGCAGTGATTTCCCAGCACATAATGCCGTGGCATCTCCAGCTTCGCGAAGTGCTGCTCCATCGTCTTCAGCCACTCCATCTCCCTCTCCACGGAATCCGCTTGGTCGATAAAATCGCCGAGTTCGACCACCAGCGCCGGTTTTTCGCGGTTCATGAACTCCACCGCTTCGTCCAGCTTTGCCAGCGCCTCGCGGTAGAAGCGCGTCTTGGTCGGGTTCTTGTCCGCGTAATGAAGGTCCGTCATCAAACCGACGCGCAGTAGCGGCCTGGCATCGCTCTCAGCGGCGAGCATGCTTCCCGCGCCGAATCCGGCGAGGCAAAGTGTGCTGTGATGAAGAAAAGCGCGGCGTGAATTCATGACGCAGGCCATAACGACAGCAGGCAGGCAAATCAGGCACTCAAAACGCCCTTCACATGCTTCATCGAACCTACGAAGCACTCATGTACATAGGCCATGGCCTTCTTCACCTTCGCCTGGGCGGCGGGATAATCGGCATCGATGGCAAACAGCGTCTCCGCTATCTTTTCGACGGGCGTCTCGTCCATCTCCAGCAGCCACTCGGGCAGGCCGATGTCCTTGAACATCCAGCACTTCGGCGAGTGGAACTCGGAGTAGGTGTGGATGATCGGCGTGCCGTTCGCGAGAGCGATGATGGGGGAGTGCGGCTCGTGGCAGACGATGGTGTGGGCTCGGGCGAAGATGGAAGCCGCTTCATCGGCATTCCAGAAATACTCCAAGTTTACGACCTGCTTTTGAATTTCCGGCGGAAGCGGATCGTGGATGAGGCGCTTGTTGTGGCCCATCTCTTTGATGGTCTCGGGTGCGATGAGCACCTTGTGGCCGGTCTTTTTCACCCAAAGCGTGACGAGCTCGCGGAACTTCGCCGCGCGGCGTTCATCGTCGGCGATCTGCTGCGGCGTGGGATGCAGCGGGTTGAGCTTCTCTGGGCGTGGATCGTCCACGCCCGGGTATTTGGGCGTGTTCGTGCGGATCATGACGGTGATGAACTTCTTCTCCTCCAAGCCGAGCTTCTTCATCGTGGCGAGTCCGCGCTCGTCATCACGCACGTCGATGCCGAAGCAGCCATCCGGGCCAAATTGTAGCGCGGCGGCCTTGATGCCCGCGCCTTGGAGAATCTTCAGCGTCTTCGTCTCACGCGTGTAGATGAAGGATGCGCCATTGAGCAACGCGATTCGCTCCTCCGCCCCCTTGCCCTCGACCATGCTGGGAAAATACGACTGACCGAAGAGACCGTAGGGCTTGCCGTGCTTCTGGCAGAACTGCATGAAGGTGATGTCCTGGCCCATGCCGGAGTTGCGGATGAAGAAATCGCACGCCTTCACCGCCTCCTGCAGCTTGCGGTCGTTTTCGCCGTCTTTGAAAAGGTTGCCCTGCAAAATCTCCACCTTCGGGAAACGCGCCTTCAGCATCGCCGTGACTCGCTCGTCGATTTTCATCGCCCACAGCACGATCTTCACCTCCGGCAGGTGCTCCTCAATGACTCGCAGCGTGCCCGGCGTGTGGCCGATGTCACCGATGTTGATCGTGTCCCACGCGGATTGCAGCACGATGGTCTTGGGCTTGCCATCAGCGGCAAAAACGGAACCACCAAGCGCGGCGAAGATGGTGGAGATGAAATGGCGGCGGGTGTGCATGGGCTGGGGAATGATGAGGCATTACCAAGCAGCCGTTGGACAAATAATCTGCAAAGAAGTTACGGCCCTTTTAATCCCGTCCTAAATCGCTAAAAAGAACGGGCTGGAGATTGCTCTCCAGCCCGCTCATCGGGGGTTTTTCGGGTTTTTTATCCTTCGTTTCCGTGCCAGCTCCCGGTAGGCGCGGGACTCAGGACAAAAGTTTTGGGGTAAGAAAGAGCGGCCTGGGCGTGGTTTAGTCGCGTCAGGCCGCCATGGTAAGAGGCAATAGTTGCCAGTTTGTTCAGATTACATCATGCCGCCGTGGTCATGACTGTGACCAGCGTCTGCCTTTTCCTCTTTCGGGATGTCGGCGATGAGGCACTCGGTGGTCAGAAGCAGACCGGAGATGGAGGCGGCGTTCTGGAGAGCGCTGCGGGTCACCTTGGCTGGGTCAACGACACCTGCCTTGATGAGGTCTTCATACTTGCCGGTGGCGACGTTGTAGCCGTGGTTGCCGGTGCCTTTCTTGACTTCGGCGACGATGAGCGCGCCTTCGACGCCTGCATTGGCTGCAAGCTGACGGAGAGGAGCTTCGATGGCACGAGCGACGATTTCAGCGCCGGTCTTCTCGTCACCGACGAGGCCGAGGTCACCGATGGAGGCCTGAGCGCGGATGAGGGCGACACCGCCCCCAGGGACGATGCCTTCTTCGACGGCAGCACGGGTGGCGTGCAGGGCGTCTTCCACGCGGGCTTTCTTTTCCTTCATCTCGGTTTCGGTGGCAGCACCGACGTTGATGACGGCTACGCCGCCGGCCAGCTTGGCGAGACGCTCCTGGAGCTTCTCACGGTCGTAGTCGGAGGTGGTTTCAGCGATCTGGTTCTTGAGCTGGGAAACGCGTCCGGCGATGGCGTCGGAGGAGCCTGCGCCCTCGACGATGACGGTGTTTTCCTTGCCGATGGTGATGCGCTTGGCCTGGCCGAGGTCAGCCAGCTCGATGTTTTCGAGCTTGATGCCGAGGTCTTCGGTGATGCAGCGGCCGCCGGTGAGGATGGCAATGTCTTCGAGCATGGCCTTGCGGCGATCTCCGAAGCCAGGGGCCTTCACAGCGACGATGTTGAGGGTGCCGCGGAGCTTGTTCACCACGAGGGTGGCAAGGGCCTCACCTTCGACGTCTTCGGCGATGATGAGGAGGGGCTTGCCGGAGCGAGCGACCTTCTCAAGCAGAGGGAGCATGTCCTTCAGATTGCTGACCTTCTTCTCGTTGATGAGGATGTAGGCGGACTCAAGGTTGCACTCCATCGTCTCAGGATTGGTGACGAAGTAAGGGGAGAGGTAGCCTTTGTCGAACTGCATGCCTTCCACGACTTCGAGAGTCGTTTCGATGCTCTTGGCTTCTTCGACGGTGATGGTGCCTTCCTTGCCCACTTTGTCCATGGCTTCGGCGATGATGTTGCCGATGCTGGCGTCCCAGTTGGCAGAAACGGTTGCGACCTGGGCCACTTCCTTGCTGTCCTTCACGGGGGTGCTGATTTCCTTCAGCTTGGCGACGATGGCTTCAGTAGCCTTCATGATGCCGCGCTGGAGGGAGGTTGGATTCGCACCGGCGGTCACGTTGCGGAGACCTTCGGAGTAGATGGCTTCGGCCAGCACGGTAGCCGTGGTGGTGCCGTCACCAGCGATGTCGGAGGTCTTGGAGGAGACTTCCTTGATGAGCTGGGCACCCATGTTTTCATAGGGGCATGGGAGTTCGATTTCCTTGGCCACGGTAACACCGTCTTTGGTGATCGTGGGGGAGCCGAATTTCTTCTCGAGGATGACGTTGCGTCCGGCTGGGCCGAGGGTGGCCTTCACGGCGCGAGCCAGTTTGGTGACGCCGCGCAGGAGGGCCTGACGTGCGGTTTCGTCGAAGTGGAGTTGTTTAGCCATAGTAGTGAGCGTGTGTGGGGGTTGAGTTGGGGATTAAGCGATGATGCCGAGGATGTCGGTCTCGTTGATGATGAGGAGGTCCTCGCCATTCACTTTGACTTCGGTGCCGCCGTATTTGGAGATGAGGACTTTGTCGCCTGCCTTCACGGTGAAGAGCGTGGAGACATCTTTGCCTTCATCGTCCTTGCCGGTGCCGAGTGTGATCACTTCGGCTTCCTGTGGCTTTTCTTTGGCGGTGTCGGGGAGGAAGATGCCGCCAGCGGTTTTTTCTTCGCTGAGGGAGCGCTTCACGAGGACGCGACGTCCGAGTGGGGTGATTGCGGTAGCCATATTGGTCTGGTTATTGCTTATCTAGGTTTTGGTTCTGGTTTGGTTTGTCTGCCCGGCCTGCTGTCACAAGGGAATGTGGCGGCTGGCCGGGCGGAAAGTCTAATGGTCAGCTCGTGGGTGCTTTCGGGGAGCTGGAATGACGAATGAGTAAGCCCGAATGACCAAGGAATGCCGAAGCACGAAGGCCGAACACCGTGTGAGGTGCCTTCAGAGTTTCGGGTTTTGTCATTGAGGTTTCTTTCGTCATTAGGTTTTAGGAATTCGTCATTTCGCCGGCGGCGTTTCTTTGATCGCCACGCCGTTGCTGGCCCGCTGCGCTCCTCCAAAACTCAGCTCCGGTGCTGCTTCGCCGATTTCCTCGGTGATGAAACGCACGATCTGCTTCGGATCTTCGGAGATCACGGCCTGGACCATGCGGGATTTGCGACTGTGGTCGTAGCCCTTGAGGTCGAGATCGAGCCCCACGGTGCCGGGCTCGCCGGACAGACCCTTCATCTTCGCTGCCAGCGCCACGCTGTTGTTGATCTGGTCCTGGAGTTTCTTGTCCTTGCTGAGCTTCGTCAGACCAGCCTTCAGCGCCTCATGCACTTCGGGGACGTTGAGGATATCCTGTGCGTTCTTGTTTGGGTATTTGGCAAGGATGTCTTCTGCCTGCGCTTCGAGCCCGGATTGGACTTCGGATTGGGTCGGGGCGGAAGGAGCGGACGGCGTCAAAGCATCCGCTATGGCTGCATCGATCTTCGCATCAGAGACAGCGGTAGCTTTTGGGGTCTCGACTGTGGTCTTGGGGGCTTCCTTTTTGCCGCAGGCGGTGATGAAGAGACACAGCGCGACCATCCCAAGGAAGGTCGGCCAATAAGCCGACGCTCCATGGAATGTGTTCGCTGTGTTCACGTGCCGCATAGGTGCCTTTGGGAAGGAATTACTTGTCCTTGTCCACGACTTCGAAGTCGGCATCGACGACCTTGCCTTTGTCCTGGGTCTTCGTTTCCGAAGCAGCGACATCGGGTCCGCCCATGCCCCCCATGTCGGGCATGCCACCGGCTCCAGGAGCGCCAGCTCCAGCTGCCGCAGCAGTTTGGTAGGCGGCGGCGAAGAGTTTTTCGATCTCTTCAGTCTCGCGCTTCATCTTGTCGGTGTCATTGGCTTCAATGGCGGACTTGAGGGTGGCGAGCTTGTCGGTGATCGGGCTGAGCTGGTCAGCGGGGACTTTGCCTTCCCATTCCTTGAGGGTCTTTTCGATCTCGTAGGTGAGGCTGTCGGCCTTGTTCTTCACTTCGACGCCTTCTTTGCGCTTCAGGTCTTCTTCGGCGTGGAGTTCGGCATCGCGCTTGGCTTTTTCGATCTCGTCCTGGCTGAGGCCGGAGCTGCCCTGGATGGAGATTTTCTGCTCCTTGCCGGTGGTCTTTTCCTTGGCTGAAACGTGGAGGATGCCGTTGGCGTCGATGTCAAAGGTGACTTCGATCTGCGGCTGGCCGCGTGGCATCGGCGGGATGCCGTCGAGTTTGAAGGTGCCGAGCGTTTTGTTGTCGCGGGACATGGGGCGCTCGCCCTGGAGGACGACGATCTCGACGCCGGGCTGTTGATCGGCGTAGGTGGAGAAAATTTGTGAGTGCTTCTTCGGGATGGTGGTGTTGCGCGGGATCATCGGCGTGGCGACACCGCCAGCGGTCTCGATGGAGAGCGTGAGCGGGGTCACGTCGAGCAGGAGCACGTCTTTGACATCGCCTTTCAAAACACCGCCCTGGATGGCCGCGCCGATGGCGACGACTTCGTCCGGATTCACGCCCTGATGGGGATCTTTGCCAGCGAGCTTGCGGGCGGTTTCGACCACCTTGGGCATGCGGGTCATGCCGCCGACGAGCACGAGTTCGTCGATCTTGGATGCGTCCAGTTTGGCAGCGGCCAGGCAGTCCTTCACGGGCTTGATGGTGCGCTCGAAGAGGCTGTCGGTGAGCTGCTCCATCTTGGCGCGGCTGAGGGTCTTCATGATGTGCTTCGGCCCGGTGGCGTCGGCAGTGATGAAGGGGAGATTTAAATCAAAGCTCTGGCTGGAGCTGAGGGCGATCTTGGCTTTCTCGGCTTCTTCCTTGATGCGCTGGATGGCGTCAGGCTGGCTGCTGAGGTCGATGCCGCTGTCGGTTTTGAATTCGTTGACGATCCAGGTGATGAGAGTGTTGTCCCAGTCATCGCCGCCGAGGTGGGTGTCGCCATCGGTGGCGAGCACTTCGAAGACGCCGTCGCCGATTTCGAGCACCGAGATGTCGAAGGTGCCGCCGCCAAGGTCATACACGGCGACTTTTTCATCTGACTTGCTGTCGAGACCATACGCGAGGGCCGCTGCGGTTGGTTCATTGATGATGCGGCGCACGTTGAGGCCGGCGATCTCACCAGCAGCCTTCGTGGCGTTGCGCTGGCTGTCATTGAAGTAAGCAGGAACCGTGATGACGGCTTCCGTAATCGTTTCGCCAAGCTTGGCTTCGGCGTCAGCCTTCAGCTTCGCGAGGATCATCGCGCTGACTTCCTGGGGGCTGTAAGTCTTCGTTTCGCCACCGACTTCGACCTGCACGTGAGCATCACCATTGCTGGCGGCCACGATCTTGTAGGGCATGCGTTTGTCGGCGTCGGTGAGTTCGGTGAACTTGCGGCCCATGAGGCGCTTCACGGAGAAGACGGTGTTGCGGGGATTCGTCACCGCCTGGCGCTTCGCGGCCTGACCGACGACGCGCTCGCCGCTCTTCGTAAAAGCG
>NZ_JBILYB010000069.1:0-30608 GCF_044378005.1 Prosthecobacter sp.
CGATAAGCATTCCGGAGGTAATTTTGATTGTCTGAATTTGAGATGTTCGTCCAGCGATTGCCGCGGAAGTCGTGGAAGCTCCAGCGACCGCCATTGAAGCGAAGATCGCCGTCCCAAGACACACATGCCCAATCAAGTTCCAACCCTTGAACCTGAAACTCGGTGGCAGCGTCTTCCAAGTAGAAACTCGAGCGTGTGTCATTCCGGTCATTCAAGAACCAATGAACGGGATCAACATCCACACGAATATCAATCGCATGAGGTTTAAGTCGCTGAGCCTTTGATGAGGCAATCAAACCGTAACGCTCTGATCCACGGGCCTGTGAACGAACCCAGTTCTTTGCTAAACTAAGGTCACGAGTGATTCTGATCGGATAGCGTGCAGAGATGCTTGCGAACGAATCACGAGCGACCTCCTTCTCACAGTCTAACATTGCTTTCACGAAAGAGGATACATGCTCAGCTCGGAATGAGCGCATTGAAACGGCTAGATGAAGGCTGTCATCAAGGTGTGTGTTGGGTCTCCGTTGGATGTCCTCAAGAGCATGGCCTGCGGCATACTCAATATCAGCCAGCTTTGACGAGATATACATATGCCACTCTGGGAAAGCAGATTGGATGGCCTCTAGCCAAGAACTAATCCCAGCCTCCCCCGTGTTGATTTCCTGTCCACCACCAACAAGACAAACAATCACAGCCCAGTCTTTATGACGATCCATGCAGGAGATCAGAAACTCAGGCTCAGACTGAGAAAACCCTGCACGCCCTTTCTTGCGGATCATAAAGTTTGAAGTCTGCTTCTGATTCCAAGCTCGCTGTGCTTCATCAAAGATGACGACATGATCAGATGGAGGCCCTTCATCGATTAAACCATCATCGCGGAAGTGATGAACATTTTGAATGAAGGACTCGATGGTGCCTCGAATGAACCCTTTTTTAACCTTCTCTTCCTTTACTTTGCGGCGTTCAACCTCGTCGCGGGTTAGTGCCTCGCGAAGCACTTTAACCAGAGGACCGTTACCCGACAAGAAGACCGCATGCGTTGGCTCATCTTTGTCGCGACGACGGGTGGCAATATTGAGTCCAACGAGAGTTTTTCCTGCACCTGGAACGCCAGTGACAAAGCAAATCACCTTCATCCCCCTATCCTTGGCATCATCCACCAGTTCTTCGATTCGCTTGGATGTCACGCGCAGGTTCTTTGCGCCTGCATCATAACGCGCAATAGCATCTACAGAATGCTGTGCATAGAGAGCTCTCGCTGCCTCGACTATGGTTGGAGTGGGCTGGTAAGAAGCTTTAGCCCACGAAGGGCCGTCTAAAGCTGCTTTTCCGGTAACATGCTGAAGCATGAGTTCCATTAACCGACGAAGTCCTGCTGCACTGCTTTGAAGTGGATGATAAACATTGTCAGCATCCATTTTGATTGTGAATGAGCACGAATCTTCAGCCTCAGTTGCCACAAGAATAGGAACAATAGAGGCCTCGTGACTGGCTTCATGAAAGTTCTTTAAATCCAAGGCATAGTCCCAAACCTGATCAAGTGAACCACGGTCGAATACACTCTCGCCAACTTTGAACTCGATCGCAAAAACCACAGGGCCGGCTAATACGACAACGTCGATCCTTCGCCCCATACGAGGTATCGTAAACTCAATCAATACACTGCCATCAAGCCCACTAAGTTGCTGCTTCAATAGCGGAATCTGAACAAGCCAAGCATCTCTCTGTGTATTCATCACGCTGAACTGACTGTTTGCAGAAAGCTGAGAAAAAATTTCTGAGTCCGGTTCCTGTAGGAAGGATTTAATTGAGGAACTGTACCAAGCTCGAAGGGGAGATGCTAAAGAGGCGTTCTGTGCATTCGCCTCGAGATTTGATGAAATCATGTTGTGATAATTGGGCCTTTTTAGAAAATCGAATGCAAGACAGTACCAGGAAACTAATGGCCCTCTGCGTTGCAGGGAAGCCATGAGTGAAAATTCTGCCCTCGATCCTGCTGCCATCTTTTGCTGTGCGGTCTCGCTCCGAGATGCTGCCATGCCGCTCTCTGATGCGGGCCACTACACCCTGAGTGATGCTTACAGCGGCTGGAATGGCTTTCTTCAAGAGGTCATGCGCGTCGCCACCTTGTTTGAGACCTGGGCCACGGCGCATGTGGCCTTTGATCACCTCGGGGAGGTCTGGCCTTACTTCATGGAAGATCGTTTTGGCGCGGCCTGCGTGGAGGTGGCAGATATTTGGGCACTCGCGGGCTTTGATGAGATGGACTGCCTCCGCATCGCGCAGCACTTGCAGTTGCCGTTGTATTACGATGACGAACTCGTCATTCCGCTGGAGATCCGGACGCGGAATACTATCGCAGGCTCCGGCTTTGCTGAGTTCGGCATTCAGACGATGCGCCGCCATCTTGTCGATGCAGAAGTCGTGCCCTTCATTAGTGGGGACGAGCTTTGGGACGAGGACTATGCGCTGCCCATGCTCGTTCTCAGCGGCATCACCGCAGAGGGCCAGAGGGAGCGCATCGCCGACTTCGCCACCTACCGCGATGCCGTGTCGCTCGTGACGAAGCTCGCCCCCGGCATCGACTTCCCCGAAAGGCCGGTGGTCAGAGCTTGATGACATGCTGTCCCTGATTTTCACCAAGAGAGGCTGAAACTTCACTGGTCTGAAAAGGGCTCTGCGGCGTTCCCATCTCTCGCGATGTAACATCCCCGAGCGCTGCTGCCTTGGTTCCGCTGCCTTGCATTCCCTTGTCATTCTCCTCTCGGGGATAGCGTGGCGGCACTTCTCCATGAAGCGGCGCGCGCTGGCCTGCATCCTGGGATCAGGCAGCTTCACCCGCAGTGCCCACTGCCCTGAACCGGTGGCGGCGCAGGATGACGAGGACGCCGAGGGAGGCGAGGAAGAGGGTGCCGGGCTCGGGCACGGGGGAGAGGGAGAAATTGGAGAATTCGAGGACGGTCTGATTGCCGGAGATGGAGCCGAGGAGGTTGGCATCGGCGACGGTGGCGGCATCGAACTGGAAGGTGAGGTCGGTGAAGGGACTGGCGGCCTGGAACTCGAACTCGATGGTGGCCAGCCCGCCGCCAAGCTGGAGAATGTTGAGGATGTTGGCGGTCTGGTTGGTGTTGATGTCCTGGATGGGGTTGCCGCCATTGAGGAGGCTGAAATTGGCGGCACTGAGGGCATTGAGGTCGATGCCGGCCCCTGACTGCACATTGAAACTGACGAGGTAGTTCTGACCCTGGGTGAGGCTGAGGCCGGTGACATCGGCGGTGCTGGCCCATGAGTTGATGGCGCTGACGCCGAGGACTTGATCCGTGACGCTGGTAATGGTGGGCCCAAGGGAACCCAGGAGTCCAGTGGTGGTGGTCTCAAGCTCACGCCCGAAGACGAGGGTGTTCCCCGTGGTGCGGGTGTAGGCGGCGAGCTGGACATCGACGGTGCCCACGAGGAAGACATCGGCCCCGAGCTGGACGAGGCCAGCGGCGGAGTGCTCCCAGGTGGTGTTTCCCGAACTCTCGGCGGCCGGGGTGTAGAAGGTGGTGTCCACCTGGAGGCTGAGGACGAGCCCTGTGCCGGGGCGCCGAGCCTCGAAGTCGGGGTCAAAGAAGGCGGAGTCGGTAATCAGGCTCTGGGCCTGAACGGGAGCGGCGGCGTGGAAGGCGGCCACCAGAAGCGTCATGGCTGCGAGTTTGACGCAATGAGCGGGGATGGAAGGTGAGATCGGTTTCATGGGATGGAAGTGGGGGGAACATGAGTGCTGACCGGGAACCATGAGCTGGCCCACCGGAACTGTATTTTCTGCCCATTCGGAATTCCATGGGACCCATGGACTATCATGATTAACCACCGTTAGTTAATCTGAAGCCCCCACTCCCCGCCCTTTCAGAACTTCATGAGACTTTAGTCCTACACCGCCCCCAAGCTTCTCTGCTGGACCTTGCCTGCCGGGGGACTTTGCGCTGTGATGTGGCGCACCTTCCATGAAGCGTTTTCCATTCCTCCTCTCACTCGCCGCCGCCGCCACTCTCCACGCTGCAAAGCCCGAACCTGCGCAAGCGCCGCCGTCCCCCATCTCGGCGGCGATGCAGGGCTTTGTGGAGAAAGGGGAGCTCGCCGGTGCGGTGACGCTGGTGTGGAGCGGTGACAAGGTGGTGAGCCATGAGGCGACTGGGTTTCAGGATCTGGAAAGCAGGACACCGATGTCGAAGGACAGCCTGTTTTGGATCGCCTCCATGACGAAGCCGATGACGGCGATGGGGGTGATGATGCTGGTGGAGGAGGGCAAGCTGGGCCTGGATGATCCGGTGGAGAAGCATCTGCCGGAGTTTCGCGGGCAGATGCTGCTGAAGGAGAAGAAGGCCGAACAAACGGTGCTGGTGAAGCCTGCGCGTGCCATCACGATCAAGGATCTGCTGACGCACACGAGCGGACTGGTGGGCAGCAGCCCGCTGGATGCCGAGGCACTGGATGTGCTGACGCTGAAGGAGGCGGTGATCACCTATGCGCTGAGCCCGCTGCAATTCGAGCCGGGCAGCAAGTGGTCCTACTGCAATCCGGGGATCAACACACTGGGAAGGCTGATCGAGGTGGCGAGTGGTGATGACTACGCGAAGTTCATGGAGAGGCGCTTCTTCAAGCCGCTGAAGATGAAGGACACGACCTTCTGGCCGAGCAACGGCGATGTGAAAAAGCGCCTCGCCACCTCCTACAAACCCGGTGCCGATGGCAAGGGCCTGGAGCCCACGACGGTGAAGTATCTCACCGCGCCCTATTCGAGCAAAAGACGCACGCCGCTCGCGGCTGGCGGCCTGTTTTCCACGGCTGAAGATCTGCTGACGATCTACCGCATGGTGCTGAATGGCGGTGAGCTCGACGGCAAACGCTATCTCAGCGCCGAGAGCCTGAAGCTGATGGCGCAAAACCACACGGGCGATCTGAAGGCGGGCTTTGCCGATGGCATGGGCATGGGCCTTGGCTTTCAAGTGGTGACGACACCGACCGGAGTCACGGGCACGCTGAGCGAAGGGACCTTCGGCCATGGTGGGGCTCATGGCACGCAGGGCTGGATCGACCCGGTGAAGAAGACGATCCACATCCTGCTGATCCAGCGCACCGGCCTGCTGCCGACGGGCGATGCCTCGCCGATGCGGCAGGCCTTTCATGAGGCCTTTGCCGGGATGCCGAAGTGATGCAGCGGGCCTGTTCTTCACAGACGGATGTGAACAAGAAAATCATGCGCTGGTTTGATCCGGCGCGGAAGCTCGCCATCTGTCGCCATCCTCATCAGTGAATGGACGGCACACCACGCAAACCCAATTCGACTTCCTCACCGGGCGCGAAACCACCCTCGCGCGGGCGCTCGTCGGCGCGGACGAACGATCAGCTTGCTCTGCCCTTAACCGACTCCGAGCGAAAGGCCTCGCGGAAGCAGCTCGACTCACTCCATCCCGGCAATCGGCTACGCCTGATGTTTGGGCAGCCCTTGTTGCCGCAAGAGCCCGAGAGTGGGAAGTCCCGCTGATCCGGCTGGACGGGCTCGGCATCGGCCGAGATGCGGATGGGATGCTTTCTTCAAAGACGCTCGTGCCTTTAAAGACAGGCGCGGAGGCGAGTCCCTTCATGGACCGGCAATGGGAGGTGGTTTATAAACTCTTCCCGCTTCATGCCACGGGTGGTCTGGGAAAGACCTTTGAGATTGAGCGCATGGAAGAGGGCGACGGCTTCGAGATGACGGTGCGGGATGCCATTCTCGCGGAGACGATGGAGAAGCTCATGGTCCTGCACGATGCCGGCGCGCATCCGACGGAGATCGTGGGCATCGATGACCAGGGCGACTATCTCGTGGTGAAGCAGCCACTCGCGCAGCCTTATGTCGATCTGGAAGAGGACCGGCTCGTAGCCATCGAGCGAGTGAAGGCGGTGCCGTGCAAGGCGCGCTTTCGCCGCAATGTCTGGGTGCTCTGGATGCACAATCAGGCATGGATCATGAGTGATCTGCATCCCGGAAACATCATGCGCGAGCCGGATGGCCAGCCCTGCATCATTGACGCGCTGCTGGCTCCCTTGCCTCCCGGCGTGATCGAGACGGACCGCTTCCTCCGCGAGGCGGTGGACGATGCCCGCGCCTGGCGCGAAGGCCGCCCGCGCCGCGCCAGCGATCCCTTCGCGCTGGTGTCGGACGATGATTTGTGATTCGTGATTGGCAGCGCGGGAGCTTTTCTCCATACTCGCCGCCCCATCATGAAAACCCGCGCCTTCCTCGCTGCCCTCGTGGCTCTTTCCGCTCTCCCCGCCATCGCTGAAGATGGCTTCACGCCGCTCTTTGACGGCAAAACCATGACCGGCTGGAAGAACGCCTACGACTGGGGCAAGATCGAGGTGAAGGACGGTGAGATCCATCTCACGGGAGAGAAGAAATTCTTCGTCATCACCGAGAAGACCTACAGCGACTTCATCTTCGAGGGAGACATCTTCCTGCCCGAAGGCCAGGCCAACAGCGGCTTCATGTTCCGCGCCCATGTGCAGCCAAACAAAGTCTTCGGCTATCAGGCCGAGGTGGATGGCGACCCGAAGCGCAAGTGGTCCGGCGGCCTCTACGATGAAGGTCGCCGCATGTGGTTCATCAGCCCGATCAAAGGCAACAAAGAGAGCGAAGAATCCTTCCGCGCCCGTGCTGGTGATGCTTTTAAACGCAACGACTGGAACACCTACCGCATCACCTGCCAGGGCAAGAAGCTCAAGATCGAAGTGAACGGCGTGGTCACCACCGACGTGGAAGATGACATGGACGCCAGCGGTGTCATCGCCATCCAGCATCACGGCGAAAAGGGCGCGACCTACAAGTTCCGCAACCTGCGCATCAAGGAGCTGAAGTAAGCTTTCGCATTCCCTTCGATGGCTGAATCCTTCGCCGCCTTCATGGCCCGCGCGCTGCATGACCCGCAGCGCGGGTATTATGCGCGGAGGATTCAGGGCATCGGCGGCCAGCGCGGCGACTTCGCCACAGCGGCGACGCTTTCACCGCTGCTCGGGCAGGCCATCGCTGCCTGGATTCAGGAAAACCGACGAGCGATGCCCGAGGTGCGGCATGTGATCGAAGTCGGTGCAGGCAATGGCGTGCTGATGGAGACGGTGCGGAAGTCACTCGGCTGGTGGCAGCGGAGACGTTTCAAGTGGCACATCGTCGAGAGTTCGGTGGCTTTGCGGGAGCAGCAAAAGCAGCGACTCGGTGCTGCAGTGGCGTGGCATGTGGATCTGGAGTCGGCGCTGCGTGCCTGCGGTGGAGCAGCCTTCATCTACCACAATGAACTGCTCGATGCCTTTCCTGTGCGGCTGGTGCAATGCCACGAAGGAGAGTGGCAGGAGGTCTTCGTGGAGTTTGAAAACGGACGTGCGCGTGAGTTGCTCAGGCCGCTGGAGATGAAGCCTGCATTTTCCGCGCTTTCCCACTCGCCGCAGCATCCTCTCCAGCGCTGTGAGCTTCATGATTCGGTGCGCGAGTGGCTTCACGGCTGGGTGCCGGAATGGAAGCGCGGGGCGATGCTGACGGTGGATTACGGAGACACCTTTCCCGCCCTGTATCAGCGGCGTCCACGCGGCACGCTGCGGGCCTACTTGATGCATCAGCGTCTGGAAGGCCTGTCGATCTATGAGAATGCCGGCAGGCAGGACATCACGGCGGATGTGAACTTCACGGACTACCGCGCGTGGGCGGTGAAACTCGGGCTCGTGGAGATCGGCTATGCCACCCAGGCGGAGTTTCTCCAATCAAGTGTGCCGGGCGCGAGCGGGCCGATGCTTGATCCCGATGGAGCGGGCGGTGCCTTCAAGGTCGTAATGCACCGTCAGGTGGAGCATTGAGCAGCGGGCGAAGATCCACCGGCTCCGGGCACCCCCCGATGGTGGCTTTCGCTTCGCTGAAATTCCAGACGCCATCGGTCATCGTGGCGACGGCGTGGATGCTGGCCGAACCTTTGGGACCGGACACGGGCACGTTGAGGTCAGCCGTGCCGGTGTTGTTATTGATGGAGACGTTCCCTGTGACGAGCCAGCCCTTGGTCATCGGTTCACCGAGAGCCTCACGCATCACTTCGGATTTTTTCGCGGCTTCAAAGGCCGCATCTCCAGGGCCAGAGCGCCAGAGCATCACGAAAGCGAAGAACATGATGGCCATCATCAGCCCGAAGACGAGGACGACGAGCAACGCACATCCCCCACAACCAAAGGCGACGCCCTTGCCCACGGCGGCTGCATTCTCACGCTGGATGTTCGTGGGATCGCCAAAGGGACGTTCGGTGCTCATGGATGGAGATTAGAGTTTGGGGATTGCGGGGAAGCACTCCATTGGAATGGGATGCTACGAATGGGCGGTTGGAAAGTACAACCCCATTCCAATGGGGTTCGGTCTGGATCAGTGACAGCCACAGCCTGTGCCACAGGAGCCACCGCTAGACGCGGTGCTGGCGCTGCCTCCACCCATGATCCCAGTGCCGCCGATGGGCACACGCCGCACGGGCTGGGCGCTGTCGGGATGCTGGGTGAGGGCCGAGTCCTTCATGCTCTGGCGGATCTCGAAGCGCTTGGGTGGATCGCCTTCAAACTGGGGGATGGTTTCGTAAACGTAGGTGGGCATGGGGGGAAAGGTGGAATGACGAATGACGAAAACCAGAGCGGAAAGCAAGCCTGGAAACAAAAACGGCGTCCCGGGATGACCGGGACGCCGTGAGTAGAGAGTTTCGAGGATTACGCTGACTGTTCGTCGATGCGGACAGCTTTGTAGCCGCCGATGCCCTTGAAGTAGAGCAGGAGCAGGAGGTAGATCGCTGCCATCGTCATCGGGATGTAGGAGTCAGCCTTCAGAGTGGCGCGATCGCCCTTCTGGTCGGCGGTGACGACGGCCTGCTGCTTCGGAGTCTTCTCCTTGGCATCCTTGGCTTCGCCGAGCTTTTTGCCATCAAGGCCGAAGGCTTCGGTGGAGGCGAGGTTGAGGAAGGTGGAAGCTTTCTCAGCTTTGTATTCCGCGTAGATGGCGGAGTCAGCCTTGTTCAGCTCTTCGCCAGCAAAGCGGTCTTTGCAGTAGCCGAGACCAGGGCCGCCGATGAGACCGGCGGAGAGCATGCCGATGCCGCCCATGATGGACATGGCGACAGCGCCCGTCTGCGGATAGCGGTCACCGACGACAGCAAGCATGGTGGGCCAGAAGAAGGTCTTGCCGACGGCATAGATGCCAAGGGCGACGAGGGCCATCGTGAAGGATTCCATGGTGCTGGCGAGGTTCAGACCGACGCAGGCAATGATGGAGCAAACCAGAAGCAGACCGATGGGGGAGAGCTTGAGAGTTTTCTCGATCCAGTGAGCGCAGAAGCGCAGGCCGAACATGATGGCGGAGGTCCAGATGAAGAGGTACTTGCCCTGCTCAGAAGTGAAGAGGTTGCCAGTGATGTTCTGAATCCAGCCGTCGGTGCCGAGTTCCACCGCGCCGACCATGGCGTGAGTGACGAAGAGCACGAAAAGGATGAAGGAACCGATGGAGCCTTTGGTGATCACAGTGACCGCAATCAAGAGAATGCCACCGATGGCGTAGCCGATGACCTTGGCGTTGTCAGGGAAGAATGCCTTGCTGATGTCGCCGAAGAACAGGGAAAGGAGGTAGCAAACCACGACTGCACCGAGGATGCCGACAGGCTTGAACATCTGAACGAAGCTCGCGCCTTTCTCGGCGGCTTCGGATTTCGGGAACTTCTGACCCATGAACATGATCGCGTAGAGCACGGTCGGGACGAGATACAGAGCGAGCTGCATTTTCCAGCCAAGCTGCATTTTGTCATCGAGGACCCAGCCGGCGACGGAGCCGAGCACCATCCCGGCAGGCCAGGAGGCGTGCAGGATGTTGAGGTAATGGGTGCGGTTCTCAGGGAAGAGAGTGGCGACGAGCGGGTTCGCCACAGCTTCGAGGGTGCCATTCGCATAAGCGAAGATGAACATGCCCCAGAAGAGGAAATTGTAGGCATTCTCAGGTGTGCTGGCACCGAAGGTGACGAAGGCCGAGAGGACGTGGCAGAGCAGCGCGAGGGCCACCAGTTTGCCATAGCCGATCTTGTCCACGATGACGCCGCCGAGGATGATGCCGAAGCAGAAGCCGGAGAAACCAGCGCCGCCGATGGCACCGAGCTGGGCTCCTGTGAAGCCGTACTCCTTGCCCCAGTTGTCAAAGATACCGCCACGGATGGCAAAGCCGACGCCGGCAGCCAGGATGGCCATGAAGCCAGCCCAGAGGAGGCGCATACGATTGTTTTCGCTCATAGAAGATTAATTAAGGTTGGTGGGATGATGAGGTGATGATGTAACCGCCAGCCGGGACCAACGAATAAAGCTGGGCGACGGGCGGAGGTCGTTTTAGTGGGCGAGCCGGGGGGTGACAAGATAAAAAATAGGCGGCCCCAAAGGACCGCCCATTCTGGAAAAGTCTGAAAGAAAACCTGATTAATGCCCGCCGATGGCGACGGGCTTGTAGCCGCCCTTGGCCCGGAACCACAGGAACATGCCGAGATAGCAGACGAGCATGAAGCCGGGAAGCACGGCGATGTTCGTGAAGGCGCCGCGTTTGCTGTCGGCCTGGACGGCATTGAGTTCCTTGGCTGAAGCCGCATCCAGAGCTTTGATTTTCTCCTGATCGAGGCTGGGCGTTTCACCGAAGATGCTAGGCTTCGCAGGCCCCTCGACTTTGGCGAGCAGGGCACCGTGGTCTTTCGTGAGACGTGTGTGCATGTCCTGATCCTGCTGGTAGCCGATGAAGGGACTGCCCAGCACGCCGAGGAAGAGCACACCAACGGCGGAAACGCCGTTCAGGGTGAGCGCGCCGCCTTTCGGGAACTGCTCGGAGGTCAGACCGAGTGTGGTGCTCCACAGGAAGGTTTTGCCAAAGGCATAGATCGTGGAGGCAGCGACGATGGTCCAGCCGACACTCTTTGATAGAAGCATCAAGCCAACGATGGCGATGCCGGAGCCAAGAACGAGGAGGCCGATGGGCGAAAAGCGATGCACGATGGGGCCAGCGTAGAAACGCAGAATGGTCATGATGGCGGAGACATACACGAAGACCCAGGCAGCGAAGTTGGGCGAGTCGGCGGGACCGTTGAGCTTGAGCAGCTCAGGCATCCAGCCATCGGTGCCGAGTTCGGTGGTGGCGAGGGGGCCGATGATGATGAGCACGACGAGGAAGAGCCAGTTGCCGAGAGACTGCGTGTAGAGGCCGATGGCGACCGCGACGACTCCTGCGATGGCGAGATCGTAGGTCCAGTTCACTTCCTTGCCCGCCATCTGATACACGGCGGCGACGATGAGGGCGGTGATCATGAAGAAGCCGACCGCGCCGACTTCCTTGAGCATGTCGCGGTAGCTCACACCAGCGGCCACGCGCTCATTGACAGGGAATTTGCAGGGCAGGATCAGCAGCGCGTAGAGCACGACGGGCACGAAGCAGAGCGCGAAGCGGAACTTCCACACCGCATCGAAGCCGAGGGTGGTGTTTGGGAAGAGCGCGCAGAAGAGCGCCCCAAGCGCGAGACCTGCGGGCCAGCCTGCATGAAGGATGTTCAGCCACTTCGATTTCTCTTTGCTGAACACCGTGGCGACCACGGGATTGATGAAGGACTCGACGGTGCCGTTTGCCACGGCGACGAGCAATGTGCTCCAATAGAAAGAGGTGAAGCCATCCGCATTCAAGGTCAGCACCAGCGAGACGAGATGACAAACGATGGCAAAGAGAGCCACCGTCTTGTAGCCGATCCAGTCGATGATCAGGCTAAAAAAGATGATGCTCAGCGCGAAGGGCCACATGCCCGCACCGTTGATCGCACCCTTCTCGTTTTCAGAGAGGTTAAAGCCGTCCTGAAGCAGGCCGATGGTGTTGGCGCGGACGCCGAACACGAAGGACGTGGCGACGAGGGCGATGAAGCAGGCCCAGAACAATTTCATGTCGGGCCGCGGGTCGGAGGATGTGTGGGAGCTCATGGTTGGGAGAAAGCGGCGGGATTACAGGGGAAACCCTGCAAGGCGGCAATCCTTTTTTCCAATGAACTCCCAGCGCTATCGAACCAGAGCTCAGCCCCGCTTCATCACCCGCTTGTAGATCACGAGCACGAGCAGGGAGCCGAGAGCGGCGATGCCGATGCTGCGGAAGTTGATACCATCCGTCGCTCCCCAGCCGAGGAGGTTGGTGGCGATCAGGTTGCCCACGATGCCACCGATGATGCCGAGGATGATGGTGCGGAAGATGCCATTCGAGTCATTGCCCGGATGGATGAATTTGCCGAGAATGCCGCCAATAAGGCCGACGATGATCCAAGAGAGAATGCCCATAAGGAGATCAGGCTACCCAAGTTTGCCGTCCGACGTCAATCCTCATTTCCGTCACTTGGCCCGTGGCTGCATGTAATAGGTGCCGTTGGTCATGGTGTAGGCGTTGGCGATGGGCATGCGCTTCAGGGCGTGCTCGGCCCCCCAGGAGTCGGAGTAGAGCACCTCGCTGGTCTTGGCGTTGTAGCCGATGATCAGACGCATGTGTCCGCCATTGGCCTGGGGGATTTCTTTTTCCGGCAGGAGCCCGAGCGAGACACTCCACATGATGGGGATGCCCTGGTCAATGAGGGACGCGACGGTGCGCTGGAATTTGCCGAAGCCGGAGCGGTCGCGCTCGGTGCGGGCTACTTTCAGCACTTCGCCATCCATCTGCTCGACGATCTCGTTGATGTAGATGGTGCCGCCGCGCGGGCTGGCATCGACTTCGGGCTTCTTGGCCTTTTTGGCCTCTTTGTTGTAGTCATCCACCTTGTCCATGAACTTCTTGAACTCCCAGTCTTCGATAACACGCACACTGACGCCCATGCGGCCTTCGAGCTTGTTCAGTGCGGCGAGCATCTTGTCCGGACTGGTGCCGCCGCCATCGGTGGTGTCGGCGATCTGGGCCATCTCGTGCTGATCCACCGGGATGCCGTAGTATTTAAAGACGCGCTCAGCGGTGGCCACGGCGCAGTAACCCTTCGGGCCTTGATCGACCATGGGCACGTTGGCGATGACGACATCGCCGCTCTCCTCGCGCTTCACATTGCCGACGAGGCTGCCACGTCCAACCGGAGCGGCTGATCCAGCCGTGCTGGTGGCGGCGACGGCATTGCGGGCTCCAGCGCCGACATTGGCAACGCGGAGTCGGACGAATTCAGCGCGGAAGGGAATGGCCCGGCTCTTCATTTCCCGCTGGTAGCTGTATTCGAGCAAGTAGGCGCTCGGCGCTTTCATCCACACGAGCCCCTCGGCAGCCACGGCGCTGGATTTGTCTTTGCCTCGCTCGGTCGGGCTGACGGCGAGACGCTTCGAGATGGCATCGCTCAGTTCTTTGACGCGGGCTTCAAACTGATCGCGAGTGTTGATGAGAGTCTCGGCATCACCGCGATTGTAGAGGGAGAAGGTGAGTTTCGCCGGATTGCCCTCGGATGAGAACTCGATGATGGCCTCATTCATCTTGATGCTGCCTTCCCAAAGGCTGAGCCCCGGGCCGAAGAAGCGCGCTTGATCCTTTTTCTCCGAGAGCCAGTCGAAGCGCGCCGGGCCGAACTGCTGCTCGAACTGGGCGGTGGTCATCTGCCAGGCACTTTCGCCCGCGAGGAGTGCATCCAGCGGGCGGGCAGAGGCGGCGGATTCCTGACCGAAGGCAGGAACAAGAGAAATCCAAAGGATCGCAGCGAGCGTGGAGAGGCGTTTCATGGGCAAAGAGACTGGGGAATTATCCCGCAGTCTATTTACCGGGAGCCTACTCCTGCAAGAAAACAAACACGCCAGTCTTGTTGCCAATGACCACGTCGAGCTTGCCGTCCTTGTTCACGTCACCGGGGGTGACTTCGGTGCCGACGCCGCTGGCTTCGTCGATGAGATGGGGGATGAAGTCCGCGCCGCCTTTGCCATCGCGTTTGATTTCGAACCAGTAGAGCACGGGGGCGGCGTTTGGCTCATCGTCCTTCAGCGGGCCGTGAGCCCAGCGGCGTTTGCCGGTGACGAGATCGAGGACACCGTCGTTGTTCATGTCGGCGAGCTGCATGGCGTGGAGCTGGCTGAATTTCACGCCGACTTTGCTCTCCTCCACGGTGGCTCCCATGAGGTCGTGGCGGGTGAAGGTACCGTCTTTGCCCTGCTCGAACCAGCCGAGGCCATAACCATGAGCGTCGTAGCCGGTGATCACGTCGTTCAGTTTGTCGCCATTCACGTCATAGACGAGGATGAAGCTGCCGCCGCGTGCGCCTTCTTTGGTGAAGAGGTTCGCGTGGAAGGCCCAGTCGCTGTCTTTGCTCATGTCAGCGGGCTGTTCGCGCCAGCCTTCTTTGTCGAGGATATCGGCGCGGCCGTCACCATTCACATCGCCGAAACCGTAGCCGTGGGTGTATTTGAAGTACTTCTTGTCGTTCTCTGCTGACTTCGGTGTGATGGGGCGGAAGCGGGCTTTGCCAAAGGGATTCTTCCAGTCGATCTCTGCATAGCCGAGCTGGCCGCCAGTGTGGCAGATGATCTCGGGTTTGCCGTCGCCATTCATGTCGCCCAGGGTCGGGGATTCGTTGTCGGTCACTTCAAAGATGGTGTGGCGGGTCCAGTCGCCGCCTTTGCCCTGAGGGTTTTCATAGACCCAGGTCTCTTTGCCCGGCCAGGAGAAGGCCAGGATGTCGTGCCAGCCGTCGCTGTTGAAGTCGTAGGTGTAGGTGAGGAAGAAGTCGCTGTAGCCCTTGGCTGGATCATAGGGCTCCTTTTCGAACTTCGGCGCAAAGCTGATGCGCTCCTTGAAGTCTGGTCCCTGCCAGATGAAGCGGCCGGAGCAGACGTCATTGTCACCATCGTGATCGAAGTCGGCGAAGTGCGCCCCCTCAGCCACGAACTCGTTCGTGAGGGTGAACTTTTTAAAGGTGATGTCCGCAGCGCTGGCAGCAGCGGCAAGGGCGAGGAAGGGCAGGATCAGTCTCATGATTTGGAAGGGCACAGGGAACACCTTGGAGATAGAGCTTCTTGCAGTGGACGCGCAATGCGCAAGAAAGGCGCAGAACGTGGCTGCAAGTCAGCGCGAGCGAGGCACGTTCAGTCCCACCCATGATTCGTTCTGTCCTTCCCGCCCTGCTTTGCACCAGCCTGCTCGCCTTTTCCGCCGTCACCGTCCGCGCCCATGAGGCCGGGAAGCAGATGGCCGAGGTCGCCACACTCTTCCTCTCGGTGCTCACGCCTGAGCAGAAGGCCAAGGCCACCTTTGGTTTTGAAGACGAAGAGCGCATCAACTGGCACTTCATCCCGCGTGAGCGCAAAGGCCTGCCGCTGAAGGAAATGACCCCGCAGCAGGAGCTGCTCGCCCATGCTTTGCTCAATACCGGCCTCGGCTTTCGTGGCGCTGCCAAAGCAGCCACCATCATGTCCTTGGAAGAAGTGCTCTGGCAGATGGAAGGCGCGAAAGCCGCTGATGAAGCCGCGAAGGCCGCCGTGCGTGCAAAGCGTGATCCTGAGCAGTATTTCGTCAGCATCTTCGGCACCCCGGATGTGAAGGGAAGCTGGGGCTGGCGCATCGAGGGGCATCACCTCTCCCTGAATTTCACCATCAAAGACGGCCAGCTCCTGCGTGCCACGCCGACCTTCTTTGGCACCAATCCCGGCGAAGTCCGCCAGGGCAACCTCCTCGGCCTCCGCGTGCTCGGTAAAGAAGAAGACCTCGGCCGCGAGCTCGTGAAGTCGCTCACTGAAGCACAGTTCAAGACCTCCCTCTTCGACGCCGTGGCCCCCAAGGAAATGATCACCGCTGCTGAGAAGCGCGTGAGCCTGTTGAAGCCCGAAGGCCTCTCCAATGCCGACATGACCGCCGAGCAGAAAGCCAAGCTGAAGGAAATCATCACCGAATACACCGACCGCGTCCGCACCGAGATCGCCGCTGAACTCTGGGCTGAGATCGAAAAAGACGGCACCATCTACTTCGCCTGGGCCGGTGGCAAAGAGCGCGGCGAGCCGCACTACTACCGCGTGCAGGGGAAGAGCTTCCTCATCGAATACGACAACGTCCAGAACGAGGCCAACCACCCCCACAGTGTGTTCCGCAGCTTCGAGGGCGACTTTGGCCGCGACATCCTCTCCGAGCACTACAAGGCCGAGCACTACAAGGCCGAGCACGCAAAGTAAGGCACGGCTCAGAAGCCAGAAGCTCGCCTTCCACTCAGACAGCACTCTCAGCCTTAGTGCAGAGAGCGGACCTGCGTGTCGTGCTCATAAATGATCTGGCCGCCCTTGAGCGTTAGGTGCTCCATGGCCCCCTGAATATGCTTGGCATCCATGGGGGCCAGCTTGAACAGGCGCTCCCGGAAGATGCCGTTGGCTGGCTTGACTCCCAAAGCCAGGTTTCGGATGGTCGCCTCTTCGTCACCCTCCACGATGAAATCTGCGCCGGCAGCACCAGCAGCAGCCGCCAAACTGGCGATTTCCTGCGCGTTGCGATGATTTTTTGCGCTGGACGCGGCTTGGTTGATGCCTCCCACCGACATGATCATCACATTCAGAATGACGCCCAGAATCGCAATGGTGAGAAGCATCTCAAAAAGCGAAAAGCCAGAGCGGCGGGGTGAATGTGAGCAAAGCATCATTTCTCTTGAGGATAGAAAGGGAGAGCAGAGGGAATGGCCCTAAGCTATTGCAATTATGGTTTTTGATAAAGGAGAAAGTTCGCCCGTTTGCGCCCCCTTCCCTCTCATCTCCGAGAATGAAGACTTGGCCCTTGAGTGTCGGGCCTCTTTTTACCCCGAGTGATCCTGATGTTTTTGCTTGATGCCAACTGGCATGTCCCCTGATAGATTCAGCGACTTGTCCAACCCCACCTCGAATACCGTGCCAGACCGCGCCCCCAGCCCCACCTCCACTCAGCCTGTGCTGAATCTCCTCGCTGAAGGCAGGCATGACGAAGCCATGAAGGCCGCCACGGCTGCTTTGATGGATGCGCGCAATGACAGCACCGAGGGGGACGAACATGCCGCCAAGCTCTGCCAGGCACTCCAGACTCTCGGAGACGTGCAGCGTGAACTGAACCAGATCTCAGAAGCAGAAGCCTGCTACCGCGAAGGGCTGGAGCTGGCGGGAGATCGTCAGGATCTCTCCGTGGAGCGCGCCCGCCTGCGCATGCAGCTCGCCACGCTGCTCGACTTCAATGAGCGTGAAGCCGATGCCGCGCCCCTGTACGAACTGGCCGCCGCCGACTTCGAGGCGCTCTCCCCACCCGATGACCTGACCGCCGCGCAACTGCGCAACAACCTCGCCATGATCTACAAGGGCCTGGGCAAATTCGCCCTCGCCGAGCAGCACTACCTGCGCTCGCTGGAGACCATCGAACTGCGCATGGGCAGGAACTCCGAGTCCGTGGCCTCCGTGTACAACAATCTCGGCAGCCTCTACTACACCGCCGGCTTCCCCGATGAGGCCAAGAAGATGTTTGGTGAAGGCCTCGCCATCCGCGAAAAAATCCTCGGCCCTGATCACCCCGACGTCGCCCAGTCCCTCAGCAACATCGCCACCGCGCGCCACGAGCTTGGCGACAACGTCAGCGCCTTGCTCGACTTCGAGCGCGCCCTCAGGATCCTCGAAGCCAACATCCAGGAAAAAAACGCCAGCTATGAGGCCGTGGGCACTGACTACATCGCCCTCCTCGAAGCACTCAATGAAGACCGGCGGGCCGAAGCCTTCCGCAAACGCCGGGCCAAAGTCCTTTCCACCCAGGAATGAGACTTCCCTTTCGTTGGCGGCGTATCAGAGTGCGCTCCATGAAAGCCTCCCGACTTCTTTGTTTCCTCTCCCCGCTGCTCCTGCTCGGCTGCGCCAAACGTGACGTCCTCGTGATTGGCACGGATGCCACCTACCCGCCCTTTGAGTTTGTGGATGAGAAAGGCAAAATCAGCGGCGTGAGCGTGGCCATCGGCGAGGAGATCGCCAAGAAGCTGGGCAAGCCCGTCGAGTTCCGAAACATCAACTTCGACGGCCTCATCCCCGCGCTACAAACCGGTCAGATCGACATCATCATCTCCTCCCTCACCGCCAATGAGCAGCGCCGGAAGTCCATCGACTTCTCCGAGCCTTACGTGAAGACCGGCCTCGCCATCCTCGCGGCCAAAGACTCCACCGTGCAGTCCGTGGACGATCTCAAAGCACCGGGCCGAAAGCTCGCCGTGCGCATCGCCACCACCGGCGAGCAGTGGTGCCGCGAGCACGTCCCCGGCGCAAAGCTCGTCGCGCTCGACACGGACGCCGCCTGCGTGCTCGAAGTCGTGAACGGCACCGTCGATGCCTGGGTGTATGATCAAGTCAGCGTGATGAACTACCACGCCAAGCACTCCGACCGCACCCGCGCCCTCCTCGCTCCCTTGCGCGAGGAAGTGTGGGCCGTCGGCCTCAAAAAAGGCCGCGAGGATCTGGAGACGACCGTCAATGAAGCCATCGCCCAGATGAAGAAGGAGGGAGCCTTCGCCAAACTCGCCGAGCAATACCTCACCAAGGAACGCGACATGATGAAGGCGCAGGGCCTGCCGTTTGTGTTCGAGTGATTTCATCCCGCCATCCCCCATGTCAGACATCGCCACCAACCTCGAACGCATCCGTGAACGCATCAGCACTGCTTGTTCGCGGGCAGGACGTGATTTGAACTCCGTGGAACTCGTCGCTGTTTCAAAGACGAAACCGGCGGAACTCATTCAGGAAGCGGTCGATGCCGGGCAGCTCTTGTTCGGCGAAAATCGGGTGCAGGAGGTGCTGCTGAAAAAGCCGCTGCTGCCCGCAAAGCTGCGCTGGCATCTCATCGGCCCTCTTCAATCCAACAAAGTCCGCAAAGTGCTGCCCATGGTGGAGATGATTGAGGCCGTGGACTCACTCAGCATCGCGAAGGACATCAACCGCATCGCCGCCGAACTCGGCCTGCACCCGAAGGTGCTGCTGGAGATCAATGTCGCCACCGAGTCCTCCAAGCACGGCTTCAGTCCCGCGCAGATCCGGGAGCAGTTGGAGGCGCTTTACGCCCTCGACCGCCTCTACATCCAGGGACTCATGTGCATCCCGCCCTTTGACTCCACGCCGGAGACCTCGCGGAAATACTTCTCCCATCTGCGCGCCCTTCGTGAGGAGTTGGAAAAGCTCGGCGGCGCGCCCTTGCCCGTGCTTTCCATGGGCATGAGCCATGACTTCGAAGTGGCCATCGAAGAAGGTGCCACCCTCGTGCGTGTGGGCACGGCGATCTTCGGCGGACGCTGATCAACCAACGATCGCCTCCGCCATGCGTAGCGCTTCGACGTTGGGCTTCACGTCGTGGACTCGGAAGAGCCGGGCACCGAGCTCGCGCATGTGGGCCGTCAGCGCCACCGTCGGCCAGTCACGCGCATCGAGCGAATCATCACCCAGCAGTTTGCCGATCATGCTTTTGCGTGAGACCCCCACCAGCAGCGGCCTGCCGATCTCCAAAAGCTGCGGCAGCGCGCGCATCAGAGTCACGTTGTGCTCCAGCGTCTTGCCAAAGCCAAAGCCCGGATCAAGCGCGATGCGTTCCCGCGCGATGCCGATGCTTTCCAGCGTGCGCAGGCGCTCATCAAAATAGGCGCGCACCTCCGCCACCACATCCGCATACTCCGGGTGCTGCTGCATCGTGCGCGGCGTGCCGATCATGTGCATCACCACCAGCCCCGCATCCGTCTCCGCCGCCACGCGGGACATCGCGGGATCACCGCGCAGCCCCGTGACATCATTGATGATGTCCGCCCCGGCATCCAGCGCCGCACGAGCCACGTTCGCCTTCATCGTGTCGATGGAGATCAGCGTCTTCGTCGCCGAGCGCACGGCGCGGATCACTGGCAGCACACGGCGCAGCTCCTCTGCCTCCTCCACCGGCTCAGCTCCCGGCCGCGTGGACTCGCCGCCGATGTCCAGGATGCCCGCCCCCTCCTCCACCAGACGCAGCGCATGCTCCACCGCGCGCCCCGAGTCGAGGAATCGCCCGCCATCGGAAAAGGAGTCCGGCGTCACATTCACGATCCCCATGATCATCCCTCGCGGGTTGAGATCATGGTCCGTGCCGTGGATGCGCCAAAGGTGTTTCATGCTTCCATTCGAGCCGGAACCGCTGAAAAGTAAAGAAGCAGCCTCCATCGCTTGTTTTCTTCCCGGATTATTGGGTTCACTGAAGTCCGTCATCCATCCCTCTCCGCTATTTTTTGCATGAATGTCCATCACCTCGAACTCTTCTACTACGTAGCACGGCACGGCGGTGTCAGCTCAGCGGCACGGGCCATGCCGTATGGCATCCAGCAGCCGGCCATCAGCTCCCAGATTCTCCAGCTTGAGGATGTCCTCGGAGTCGCGCTGTATCAGCGGCGTCCTTTTCAACTGACCCGCGAAGGGCAGGCGCTCTATGAGTTCATTTCGCCCTTCTTTGGCGGGCTTTCGGAGATCTCCAATCGGCTTCGTGGCGGTGGTGAAAATCGCCTGCGCATCGCATCTGCCGAGGTGGTGCAGCGCGACTACCTGCCTGATTTGCTCAAAGGAATGCGGCGGCGTGTGAAGGGGTTCCATTTCACCCTGACTCATGGTCGCCAAAATGAAATCGAGGCCATGCTCGTCGCGCAGAAGATCGATGTCGGACTTAGCACCCTGATGGATCAGACGATGGTGAACATCGAGTCACGCGAGCTGCATCGTCTGCCGCAGGTGCTACTCGTTCCTGTCAAAAGCGCGATCACGAAGGCGTCGCAGATCTTTGAAAAGGACCGCATTGACCTGCCGCTTGTGTCCATGGATTCGAATGATGTTTTGTCACGTTTGTTTCAGTCCACCCTGCGCCAGCGCGGGTTGGAGTGGCTGCCGAGTCTTGAGGTCGGAAGCCTGGATCTTGTCGTTCGTTATGTTGCTGAAGGCTTCGGCGCTGGACTGGCCCTGCGCCATCCGCGAGTGGAATTTCCTGCCACGGTGAGGGCGCTGGATCTGCCTGACTTCACGCCGCTGAGCTTCGGTGCTTTGTGGACGGGGAGGATGTCGCCTCTCCTCGAAGCATTTCTGGATGAAGCGCAGATGCTGGCGAGGAATTTGGGATGAATCAGGTGTTCTCCGCCAAACTCGAAGCCAGTGTCTTCACCTGACGCAGATCAGTCTTGCCAGTGCCGAGAACGGGAATGGCATTCACCCGCAGAAATTGATCCCGCTTCGGTTTCCAGAGGTTTGGCAGATCCGTGGTGCTCAGCTTTTCGAGCACAACGATGAGCACTTCCTCCGTGAGGGTGTGGATGACGGCGAGTCGCTCGCCTTTCTTTTCATCAGGCAGGCTCGTCACGGCAAAGGTCTGGATGCTCACTCCGGCCAGCTCATGCAGCCGTTCTTCGACTTTGATATGTGGCACCATCTCTCCGCCAATTTTGCTGAAGCGGCTCAGGCGGTCGGTGATGAAGATAAAGCCGTCTTCATCCATGGAGGCTATGTCGCCCGTGGTATACCAGCCATCGCGCAGCACCTCCACCGTCTTTTCCGGGCGACCGAGATAGCCCTTCATGATGTTAGGGCCTTTCAGCAGCATCAGGCCGGATTCGCCAGCCTGCTTGAGTGCGCCGGTTTCAGGATCGACGATTCGCACGGCCATGCCTGGCAAAGGATGCCCGATGGAACCGCGCTTGGAACCCACCTGATGGAAGCCTGCGGCGCGGAAGTCCATCGTGTTGACCGCCACGGCTGGCGAACATTCGGTGCAGCCATAAGCCTCCAGCGGACGGATGCCGAACTGCTGCTCGAAGGCCGTGGCCAGGCGTTCCTGCAACTTCTCCGCGCCGACCATGGCAAAGCGCACGCTGCCGAACTGCTCGGGCCGACATCCACGCATGTAGATCGGGAGGAAGGTGGGTGTGGCCAGTAAAAAGGACACGGCATGATGGCTGACCAACTCGCCCACGACTTTGGAGTCGGTCGGGTTGAAGTGGAAGGCGACGCCCAATCCCAGCAATGACGGTGCAGCGAGCGTGCCGGTGAAGCCGAAGGAATGGAAGAACGGCAGGATGCCCAGCAGTCGGTCATCAGGCCGGAAAGTGACCGCCTGATTGATCTGCTCCACATTGGAAATGATGTTGGCGTGCGTGAGCATCACGCCCTTTGGATCGCCAGTGCTGCCACTGGAGAAAATGATGGTCGCCAGATCATCTGGTCGCGGAGTCTTGTCACCGCCGAGGAAGCGGCTGAACCATGCTGCCGGGCAAAGCATGGAAAGCAGGAGGGACTGGAGCTTTTCCATCCCCGTCGGTTTCGCAGCCACCTCATCGAAGAAGACCTTCTCGACGGGCAGATCGAGATTGAGCTTTTCCAGAAACTTGGCGGTGGTCACGACTTTGCGAATGCCGCACTGACTCATGCAGGAGGCGATGGCCTCGGGTGCCAGAGTGTAGTTCAAATTCACCGGCACCTTGTTCAGCAAGAGAGCTGCGTGATTGACCAGTGCTCCGCCCACCGAGGGCGGCAGCAGCAGCCCCACCTTTCCCTCACCCTGCCAGACATGGCGCAGCCGCCGCGCGAGAAACACACTTTTGGTCAGCGCGGTGAAGAAGCTGATGCCCGGCGTGGCGGCATCGGTCATCGCCAGACGGAAGGGATGACGGCGTGCGGTGCGGACCAGAGCACGCCCCAGCGGTTTGATTTCCTTGCCCCGCAGCGGCCAGGCATTCGCGCCGAGTTCCATCACGACACGTCTCACGGCTTCAGGTGTCGTGCTCGGCGGCATGGGTTCACCGAAACTCACAGTCACGGGATAGGGCAGGCGACGTGGCAGCTTCGAGTAGAAGCGTCCCTTCTCGAAGCTGAAGATGCTGCCCCAGACGTTGTCGAGATGTACGGGCACGATGGGTGCCTCCACGCCTTTCATGATGCGGCTCATGCCACGGCGGAAGGGCAGCATCTGGCCGATGCGTGTGATCTGCCCTTCGGCAAAGATGCAGACGATGTGACCCTCTTTGATCCACTGCGTGGCGGATTGTAGCGATTTGATCATCTCACGCGGACGTGCCTCGGCAGTGATCGGGATGGTGTTCAGCATTTTGGCAAAGGGCTTCACCCACCACTTGTCGTAGATGCCTTTGTACATGATGAAGCGGATGTGCCGATCATTGGATGCGATGAGAAAGCAGGCATCCATGAACGACAGGTGATTGCACACAAAGAGCGCTCCACCCTTCTCCGGGATGTGGTCGCGACCGACGACGCGGACGCGATATAGCGTGTGGGTGAGCATCCACAAAAGGAAGCGCATCAGCGAGTCGGGCACGAGCATCACCGCGTAGATCGTGCTGCCGAGTGTCATCGCGGCGATCACCAGGAAGATGGTTGGTGGCGTGAGCTTCAGGATGCCGGTGAATACATAATACAAAGCTGAGGCTGCGAAGATGCCGATGAACGAGATCAGGTTCGCTGCCGCCAGGACTCCGCCCATTTGCTCGCGTGCTGGACGATGCTGGAGAAGAGCTGCGATGGGCACGATGAAGAGGCCGCCGGAAAAGCCGAGCAGACTGAGATGAATCGCCGCGCCCTGAAAGGTCATGCCTTCGCGTCCCAGCAAGGCCGAGAAGAGAGTCAGGCCAAGTGCTCCAAGCGGGACAAGGCCATACTCGATTTTGCCGCCTGACAGATAGCCAGCGACGAAGCTTCCAAGGCCTATGCCAATGGCCGTGGCTGCCTGGAGGTAGCTGCTTTTCGTCTCATCCGTCAGGTGCAGCACATCGGCCGCATAGGTGACGATCAAGAGCTGGATCAGCGCGGCGATGCCGAAGAAGAAGGTGTTTCCCAGCACGGCCAGCCACAGGACGCGATCTTGGCGGATGGACTTCACCTGCGACCAAAGATCGGCCACGAAATTGGCGCGGAAGTGTCTCGTCGGATTAGCAGCGGGGACTTTGGTGATGCCAAAGCTGGTGATCAGTCCGAGCAGAGCAAACGCGATGAGGACCAAGCCCGAGCCTGACTGATTTCCAGTGAAGGTCTTGCACAGCCAGCCACCGGCGACGGTCCCCATGACAATGGCGAGGAAGGTGGTCAGCTCGATCACACCATTGCCCCAGGACAGTTTTTTGGCCTCCAGCAACTCCGGCAACAGACCATACTTCGAGGGACCGAAGAAGGCGCTGTGAACGCCCATCAGGAAGACGCAGCCGATGGTGACATAGAGGTGATTCGTCGCCAATCCGAAGAGCGCGATGATCATCACGAGGATTTCAAAAGCCTTCACCCCGATGGTCACGGTGCGCTTGCTGAAGCGATCTGCCAGATAGCCACCGCTCATGGAGAAAAGTATGAACGGCAGAGCGAAGAGTGCGCCGACGATGCCGATCAGCTTGTCGCGCTCCTCGTTGGGGAGGTTCATCTCGGCGATGAGGAAGAGCGCCAGCCACTTGAGGGCGTTGTCGCTGAAGGCCCCCTGAAACTGGGTGATGATGAGTGCCCAGAATCCACGTTGTGAGGCTGGAGCAGGCTTGGGAAAGGTCGTGTCCATAATTCAGATCAGCGAGCGCTGCGTTGAGTGGCGAGCTTCTTCAATACCAGATGCGTTGGCAGGAAGGCGAGTGTGAAAAGAGCGAGCATCCAGACCACAAGATAAACACCCGCTGGCATCCATTGTTGGGCTTGCGAGTCATCGAGACCGAAGACGTAGTTCACATTCACTGGCGTGTTTGGATCAGCCAGCTTTGCGCCAGCAGGCGGCAGGGCAAAGAAGGCGAATAGACAGAGACTCCACGCAATGCCGGTCCACTGTTTCAAAGCACGTGCTTCGTAACCCAGACGGGCCACCAGAAAGATCAGCAGGAACGGCAGCCATCCGTGGAAGAGCGAGAGTCCGCGAAGGAAGAGCGGCTTTCTCTCATCAAACATGTAAGCGGTCATGCCCGAGTGCTCCGCACCTGTCATCAGGCGGACAAGCTGCGCCCCAAAGTCGAGGCACCAGAAAGCCTGCGGAACCAGAATACCCACGGCAGCGATGGATGCCGCCTGCCTGCTCTCCGCCCAGACGGCGTAGAGCGTGATGAGCAATGCTACATCGCAGAAATAGAGGAAGTTGGTGGGGCCATAGTTGATCCAGTAAACCGGAATCAAAACGGCGAGGAAGGCCGTGTAGGTGACTTTGAGCCAGAACGGGATTCGCCGTGTGGAGGCTTCGGCAGGGGAGCGGGAGATGTTTCTCATACGCCGCCTACTTTTCGCACTTCAGGCGAATGATCGAATTGATAGAACTTGCCGCGTGATTGGTTTGATCAATGACGCTGTCAGATTATTTACACAGCAACAATTGGAGCATTACTGCGGCATGAACTGGGTGGCATCTGTCATCTAGCGATGGGTTGTTCCCCGAAAAAGCTAAACGGCCCTGAACTTCCCCTGAAGCTACTCGAATCGGATCACATACTCGCCCTTTTTGTGCATGTGCTCGTGGTCACGCGCACGCATTTCGAGGTAGCTGGTGTCGGTCTTGATCCAGTCCATCTGGCGGACGAGTTTGTCTCGCGAGGCAGCGAGTTCATCGCGCTGGACTTTCATGGCTTCGAGCTTGTCACGCTGCGCGTTTTGCTCGGCCAGGGGCTTCTTATAAATCTCCACGACGACGGGCACCACCAGGAGCAGGAGACAGAATTTACCGAGCCTCACCAAGCCTCCCAACATGCGGTCAACAGGCTGCGGGGCGGTGTGGTTTTCGTTCTGGATCTCCTGGTATTTCATGGGGATGCCGCGTCGTGCGGAGTGCGTTGAATTAGACCTTCATGCGGCCGCCGAAGATCGCGTTCTCACCGAGTTCCTGCTCGATGCGCAGGAGCTGGTTGTACTTGGCGATACGGTCGCTGCGGGAAAGGGAACCGGTCTTGATCTGACCGCAGTTTGTGGCAACGGCGAGATCGGCGATGGTGTAGTCTTCAGTCTCACCGGAGCGATGGCTCATGACGGCGGTGTAACCATGGCGATGGGCGAGATCGACGGCGTCCAAGGTCTCGGTGAGGGAACCGATCTGGTTCACCTTCACGAGGATGGAGTTCGCGATTTTCTGGTCGATGCCCTTCTGGAGGAACTTCGTGTTCGTCACGAAAAGGTCGTCACCGACGAGCTGGGTGGTGGCACCGAGTTCCTTCGAGATGACAGCCCATCCGTCCCAGTCGTTTTCGGCACAGCCGTCTTCGATGGAGATGATCGGGAAGTCCTTCTTCAGCTCGGCATAGTAGGCCACGAGCTCAGCGGCGGTGCGCTCGGACTTGTCGCTCTTCTTGAAGACGTACTTGTTCTTCGCCTTGTCGTAGAACTCGGAGGAGGCCACGTCGAGCGCGATGAAGATGTCTTCACCCATCTTGTAGCCAGCTTTTTCGATGGCCTGGGCGATGACTTCCAGCGCGTGATGAGCGCTCTTCAGAGTCGGGGCAAAGCCACCTTCGTCACCGACAGCGGTGTTCAGGCCGAGATCATGAAGGATCTTCTTCAGCGCGTGGAAGACTTCTGCACCGTAGCGCAGAGCTTCGGAGAAGGTCGGAGCGCCCTTCGGCATGATCATGAACTCTTGGAAATCGATCGGTGCATCGGAGTGCGCACCGCCGTTGATGATGTTCATCATCGGCACAGGCAGCACCTTGGCGTTAGGGCCGCCGATGTATTTGTAAAGAGGCTGGCCGAGAGCGGCGGCAGCGGCTTTGGCGACGGCCAAAGAGGCGCCGAGGATGGCGTTCGCGCCGAGCTTGGACTTCGTCGGCGTGCCGTCGATTTCGAGCATCGCGTTGTCGATGGTCACTTGGTCGGAGGCGTTGCTGCCGATGATGGCGTCAGCGATCTCGTTGTTCACGGCATCGACGGCTTTCAGCACGCCTTTGCCGAGGTAACGCTTCTTGTCGCCATCGCGCAGTTCCAGAGCTTCGTGTTCGCCAGTGCTGGCTCCACTCGGGACGGCCGCGCGTCCGATGGCTCCGCCGTCCAGGAGGACGTCCACTTCGACGGTTGGGTTGCCACGCGAGTCCAGGACTTCGCGTGCGATGACTTCTACAATGGTAAGGTCGTCCATGAGGGGATATGTTTCAGTATGCTTAACTAATTGGGTTTTGGCAAGCAGGCATCCGCAGGTCATTCCCGCAGCGCCGCAAGCGCCGTGGTGATAGCCGGAATCGTGCCTGATACAACCGGCAATCTGGACAGGTCTGCGCTCGACAATCGAACATCCATTGTGGCATTCTCGTCTTTGCCTGCCATGAAAGCCCTCACCTTTCTCTTCTGGATCGTCCTCATCACCTTTGCTGAGGCGACCCCCATCGCGAAAATCACCACGCTCACCGGCAAAACCTACCGCCAGTGCCAGATCGTCCGTGTCCATCCCGACGGCGTCTCCTTCCGCCATGCCGATGGTGCGGCCAAAGTACTCTTCACCGATCTCTCCAGAGAATGGCGCAGCCGTCTCGGCTACGACGCCGACAAGGCCGCCGCCTACCAGCAGGAACTCGCCGACAAACGCGAGGCCGACAAAGCCGCCCGCGCCAAGGTGGAAGAGGCCCGCTTCAAACTCCTCGCCGAAGCCGCCGAGCGCGCCCGCATTCAGAGCCTCGGCCAGGAAGCCCAGGTCCGTGCCACCGTGCAGCAGCAGCAGAACTTCGGTCCCTCCGTCATCCCCGTGCTGCCCGCCCTCGGAGCCGTGCATCAGCCCGGCGGCGACTACGGACGCTACGAGCGACCTTACACTCCCTATTGGAACGGCGGCTACGGTTACCCCGCCGGATATGGGTATGGCTACAACTACGGTGCCGGCTTTTACACACCTGGATGGAGCGTCTGCCATCCAGCCCCGCCAGTCTGTCCACCCCGCCGGACATTCCGTGTGACGATCAGGCGCTGAAGCCGCCGTCCAAAGTGGGGTACTCACCCTGAGAATGCTTTGAGCCGACGCGTGAATGCCGCCCGGAACTCCGCTGGGAATGGAGAGAAATGGTCCGGCTGCTTTGGGTGTTCCGCAGCCGATGCTTCCCTTTTCTGCGCTCTCTAAATCACTGCAGGGCGTGCTTCATGTGCGTTTCCCTGGCGGTTGGGGAAGGCTGCCTCCCAAGCGGCGCTCAACTGCCTTTCCGGGTAGGAGCGTCGGTGGTGCGTTTGACGACACGCTCGGACTTCATGGGGATGACCGTAAAGCGGGGGGAATCAATGGCGACGATGCGCGGGGGGCGCAGGGCGGCGGGCGCGTTGGGAGGGGGTGGGGTGCTGGCGGGCGGCGGGGCGACCGGGGCGGGCTTTGAGGGAAGTGGGGCGGACTCGATGCGCTGCTGGGTGGCGAGAGTCTGGCACTGCTTTTCGAGTTCGGTGCGGCGGCGCTGGGTTTCTTCCAGAAGGCGGGTCTCGGTGGCGAGTGCGCGGCGGCGCTCGACGAGCTGGCTCTCGGTGGTCTGGAGGTCGGCGCGGAGATGGGCGAGGCTGGTTTCATGCTGCCGCTGCTCCTGGGCGAGCTTTTCAACGGTGGCACCGAGGGGCAGGAGGCTGGCTTCGAGCTGGGTACGACGCTGCTCCAGGCGGGTGAGAGTTTGCCCGGCGGTGCTGATCTCTTCGTTCCGGGCGGCGAGGCGGGTTTCGGCCTGGGTGGCATCATGCTGGAGCCTCTGGAGCCGGGTGGTCTCTTCCTGCTGCCGGGTGGCGAGGGTGGTGAGCTTCCCCTGTGCGGCGGTAAGGTCGGCGTTGAGCTGCTGGAGAGTGGTGGTTTTTTCTTCGCACTGCTGGGTCAGTGCGGCGATGGCGGTGAGCCACTGCTCATGGGTGGCCTCAGCCTCCTGAACGTCGGCCAGCCTGCGGCTGAGCTGCTTTTCCACGGCTTCGACGGCCTCTGCGGTGAGAGCCGCTTTGGCAGAGGGACTGGGGAGTGTGTCTGCGGGGGCTTCGAGATCGAGGACGGCGGTGAGGGTGCCGAAGGTGAGGCGGTCACCCTGAATGAGGCGACAGGTCTGGACTCGCTGCTCATTGACGAAGGTGCCGGTGGTGGAGCCGAGATCACGCAGCTCAAAGCTGCCACTGGCATGGGGGAGGATTTCGGCATGCTGGAGGGCGAGACTGTCGTCATTGACCACCACGTCATTGTCATCGCCACGTCCGAGAGTGAGGCGCTCCGTGAGGGGAACGATCACTTCCTGTCCGTCTTCGAGTGCAAAGGTAAGTTTGGCCATGATTTTCTGAATGTACGCGCTGGAGTCGTGCCAGTATCCATGTCGTTGAGGGGACGGGAAGCAAACGGCCTTTGAGATACCCTCCTCGTGATTCAAGGCTGGCATCCCGCGCTTCTACAGGTCACAATACGCTCATGACTTGGCTCCGCCTGATCCTCCTCCTTTCCTGTCTCGGCCCAGTTGCATGGCACCTGGATGGCGAACAACGCGCGGGCAGATTTCAGCATGTGGACGATCTCTTCCTGGATTTCCTCGTCGCCAATGCCCGCGAACGCCTCAGCAAGCCAGCCAGTGCTGAAAATGAAGATCAGGTCGCTTTCGTCGCCCTTCGAGAAGAGCAGAAGGGGGAATACGCCGCCTGGCCGCCGCCGCCGCTGGACTGGCAGACACTCTTCAAGGCTCTCCAGCCCTATGAGCCCCGCGTCCTCGTCATCGCCACCCCTTTAAATTGGGGCCGCCCCTCTCCTGAATTTGTTCCCGCCGTGGCCGAGGCGCTGCTTCTCTTCGACCAAGTCGTCCAGGGCATCGAAATCCAGCCCGCCGAATCGGTGCCAAAGATCCCGCCGTTCATGGGCGACCTCGCGGAGGTCCTGCCCCGCTTCCAGCGCGTGGACGGTCCGCTCAGTTCCGCCGCAGCCTTCAGCGCTCTGATTACCGCCCCCGATCCAGCGCTGCGTCCCGCAGGAGACATGGGGCTGCTCGCCGTGAGGCAAAGTGCCAAAGGCTGGTCCCTGCCCTATGCTCTGCTCGCCGAGGATACCCTCATCCCCAGCCTGCTCGCGCAGACCTTTTCCCGGCTCACCCTCAGCCCGTATGCCCTGCATCGTCTCCGCCTCGGTCCTGGTGCGGGGGCTTACCTCGCCGATGGCACCTTTGTCCCTCTGCAAAACGATGGCAGCCTAGCCGTGAACTCCGCCACGAGCGTCCCGGTCATCAACGCCCTTGATCTCATGACCGGCACCCTCGCCGACGCCCTCAGTCCGGCGGACAAAGAAGCGCTCGGCAAAGGCAAGGTCATCGTCATCGGCCCCGATCACGAAGAGAATGCCAGCTCGCGCAGCGCCTATCTGCACGCCCAGGCGCTCGCCCAAACGCTGAGCCTTCCCAAGCTGCAAAAGCTCACCCAAATCCAGCAATGGATCGCCTGGGGCATCGCCGCTCTGGCTGCCGCCTGGCTGGTCCTGCGAGTTCGGCGCGGGCGCGCCTTCTGGATGGGCATCGGGCTCATCTTCTGCGCGCTGGTCATCAGCTTCATAGCCTTCCAGGCAGGACTCCTCTGGTGCCCGCCGACCATCCCGGCAGCCCTCATCGCCATCGGCGCGATCCTTGGAATGATCATCGGACGTGGCACCCCAAAAGTGACGCCTGCACCCTCCGAAG
>NZ_JBILYB010000202.1:0-8129 GCF_044378005.1 Prosthecobacter sp.
TGCTGGTGGAATGGGCGGGCCGAGCGCTGGTGGTGGCGGTGGTTTCCACGATCCTTTCGATATCTTTCGCGAGGTCTTCGGCGGCGGCGGTGGCGGAGGCGTTTTCGAAAGCTTCTTCGGTGGTGGAGGCGGTGGCGGTGGACGTGGCCGTCGTCGCGATGGCCCCCAACGCGGCAACGATCTTCGTTATGGTATCGAGATCAGTCTCGAAGATGCCGCGCATGGTATCGAGCGCGAGATCGAATACGACCGCCTCAACCAGTGCAAAACCTGCACAGGCAGTGGTTCCACCAGTGGTTCGGGCAAAAAGACCTGCCGCACCTGCGGTGGTGCCGGCCAAGTCATCTCCTCGCGCGGTTTTTTCCAGATCCAGCAGAACTGCCCCGACTGCCAGGGCAGTGGCGAGGTCATCAGCGATCCCTGCAAGTCCTGCTCCGGCTCTGGCCGCAGTCGCGAGCACACGAAGCTGCGCGTAAAGATCCCTGCCGGGATCGAGGACGGCTCCCGCCTCCGCTCCAGCGGCAATGGCGACTACGGCGTCCATGGCGGTCCTGCTGGAGACCTCTACATCGTCGTGAATGTAAAATCTCACGACATCTTCGAGAGGGAAGGGGACGATCTCCACTGCCAGATGCCGATGAGCTTCACCACCGCCACCCTCGGTGGAGAGACCACCGTGCCGACTCTGGAGGGCAAAGCCATGCTCAAAGTGCCTGCCGGAACCCAAAACGGCACCACTTTCCGCCTGCGCGGCAAAGGCATGAAAGCGCTCGGCGAAGAGCGCCATGGCGACCTCTACGTCCACGTCCAGATCGCTGTGCCCACCCGCCTGACAGCGGAGCAAAAAGAACACCTCGAAGCCTTTGCCAAAGCCGTCGGCGAAAACCCGACGAGCACGATGGAAGAAAGCTTCTTCGAGAAAGCGAAAAAGTTCTTCCGCTGATCATCTCAACCCGCCTTGGTTACCCAAGGCGGGTTTTTTATGCCCACGTAACAACCTCGCCCACCGGGCCTCCTTCGAATGAGTGAGCTTCAAATACCCAGCCCGCTGAGCCGCGATGAAATGAAGGCAGGCAAGACTCTTTCAAGGCCTCCCACTTTTTTGATTTCCAGCCTTGCAAAGGTGTCTTCGACTTCTATTCTCGGGCCTGCTTGTGAAAAATTTCACAAGCACTGAATTCGACGCTTTATGGGCAATTTCTTTCCTCGTTGGACTAACTGGCTCCCCCTGAAGCTAGCCGTCGCGGCTGGCTTCATCGTTTTTGGGGTGAGTCTGGCCGTGCCATACTACTTCACGCCAAAATACACGCGTGTGGGCTATGAGCCGACTCAGCCGGTGCCATTCTCTCACAAGGTCCACGCCGGACAGCTCGGCCTCGACTGTCGCTACTGCCACTCGTTCGCCGAGGTCTCCAGCCACGCGAACGTGCCGACCAACCAGACCTGCTTCAATTGCCACGGTCCGGGCAAAGGCAACATCAAGTCCGCCTCGCCGAAGCTGGAGAAGGTGATCAAAGCTGCCGAAACCGGCAAGCCCATCGAGTGGGTGAAGGTCCACAAGGCTCCTGACTACGTCTATTTCAATCACAGCGCCCATCTCAATCGCGGCATCTCCTGCCAGAATTGCCATGGCCAGATCAATGAGATGGAAGTCGTGAAGCATGATCAGCCACAGTCCATGGGCTGGTGCCTCAATTGCCACCGCAATCCCGAGCAGATGCTCCGCCCGCTAGATCAGATCACCAATCTGAACTACAAGCCCGAGCAACTCGACCGCACGAACTTCTACGCCGGACTGCTCAAAAAGGGCATCAAGGCTGATGAGATCGCCGCCACCATCGAAGAAGGCAAAACCGCCGCTAAGGTGGAAGACCTCGTCGCTCTCGCCGCTGGCAAGTTTGGTGAAAAAGTGACCCAGCTCGAAGTGGGCAGCCAGCTCAAGAAACACTGGCAGGTCCAGCCGCCGGATTCCTGCACCGCCTGCCATCGTTGATCGGCCCTCTGTTCTGACCTTTCCTGACTTTCTGACCCGCTAAAGCCCCCTTTCCCCCGCCCATGAAACGCAAATGGATTCACCCCGAGGAGCCGCAGACCGGCAAGCGCTACTGGCGCAGTCCGGCCGAACTTGAGCAGCGCTCGGAATTCCTCTCGACTCTCGGCGTGGAGTTCCCCGCCGGTGACACGCTCACTGAAGAAGAGGCTGGCCAGTCCCGCCGTCATTTCCTTCAGCTCATGGGTGCATCTGCAGGCATGATGGGCCTCGCCGCCTGCCGTCGTCCACTGACAAACATCCTGCCTTACACGAACCACGTCGAGTGGGTCATCCCAGGCAAGCCTCTGCTTTACGCCTCGGCCATGCCGACCGCGAATGGCGCCGTGCCGCTCGTTGTTACCACGCACGAAGGTCGCCCCACTCATCTCGCGGGCAACCCACTCCACCCCCTCGGTGGTGGCATCGACAGCTTCGCGCAGGCCAGCGTCCTTGATCTCTACGATCCTGAGCGCTCTCAGACTCCTCAGAAAGATGGCAAAGCCGCCACTTGGGCTGACGTGAACAAGGACCTCGAAAGCCTCTCCGCTGACGCCAAGAAAGACGGTGGAGCCTCCCTCGCCCTCGTCGTCGGCTCCAGCACCTCTCCGACACTGCATCGCCTCCTCGGTGAAGTGAAGACCGCTCTGCCACAGGCCAAGCTTTTCAGCTACGAAGCCATTAGCAATGCTGGTCAAGCCGCTGCCAACAAAGAAATCCTTGGCGCGAGCACGAAGACCTTTGTCCGCTGGAGCAAAGCTCTCCGCATCATCTCTCTCGACGCCGACTTCCTCGGCCTTGATCCTGTCGCCGGTGAAACCATCAAGCATTTCACCAAACAGCGCGCCAAGGACAAACCCGGTGGCGACATGAACCGCCTCTACTCGCTGGAGAACCGCTACACCCTCACCGGTGGTATGGCGGATCACCGCAAGCCGCTCGCCGCCAGCCTCATCCCTGCTGCTGCCGCGATCATCGCTGAGATCCTGGAGATCAAAGACGGTGCCGCTCTTGCTGCCGCCGCCCCTGCCGGACTCAAAGAATGGCTCGCCCCTGCCGTGCGTGACCTCATTGATCACAAAGGTCAGGCCGTTGTGCTCGCTGGCAGCCGCTACGGTGCCGAAGTCCACGCGCTCGTCGCCGCCATCAATAACGCCCTCGGCGCTTATGGATCGACCATCGAACTCCTCGAAAACGGCAAGGAAGCCCCTCTCGGCGGCGCTGCCGAACTTGAAGCCGCCCTCGCCTCTGGCGCGGTGAAGACCCTCGTTTCACTGACACCTTCGAACCTCCTCTTTGATGCTCCTGCTTCTGTAGCAAAGGCGATCAAGGAAAAGGCCGTGAAGATCGTCCACCTCGGCCATCTGCCGAACGCCACGGGTCGTGCAGCGATGCTGCACATCCCTTCCTCGCATTATCTCGAAGCTTGGAACGATGTCCGCGCCGCTGACGGCACCTACTCGGTTGTCCAGCCGATGATCCAGCCGCTCTACAATGGCGCGAGCGAGATCGAACTCCTCCTCGCTCTGCTTGGCCGCAAGAAGCTCGGCCCTGCTGAAAAGCCCGCTGATGGAGCTGCTCCAGCCGAAGACGCCGCCTATCAGGCCGTGCGCGACACCTTTGCCACCGTGGCAGGCAGCCTCGACGAAACGAAGTGGAACCTCACCCTGCGTGACGGTTTTCTCAAAGGCTCCAGCTACGTCAAATCCACCGGCGTGATCAATGGTGCCGCCGTCGCCGGCATCGTCAGCAAGGCCAAGGCCGCTGCGGCTCCGACCTCCGAAGCCATGGAAGTCGTCCTCACGCCTGACGCAGGTTTGTATGATGGCCGTTTCATCAACAACGCCTGGCTCCAGGAAGCTCCCGATCCCATCACCAAGCTCACTTGGGACAACGCCGCCTGGATTGGTAGCGTCACCTTCCGTGGTCTCGGCCTTAAGAACGGCCAGATGGTCAAAGTCACCATCGGTGACCGCAGCCTCACGCTTCCAGCCATCGAGGCTCCCGGCCACGTCCAGAACTCCATCACCATCCCCCTCGGTTACGGCCAGACAGAGCTCGGCTTTGTCGGCTCCGATTCCGAAGGCAAGGGTCGCGGCTTCAATGCCTACCCGCTCCGCAGCAGCGCTTCTGAGTTTGTCATCTCCGGTGCCAAGCTGGAAGTCCTGAGCGAAACCTACACGCTCGCGATCACCCAGGATCAAAACACCATGGAAGGCCGCGCTCTTTATCGCGAAGCCACCCTGGAGACCTTCACCAAGACGCCTGACTTCGTCGTGAAGACCGGTATGGATAGCCATATCCCGGAGAACATTTCCTTCTACAAAGGTCAGGTCGGTAAAAAGACCGAAGAGAACCCCTCCGGCTTCGACTACGAGAAGAAGCACCAGTGGGGCATGGTCATCGACCTCAGCAAGTGCATCGGTTGCACCGCGTGTATCGTCGCTTGTCAGAGCGAAAACAACATCCCGGTCGTCGGCAAAGATCAGGTCGTCAAAGGTCGTCTCATGCAGTGGATCCGCATGGATCGCTACTTCGCCACGAACGAGTGGGGTGAGCAGAAGGCCAAGTCCGACGATGTGAACATCGATCCGACCGCCGAGCAGCTCGAAAACGCCGAGATGGTGCATCAGCCTCTCGCCTGCCAGCAGTGCGAATCCGCTCCTTGTGAAACCGTTTGCCCCGTGAACGCCACCGTCCACACCGACGACGGCCTCAACGCCATGGCTTACAACCGCTGCATCGGCACCCGCTACTGCGCGAACAACTGCCCCTACACCGCTCGTCGCTTCAACTGGTTCGACTACAACAAGCGTCCTCTCGACGAGCTCTACTGGGGTCCGCTTTCCACTCCCTCGAAGACCGGCGTCCGCGAGTCTGTCCAGCTTCAGAAGAACCCGAACGTCACTGTCCGTATGCGCGGCGTCATCGAGAAGTGCACCTACTGCGTGCAGCGTCTCGAAACTGCCAAGATCAAGCAGAAGCAGACCCAGCGCGACTCGAAGAACTTCCGCATACCGACTGACAGCGTCAAATCCGCCTGTCAGGAAGCCTGCCCTGCTGATGCCATCATCTTCGGCGACATCGCCGACGAGAAGAGCGCCGTTGCGAAAGCCAAGGACACGAAGCTTTCCCCACGCAATTACGAACTCCTCAAATACATCGGCACCCGTCCGCGCACCAGTTACCTGGCCCGCCTGCGCAACCCGAACAAGGAAATGCCCGGTGCCGAGAAAATCGCCGCTTGGAGCGCTCACCAGATCTAATTCACGACTCACGCTGACATGTCCGCCGAAGCAGCCACCATCCACGACCACGCTCACACCGGTGCTCCCCGCATCCTGGACCGCGAGCCCCTCGTCCTCAACAATCGTTCCTACTCCTGGATCACGAACCGCATCTGCGGCATCGTCGAAAACAAGCAGCCCCTCCTCTGGTGGATTCTGTTTGTGCCCTCCGTGCTCCTGACCGGCCTCATGGCCTTCTGCTTCATCTACCTCATCAGCACCGGCGTCGGTGTCTGGGGACAAAAGCAGCCCGTCGCTTGGGCTTGGGACATCACCAACTTCGTGTTCTGGATCGGTATCGGCCACGCCGGCACCCTCATTTCCGCCATTCTTTTCCTGACTCGTCAAAAATGGCGCACGTCGGTGAACCGCGCTGCTGAGGCCATGACGATCTTCGCCGTGATGTGCGCCGGTCTCTTCCCGGCCTTCCACGTCGGTCGTGTCTGGATGGTCTGGTTCCTCGCCCCCATCCCGAACGCCAACGCCATCTGGCAGAACTTCAAATCGCCCCTCCTCTGGGACGTGTTCGCGGTCTCCACCTACTTCAGCGTCTCCGCCGTCTTCTGGTTCCTCGGCCTGGTTCCCGACCTCGCCACCCTGCGCGACCGCTGCAAGCCCGGCCTCCGCAAGACACTCTACGGCATCTTCTCCCTCGGCTGGCGCGGTTCAAACCGCCACTGGAGCCACTACGAGACCGCCTACATGCTCCTCGCCGCGCTCTCCACGCCGCTCGTGCTTTCCGTGCACTCCGTCGTGTCCTTCGACTTCGCTACTTCCGTCGTCCCCGGCTGGCACACCACCATCTTCCCGCCCTACTTCGTGGCTGGCGCCATCTTCGGCGGTTTCGCCATGGTGCTTACGCTCATGATCCCCGTGTCGAAGATCTATGGCCTTGGCGACCTCATCACGCCGAAGCACATCGACAACATGGCGAAGATCATTCTGCTCACCGGCACGATCGTCGGCTACGCCTACTCCATGGAGTTCTTCGTCGCCTACTACAGCGCGAACAAATACGAGTTCCAGACCTTCCAGCTCCGCGGCCTCTACGGTCCGTCCACCTGGGCCTACTACTTCATGTTCGGGTTCAACGTCTTCGCCCCGCAGTTCTTCTGGTATCGCCCCTTCCGTCACAACCTGTGGATGGTCATGTTCGTCTGCATGTGCGTGAACGCTGGCATGTGGTTCGAGCGCTACGTCATCATCGCCACCACCTTGGAGCGTCACCTCACCCCCGGCTCCTGGCGCACCTATGAAGCCACCTGGGTCGATAAATACACCTTCCTCGGCACCTTCGGCTTCTTCATGATGCTCTTCCTGCTCTTCCTGCGCTTCCTGCCCGTCATCGCCATCGGCGAAGTCAAAGGTGTCCTGCCGCAGAGCAACGCCCACAATCACGACCACGGCAAAGAAGGCATCCAGGAGGAAGACCTTATGGCCTACCCTGACCGCCATGTCCCCCGCGAAGCTGCCACCGCCTAGTTTTCGGATTTCAAATCACTAATCTAAAATTTCAAATCCAAGTGAGTGCCACATTGAAACGAGTCCACGGATACCTCGCCGAGTTCGACGGCGCGGCTGACATCTACCACGCCGCCGAGCAGGTGCGCGACGCCGGCTACCAGCGCTGGGATGTCCACAGTCCATTCCCGATCCACGGCATGGATGATGCCATGGGCAACCCCCGCTCCATCCTTCCCAAGTTCGTCTTCGTCGGCGGCATGACGGGCACCTGCATTGCCTTCACGCTCCAGACCATCACCCAGACGAACTTCTGGTCCAGCATCGGCCTCGGCTTCCTCCAGACCCTGGCGGAAACCTACCCCACCGTCGTCCAGGCCAAGCCCACCGACATCTGGACGCTCCCCGCCTTCTTCCCCGTGATGTTTGAGCTGACCATTCTGTTCAGCGCCTTCACTACCCTTTTCGGCCTGCTCGCCCTCATGGGCCTGCCCCGCTTGAACCACCCCCTTTTCGCCAGCAAGCAGTTCGCCAAATTCTCCGACGACGGCTTCTTCGTCTGCATCGAAGCCCGCGACCCCAAATTCAGCCAGGAAGGCACCAAAGCCCTCCTCGAAAAGATCGGCGGCAAGAACATCGAACTCGTCGAAGACGAGCTGTAGGAGTCATTAAGCCGGTCAAAGCGTCAGGATTCTCAAAAGAGCCGCGAAAGCGGCTCTTTTTTTGTGGTGTGCCAACCCCGCCCGTGCCCAGTGTCAGCGAAGAAAACGCGTCATGCGCGAGATGATACTTCTCCATCCTGCCCCTGCGCCTTGAGTCTGGAGCCCGCCTGACAGATGCTTACTGCAGCGTGGTTTGGGAGCTGATGTGTTCGACTTCCCATCGAAAAAACAGGATTTCTGAGAGTACGTTCACTTCATCTCCTTCAGCAGTTTCTGCGAGAGTTCGCGGGCTAGGGGCTGATTGAATTTGGGGTCGCTGGCGGACTGGAGGTCGGCACGGGCGTTGTCGGTATCGCCGAGGGCGAGGTGGGCGCGGGCGCGGTTGTAGAGGATGTAGGCGTCGTCGGGCGCGAGGGGTTGGGCGGCGTTGAAAGCTTCGAGAGCTTCATCGGCTCGGCAAAGTTGGAGCAGGGAGTCGCCACGGCGGTTGTGGGCTTTGGAAAGAAGCTCGTCGTGCTGGGGATGCGTGGGCGGTAGGCACTCGGGCAGGGCGGCGATGACGAGATCGCAGGTTTGCAGAGTGGCTTTGGCTTCGCTGTCGCTGAGGTCGGGCTTTTTGAGGGCGTCTTTGATGTGATCGAGAAGGATCGTGAGCGGCAAGGCGGCATCGTTGGTCAGGCCTTCGGCGGC
>NZ_JBILYB010000071.1:0-30349 GCF_044378005.1 Prosthecobacter sp.
ATGGCTGTTTGTGGCTGTTTGTGGTCGGTCAAGGTGTGCATATGGTAAAGCAGGTGGCCAAGTCTTTGATGGTGCACGTTTGCCGCCTGTTGGAGTTAGGGCGTCAGGATTTGAGATGTATGACCCTTGCCCCTCCCACTCCTCCGGCCTCGATCACTATTTTAGCGGAAAGTTCGGCAAGTGCTTTTTCGATCTCGGCCTTTGAGGTATTTCTGCCGAATAGTTCATGCACTCGGCTCATCGTCATCGGGCCGCTTTTAAGGGCTTCGAGAATCTTGGTAGCCTTGGGGCTGAGAAGGTTGTCGGCGAAGATGTGGACGGCGCTGGCTTCACAGTAGCGCCAGAGGGAAAGGGCGGCTTCTAAGTGTGGGCATGTGATGACGGGCGATTGATCCAGCAGGGCAAAGAGCAGGGCGAGGCGCATCACCTGGGCTTCACCTCGGGAAAGGATTTCCCCCAACTTGCCGGGTGGTTCCTTGCTCAAGTCGGCATACATGCGCGCCCACAAGTCCCGCGCTGCGGTGTCGCGCTCCATGCGCCCACGATCACGGGCGGCGATGATGGCGGCGTGAAGCTGTGCGAGGGGTTGACTCAAGTCTGGCACGGTGCCTCCCTCGGGCAGTAGTTTTTCCCGGTCGGCGAATATCCAGAGACAGCGGTTTGCCAGTCCATTGCTGATTTCCACGCTGGCAAGCAGGCGGTGAAGCTCTGGCAGGGTGATGTGGCCGATCATGCTGATATGCGCGCCATCGACATCAATAGGATCTTTCCTCCTGAGAACGGCAATGCGTGAACCATCCCAAGCCTGGCGGAGGATGACGGAGACGGTGTTCCCCTCGCGCTTCATGCACTGCAAAACCTGCCCAAACTCGCCTTCAATCAGCAGCAGTCGTTTATCCTCATCGTCTCGAAAGGCTTCGATGATGCCCTCTCCGGATACGACGCCAGATTTAACGCGAGTGGTAAGCCAGAGGTTATCCAGCTCGGAGAGCACGTTTTTCACCCGTGCCCAAGAGGTGCCCTTCCTGGCCTTTGCAGTGCGTCCGCAAATGACAGTAAAGAGATTCGGGTGATGTCTGGCACCATCCGTCACAAAGTAGGCTGCATTTCCGATCAGGCTCCCCACCCCAGCGAGGAGCTGGGCATACATGGCGGCGGGGTCTGCCTCGGTGACAGGCTCAAGGCGGCGGATGATCTCTCCGGCTGGCCCATAGAGAGCAGCGGCGGAGAGCCGGGGGCGTTGCTGCGGTGGAGACGAAAAGAACGAATTGCACGAAAAGTCTTCCTCTGTCGGCGGGGAGTTTTCGTTCTTTTCGTGCTTTTCGTTTACGGTGTGACCTTGATCAGTGCGCTTGTAGCCAGAGCGCTGGCGGAGTAGAGCGGGAAGCGCATGCGGCGATCCTGGTGCTTGATCTGAACGCCGTAGTGCGGCGACACTCCTCCAGAGGAACTTGTTGGCCGTTTGACTTTATCCAACCAGTAAAATTTGCTGGTTTTGGGGTGAAGAGCTTTCTTTCCGCTGTGCACTTGCTGTGCACTTTTGCGGTTCGCTGTTGTCTTTTCTTGATTGTTCATGTTCGCATCAACGTCGCTCGAATCCTTTATTTTACGGGCATTCAAGCGATCACAATCAAACATGAGCGAACTCGTTGAAACATCCATAGCAAAGACTGTAAATCTGCTGGCTTACGCCTACGCTGGTTCGAACCCAGCCCTACCCACCATTTTCATCCTGAGAAAGTTACGAAGAAAAGCCCAACTCTATGAGTTGGGCTTCTTTTTGCACCACTGCCACTTTTGAGGCTAAACAGCATTGTCGATGATGTATCGCACGATGTCAGAAACGCAGATTCCACGCTTGGTGGCGGATGACGGAGACGGTGTTCCCCTCGCGCTTCATGCGTTGCAAAACCTGCCCGAACTCGCTCTCGAACAGCCGCAGGCGCTTATCCTTGTCCTCATCCGCTCGAAAGGCCTCGATGATGCCCTCTCGAGATAGGTGGCGGCGCGTTCTCAAATTGAGAGCCTGGCGGCAGCACCGCTACCTCCGATGTGCGCCACGAAAAAACCCGCAGGAATTGCTTCCTGCGGGTCTTGATCAGACGGCTTTAAACCGTGAGAGGATTATGAACCAGGGGTGTAAACGACCTGATGGTTGTCGAAGTCGTAGCTGACATACTTGCCAGCGAGCTTGGCTTCATCGTCGTCGATGTTGCCAACGGTGAAGTTTTTGCCCTGGAAGGCGCCATCAGAAGGAGCCACGCCGGTTTCGGCGATCGCCACAACGGAGGTAACGGCGGTGCCGTCGCCAGCAGCCACGTCAGCCGTGAAGCCGAGCTGAGTAGCGGTCACGCCAGCGGCGATGGCAGCGTTCAGCACGGAAGCGACGGACTGAGCATTGCGCTTAGCGGAAGCGTCACGAGCGCTGTCATTGATGGAACCGATGTTCGGGATGGCGATAGCGGCGATGATGCCGATGATTGCGATCACGACGAGCATTTCAACAAGGCTGAAGCCAGCCTTAAGGGAGGTAACTTTGGTCTGTTTCATAGTATCTTGGTATGTTGGGCTGTTGGTATTTTGAGAGCCGACTCCAATTCCCAGATGGGAATCTTCGTTCGGTGTATGGTATTTATAGCCAGCATAAAAAACCCTTCTACTATTATTTTCATATTTTTCACAATTTTCTGACATCCGTTGCCACCCACTCAGAGAACGCGGGGGATTTCGCCACCATCTTCTTCGCCGAAATAGCGTCTTTCCGGCCTTAATATGAATGGCGTTGGGAGCCGACCATGATTTCAAAATCCCATCCCCACGTTGACCTCTATGGGCACTGCCTGTTTAATGAGCTTCCATGCAGACACCCCGCACCGCGAAACAGCACCGCAAGACGGCTGAGACCGATATCCAGATCGAACTGGCCGTCGATGGCTCCGGCATTTCACAGATCGACACTGGCGTTCCTTTCTTTGACCACATGCTCACTCTCTTCGCGAAGCATGGGCTCTTTGACCTAAAAGTGAAGGTCGTGGGCGACATCGAGGTGGATTACCACCACACGGTGGAGGACACCGGCATCGTGCTCGGGCAATGCTTCCGCGAGGCGCTGGGAAACAAGGCCGGCATCACTCGGTATGGTTTCTGGCTGCTGCCCATGGATGAAACTCTGGCCGAGGTAGCGCTCGACCTCAGCGGTCGGGCCTTCCTGAGCTACCACGCACCGGAGCGAGTGGAGGCTATTGGCGGGATTAACCGCTTCAGCTACCAGCTCGTGGAGGAGTTCCTCCGCGCCTTCTCATCCAGCCTGCTCGCCACGCTGCACGTGGAGATCAAACGCGGACGCGATGCGCACCACATGGCCGAAGCCATCTTCAAAGGTCTGGCCCGTGCGCTTGACATGGCGACGCGTCATGACCCTCGAGTGACCGGCATTCCCAGCACAAAGGAGGTCCTGTAATTCATGAACCTCGGAGTGCTCGACTACGGCGCTGGCAACCTACGCAGCGTCGTGAATGCCTTTGCCGCCATCGGTTATGAAGCCAAACTCGTCACCAAACCTGAGCAGTTCGGAGACATCGACGTCCTCGTCTTCCCAGGACAAGGCGCGTTTGGCGACAGCGTGCGTATTCTCAGGGAAACCGGACTCTGGGAGCCTCTACGCGCCTGGCTGAAGGCTGAAAAGCCCTACCTCGGCATCTGCCTCGGTTACCAGCTCCTCTTTGAATCCAGCGAGGAATGCCCCGGCCTCGAGGGTCTTGGCGTGGCACCGGGCCGTGTGAGAAAGTTCGATGCTTCCCACGGGCTGAAAATCCCGCACATGGGATGGAACAAAGTCGCCTGGGCCGAAGACAAGCCAGTCTGGTGGAAAGACATCCCCAATCCTGCTCACCTCTACTTCGTCCACAGTTACTACCCCGATGTGGCGGATGACTCCCTCGCGCTCTGTCGCACGGACTACGGCGTGCCTTTTGTCGCCGGGATTGCCAAAGCGAACCTCATGGCGGTGCAGTTCCACCCCGAAAAAAGTCAGGAGATCGGGCTCAAGCTGCTGAAGAATGCCGTCGAGCATCTTGCCACAACGCTGTAATCCTTGCCCGCCATGTCACGCCGCCGCCTCAGCCCACCGCTCATCCCTGGATTTTGGCTGATCGTGGTCTTCGTGCTCCTGGTTGGCTCCGTTGGAGGGTATTTCTACTTATTGGCTCGGCAGACCACCTTTGAGAGGCAGGCGGTAAGTTCGGAACCTTGATCAGGATTCCCTTCCGCAGTTCCGAACTGATTCAATGGATCAGAGCCGAGCCCGTTTTGCCTGACGAAACCCTCGTTTGCCAAAAGGGCCAAACCTGCTAGCCTCCGCGCCCCTTCCCCCTCCCCCCAGAAATAGAGACTCATGACGCCCCCCTCAAAGATTCGGAACATCGCCATCATCGCCCACGTTGACCATGGCAAAACCACCCTCGTGGACACCCTGCTCCGCGCCAGCGGCAACTTCCGCGAGAATCAGGCCATCGCAGAGCGTGCCATGGACAGCATGGATCTGGAAAAAGAGAAGGGCATCACCATCAAGGCCAAGAACACCTCCGTCCACTGGAACGGCTACATCATCAACATCGTCGATACTCCCGGCCATGCTGACTTCGGCGGCGAAGTGGAACGCGTGATGAAGATGGTCGATGGCGTCATGCTCGTCGTGGATGCCTATGAAGGCCCGCAGGCGCAGACCCGCTTCGTGTTGAAAAAGGCCATGCAGCAGGGCATCAAGCCCATCATCCTCATCAACAAGATGGACCGCCCGCACATCGAACCGGCGAAGGTGCATGACAAGGTGCTGGAGCTCCTCATGGAACTCGAAGCCACCGAAGAGCAGTTCAATGCTCCCTTCATCTACGGCAGCGCCCGCGCTGGCTGGGTCACCGACAAGCCCGATGGCGAGCAGAAGGACATGACCTTCATCCTCGAGCAGATCATCAAGCACATCCCCGAACCCAAGGCTGAACTTGAAGGCAGCTTCGAGATGCTCGTTTCGAACATCGACTGGGATAACTTCGTCGGTCGTGTCTCCATCGGCAAAGTCACCCGTGGCACCGTGAAGCTGGGCGACCGCGTTTTCCTCCTGGGCAAGACGCCCGAGGACAAACCCACGCCTTTCAAGGTCACTAAGGTCTTCCAATACACCACCCTTACCACCAGCGACTCCGTCGAAGGCGGCGCGGGAGACATCGTGGGCATCAGCGGCCTGGAGGACGTGGACATTGGGCAAACCATCGCCGGTGCGGCAGACGCGCCAGCTTTGCCCTTCGTCGCCATCGACCCGCCGACCATCGTCATGCAGTTCGCCGTGAATGACGGCCCGCTGGCTGGCCGCGAAGGCACACACGTCACCTCCCGCAAGATCCGTGACCGACTGGACCGAGAGCAGAAGATGAACGTCACCCTCTCCTTCAAAGACACCGAAACCGCCGGTATCTTCGATGTCAGCGCTCGTGGTGCCATGCAGATCGCCGTGCTCGTGGAGCAGATGCGCCGCGAAGGCTTCGAAGTCCTCGTCTCCCGCCCGATGGTCATCACCAAGAAGATCAACGACGTTACCTGTGAGCCGTTTGAAACTCTCTATCTCGACGTGCCGGATGACTTCCTCGGCCCGGTCATGAAGAGCATCTCCGAGCGCAAAGGCCGCATCGAAGACATGAATGCCCACAACGGCCGCACCACCGTGCAGGCCTACATCCCGACTCGTGGTCTGATCGGCTTTGAGTTCGAGCTCATGAATCTCACGAGCGGTCACGGCATTCACAGCCATCTCTTCCGCGAGTACGCCCCGCACGCCGGACACATGCAGACGCGCAGCACAGGCACGCTCGTCAGCACTGAAGGCGGCGAAGCCACCTCCTACGCGCTGGATACCATCCAGGTCCGCGGCAAGCTCTTCGTCACCTCCGGCGATCTCGTCTATGACGGCATGATCATCGGCGAAAACCCCCGCACCGACGACCTGCCCGTGAATCCCACACGTGCGAAGCAGCTCACGAACTTCCGTGCCGCAGGTGGTGACAAAGGCATCCAGCTCACCCCGCCCATGAAGTTCAGCCTCGAGCGCGCCATCGAGTACATCGCCCCCGATGAACTCGTGGAATGCACCCCGAAGAACCTCCGTCTCCGCAAGCGCACGCTGGACTCCAGCACCCGCCAGCGCGAGAAAAAGAAGATGGAAGCCGAGATCGAAGCCGCAGGCTGATCTCACTCATCGTCCTGAACGATCACCAACAGCTCGGAAATCCGTTTCCGAGCTGTTTCTGTGTAGGGGCACCACTCAAATTCTCCGTATTCGCCGCTGCACATCCGGGAATCTTGTGAGATACCAAACGCATTCATGACAAACGGTTACGAACTCCTCGACAGCGGCACTTTTCAGAAACTCGAGCGCTTCGGCTCTGTCGTGCTCTCGCGGCCCTGTGCTCAGGCTGTGTGGGCAAAAACTCTGCCCGATACCATCTGGCGTCAGGCCACCGCCACCTTTTTCCGTGAAGGTGGCAATCAATGGCGTGGACGGGACAATCTGCCTGACACCTGGGACATCGACGTCGATGGTACCCGCTTCAAGCTTAGCAGCACAGACTTCGGCCACCTCGGCATCTTTCCTGAGCAGCGGGACCAGTGGAAACGCATCCGCGAGGTCTGTGCCGCCTATTTAAAGAAGCACGGTCGCGCACCGCGCGTGCTGAATCTCTTCGCCTACTCCGGTGGCAGCACGCTGGCCGCCTCCCATGGCGGAGCGGAGGTCTGTCATGTCGATGCCAGCAAGGGCATGGTCGATTGGGCGCGCCAAAACGCCGCGCTGAATCGACTCGATGACAAACCCATCCGCTGGATCGTCGATGATGTGACGAAGTTCCTCGAACGCGAGCAACGCCGCGAGCGCCAGTATGACCTCATCATTCTGGACCCGCCGAGCTATGGTCGCGGTGCCAAAGGCGAGATTTTCAAGATCGAGAGCGACCTTCCTCCCCTGCTCTCCCTGCTCGGTAAGCTCATGTCGTCCGAGCCCCTCGGGCTTCTGCTATCCTGCCACACGCCTGAACTCACACCCATTTCCCTGCATCACCTGCTGCTCCAGCAGTTCGGCAAGAACGGCACACTCGATCACGGCGAGATGCAGCTTCGCGGCAAGTCTGAAGTTCTCCCTGTACCCAGCGGAAGCTTCTGCTGGTGGCTGACTTGATTTGTCTTAAACAGGCTGTGGACAACTGAGAAGAGCCTGAAATGAATTGGGCGACGGATTTTTCCGTCGCCCAGATGAAAAACTTATTTCAGCACTGATGCTTCACTAGTTACTCTGAGTTCCACCGCTGGCGGCAAATCCGGTTCCAGCATTAGAAAGCGAATTGCTCATGAAACTACCGGGACCCCCTGTCTGGCCAGCACCTGCATCACCGCCTTGGCCGGTTCCACCTTGCCCACCCTGTTGACCACCACTGAGAGGCCCACGACTACCACCACCAGGGCCGACACTGTAACCAGTGCTTCCAATGAATGGCCCAGAGACTGAGAAGGCAGGCGGGTTGAAATCCGGCTCCCAGCGCAGAGCTACATAGCGAGCTTTGACGACTGATTTGGGTTTAACCTTGATTGAGCCAGACCCCGACGTTTCTTCACCCGATGCCACAGGCTCCGCAGTGTCGAAGATAGTCGAGTCAAAGGCGAGGCGACCACGCCAGTCTTCTTTCTCCGGAAGTGACTCAAATGCATAAATGCTCAAGCGCACAGGGCGAGGAGAATGCACCGAACCAAATTCCGACAATGAACGCACTTGGCCGAGGTCATAAACGGCTGTGCGGTATTTCTCATCAGACTCAGGGAATTCGATTTGATTGTAAACCACCGCATCATTGCGGTCTCCATAGCTCTCGGGATTCACATAGATGAGGCGACCACCACCCAGGCCAGAGGCAAGGTTGATAGCAGGCGCATTATTGTCAGGGGACTCCGTAAGTTTGAAATCAGATTCAGAATAGGCACCAAAAGCTTGAAAGCTGCGGATGGTGCCGCCACGGACAAGTTCGAATTCAAGACGCAAGTAACGGCCAGCAGAGCGGCTCATGTTCAGGACGACATTGCGATCAGCCGGGGAAAAAACTGTGCTGGTGGCGGCATTCCATGCCTTGCCATCCGCACTCAATGACGCACTGACTTTACCTTCTAATCCATCACTGACGAAGGTCGCTTTCTCGACATAAGACTGAATCGAGAATTTGAGGATGGCTTCACTTTTGCCCGCCACAATGTTGATCGCTTTGAGGGGATCACCCACGGTCAACCCGCTGGCAGGGCTGAGTCCGTTGGAACTCGCAACCGAAGTCCCAGCCACGGAGAGAGACATGTTCACTGGCTTATTATCAACGCCCGGAATCCTGCTCCACTTGGCAATAGAGACAGTGAGGAGGCAAGCGCTTGCCAGCAATACATAGATCGGGGCTTTGTTCATGAGTGGTGTGGTTGAGAGCTCGGAAGTGGAAAATAACGCGAAGCAAAGTCGCATTCTGCTATAATTCATTGAGTTGAACCATACTGGCATGACCATGTAAAGACTTTTTTATGTGCCGACTTCGGGAGATATCCAAGCGTTTCAGATTCAAACTCTTTCATTCCAGTCGCTCCAGTTTGACCCTCGCCAGACCTTGCCTGGAATTTAGCCCAATGGCGGTTGCTGCCGCCGGGGTCAGATCGATGATCCGTCCTCGTGTATGTGGCCCCCGGTCATTGACGCGCACGATGACTTTCCGCCCGGTTCCTAGATGAGTCACTCTCACCCGGGTTCCCATTGGCCAGGAACGATGGGCTGCGGTCAAAGCCGAGGCTCGGAATGGTTCCCCGCTCGCCGTTCGACGATCCCGGTAGTAGGATGCCATTCCGTGCTGTGTCTGGACGACCTCCAAATTGGGCTCAGGCGTCGCCTCGGGGAATGCCCTCGGCTTTACTTGGCAGGAAACCAGGAGACCGGACAAAAGCACAAGACCTAAAACGCGCTGAAAGAAGGGCATTCAGCGATTCCAACATTCTGGAGATCGCCTGACAACCCTCTTTTTCATCCTCCCTCGTCGGTTTCACACGACACTCCTTCTCCCTTGTCTCCAGGCATGTCCTCTCCCATGCTCCAATCCGCTTATTCCTCATGCCCGACACCGCCACGCTTCTTATCCATTGTCCCGACCGCCCAGGTTTGGTCCATGATGTCACGGGATTCATCTTCTCCCATCGAGGAAACATCATCGACCTCCAGCAGCACATCGATCCCGATCAGGACGCCTTTTTCATGCGCCTCGAGTGGAGTCTGGAGAACTTCACCCTGGAGAAAGAGGAGATCCTCTCCCGTCTCCAGCCCATGGCTCGGCGTCATGAAATGCAGATGCGCCTCCACTTCGCCAGCCAGCGTAAGCGCATCGCCCTTTTCGTGACCAAGGAAAATCACTGTCTCTACGACCTCCTCGCCCGCCACGAGGCTGGCGACCTGCCGGTGGACATCCCCCTCATCGTGGCCAACCACGACACCCTCCGCCCTGCGGCAGAACGCTTCGGCATCCCCTTCCACCACTTCCCGATCACCAAGGAAAACAAGCTGGAGCAGGAGGCCGCCCAGATCGAACTGCTCAAAAAGGAGCGCATCGACACGGTCGTGCTCGCCCGCTACATGCAGATCATCAGCCCGGCCATGATCGCTACGTTTCCCAATCAGATCCTCAACATCCACCACAGCTTCCTGCCGGCCTTCGTAGGGGCAAAGCCCTACCATCAAGCCCACGCGCGTGGAGTCAAAATCATCGGGGCCACCAGCCACTACGTCACCGCCGACCTCGATGAAGGTCCCATTATCCACCAGGATGTCATGCGCGTGAGCCATGAAGACACCGTCCAGGATCTCGTCCGCCTCGGGCGCGATCTGGAAAAGACCGTCCTCGCCAAGGCCCTCTGGTGGCACGCTCGGGATCAGGTGCTCGTTTATCGAAACAAGACCGTCGTCTTCGATTGAGCCGACGCAGTTTGGGCTCGCCAAGTCACCGGTTTTCCCTCTTCCTCTCTTTCAGTGCGCCCCACCTCTCTCACCCTCCGACTCGTCGTCGTCTGGACCTTGCTCGGTCTTGCCGCGTCGATTTGGTCCCAGTTGCAGGTGCTTTGGATCATCGCAGGCACCGCCTTCCTCCTCGCTGCACTCATCGACTGGCTTACGCTGCCAAAGGCGGATCGACTGGCACTCACCCGCACCCTTCCCGGTCGTTTTGCCCTCGGGGTGAAAGACCTCGTCACCCTCTCTCTCCGCCACACTTTGGCGCGGCCCCTGCACGTCACCGTCCACGATGGCCTGCCCGCCGAAGCCGAAGCTATCGGCCTGCCCTGGACACTCACCCTCCCTCCCGGCGAACCCGTGGAACTCTCCTACGAGGCGCATTTCACCCGCCGCGGCCAGCATACCTTTGCCCCGGCCCATGTACTCGTCAGGTCCAGTTTCGGCCTCTGGCATCGGCTTTACCGCCCTGGTTCGCCGAGTGAAACACGCTGCTACCCGAACTACGAGCCCATCGTCCGCTACACCCTGCTCGCCACCGCCAACCGAGAAGAGCAGATGGGCATCATCAAACGCCGCCGCCGGGGTGCCACGCTCGATTTCCACCAGCTCCGCGACTATCAGGACGGCGACGTGCTCTCGAAAGTCGATTGGAAGGCCACCGCCCGCCGACAGGCACTCATCAGCCGCGAATTCGAAGAGCAGCGCGACCAGAGCGTCCTCCTCGTCCCCGACTGCGGCCGCCGAATGCGCGCCATGGATGGCGAGCTCAGCCAGTTCGACCACTGCCTCAATGCCATGCTCCTCATCTCCTACATCGCCCTCCGCCAGGGCGATGAAGTCGGAGTCGCCGGATTCGGCGGTATCCAGCGCTGGCTGAAGCCCGTCAAAGGCCTGCCAGCCATGCCGCGCCTGCTGAATCACCTCTACGATTACGAAGCAACCACTGAGCCCAGCGACTTCATCGAGGCCGCCGAGCGCGTCATGGCCCTCCAGCGCCGCCGCGCCCTCATCATCCTGCTCACGAATCTCCGCACTGAGGACACCAGCCACCTCAGCAAAGCCGTCCATCTTCTGCAAAAGCGACACATCGTCCTCGTCGCCACCCTGCGCGAAGCCGAGATGGAAACCCGCGCCGCCCGTCCCATCGCCAATATCCAGGACGCCCTCAGCTACGGCGCGCTCAGTCATTACGAAAGCCAGCGCGCCCAGGTCCTCCGCACGCTGGAGGCCCGCCACATTCCCACCGTGGACGAGACCGCCCAGCACCTCCCCATCGCCCTCGCCAACCGTTATCTCGACCTCAAAGCCAGCGGCAGGATTTGACCCGCGTGTCTCCGTCCTTGACGCCTGCCCACAAACCTTCACCATCCGCCCGCCATGCCGAAAACCAGCCTCTCCCCCGCCGAAGTCAAAGCCATGCTCATCCTCGCCTGCGATCGTATCATCGCCGCCGAGCCCCAGCTCTCCGAAGCCGACCGCAATCTCGGTGATGGCGACCACGGCCTCGGCATGCAGCGCGGCATGACCGCCGCCAAAGAAGGTCTCGAAGCAGGTGATGTCGAATCCGTCGAGAAAGCCTTCGTCATCGTCGGCACCAAAATGATGAGCAGCATGGGCGGTGCCTCAGGAGCCATCTTCGGTACCTTCTTCCGCAATGGCGGCAAAGCCCTCGCTGGCAAAGACAGCCTCGACTCCGCTGGTCTCGCCGCCTTTCTCCAAGCCGGAGTCGATGGCGTGAAGCAGCGCGGTGGAGCCGCCGTTGGCGACAAAACCGTCGTCGATGCCATGCAGCCCGCCGCTGAAAAAGCCGCCGAAGTCGCCGTGCAATCCCTCCCCGAAGTCATCGCCGCCGTTAATACCGCCGCACTCGATGGACTCGAAGCCAGCAAGGCCATGGTCGCCAAGTTTGGCCGTGCCAAAACCCTCGGCGACGCCTGCATCGGTTTCCCCGACGCCGGAGCCATGTCCGTCACCGTCATCATCGGTGCCTTCGCCGACTACATCGCGGCTTGAGTCATCTGAGGCTGGCTAAACTTCGCCGCCCATGCCCGACGCAGCACCGTTGATCACCCAATGTCCGATCCTTCACCGGGATCGTTTCATCATCGTGATCAACAAGCCCGCAGGCGTACTCTCGCACCCGAACTCCGCGCGCCTCGATCCCAAAAATCGCGCCGCCTTCGAGGGCAAGTATGACCTCGACCGCCGATGCTTCGAGGGGCCTGCGGGCAAGGTCTGGCTCATCCATCGTCTCGATCAGGATACCTCCGGTGCCTTGCTCGCCGCTCTGGATGAAAAGACCGCCGAGCGCTGCCGTGCCTTGTTTGAAGAAGACGCCATCCAAAAGCATTACCTCGCCCTCGTGCGTGGTTCATTGCCGCCGAAAGGCATCTGGCTGGATCACCTCGGCACCGCGCGCGCCGGTGGCAGCGTGCGCACGCAAGTCATCAAAAGCCGCCCGCCCAATGCCGAACTACGCTACGAGGTCAAAGCCCACCATGCCCAAGAACGACTCAGCCTGCTAGACATCCATCTCATCACCGGCAAGACCCATCAAATCCGCGTCCAGGCCACCTCCCGCCAGCATCCGCTCGCGGGCGACGATGTGTATGGCGACTTCTCGATGAACAAACGCCTGCGTCAGTCGCTCGGCCTAAAGCGTCTCGCCCTCCACGCCCATCGCCTGGAGTTCAAGCACCCCGCCTCCGGTTTGAAGACCATGATCGAAGCGCCTCTGCCCGAGGATCTGACTGGCGTGTTCAGTGCTCTCGGCTTTGCCTGCTAACTCGCAGGCGTCTCCGACGTATTAGCCTGCCCATGAATCCCCTCCTCGATTTCCATCTTCAGCAGACGCGCCGTCAGTTCTTCGGCCAGACCGGTTTGCGTGCGGGGAGCATCGCTTTGGCATCCATGATGGGGCTTGATCTTGCTCACGGAGCCGTAGCGCAGGTGCATCCGCCGCTGCCTGGCTTACCTCACTTTGCGCCGAAGGCGAAACGTCTGATCTACCTGCACATGAACGGCGCGCCCTCGCAGCTCGATCTGTGGGATCACAAGCCGGGATTGCAGGCCTTTTTTGACAAAGACCTGCCGGAGAGTGTGCGCAACGGCCAGCGCATCACCACCATGACCAGCGGCCAGTCGCGGCTGCCCGTCGCGCCGTCGATGTTCAAGTTTCAGCAGTATGGACAGAGCGGCATGTGGGCCAGCGAACTGCTGAAGCACACGTCCAAAATCGTCGATGACATCGCGCTCATGCGCACCGTCCACACCAGCGCCATCAATCACGATCCCGCCTGCACCTTCGTCATGACCGGCAGCGAGGTGCCGGGCAAGGCCAGCCTTGGTTCATGGCTCGCGTATGGCCTCGGTAGCGAGAGCAATGACCTGCCCAGCTTCGTCGTCTTCACGCCCACCTTCCCTGCCGCCAGCCAGGCGCAGGCCCTCTTCACGCGCATGTGGAGCAGCGGTTTCTTATCGAGCAAATACACTGGCGTGGCCTTGCGCGGCCAGGGTGATCCCGTGCTCTACGTGAAGAACCCGCCTGGCGTTGATCCCAGTGATCGCCGCACGATGCTGAACGCGCTGAGCAAGCTCAACGAGATCAACCACGCACGCATCGGCGATCCCGAAATCCAGACACGCATCGCCAATTACGAGATGGCCTTCCGCATGCAGACCAGCGTGCCGGAGCTCACTGATCTCAGCAAGGAAAGCAAAGCCACGCTGGACATGTACGGCCCCGATGTGAACCGCGCCGGCAGCTTCACTCACAGCGCCATCATGGCCCGACGACTCATCGAGCGCGGCACCCGCGTCGTGCAGATCCTGCATCGCGGCTGGGATCAGCATAACAACCTGCCAAAGCTCCTGCGCGGCCAGATGGAAGACACCGACCAAGCCACCGCTGCCCTCGTCATGGACCTCAAACAGCGCGGCCTACTTAATGACACGCTCGTCGTCTGGGGCGGCGAGTTCGGCCGCACCGTCTATTCCCAGGGCACACTAACCAAAGACAACTACGGGCGCGATCATCACCCGCGTAACTTCTGCATGTGGATGGCCGGAGCCGGAGTCAAAGGCGGCACCACCTACGGCGAGACCGACGACTTCAGCTACAACATCGCCAAAGACCCCGTCCACATCAACGACCTGAACGCCACGATCCTCCAGCTCATGGGGATCGACCACACCCGCTTCAGCTTCAAGTTCCAGGGCCTCGACCAGCGCCTCACCGGCGTCGAGGAGCACCATCCAGTAAAGGGCATCCTGGCTTGATCAAAGGGACGCGGCATTCATGACCGACACGATCGTTTTCTCGATCACCACACGCACATAAACATAGGCTTCAGGACACTTGCTCGCTCGCGGTCCCGCCACATTCAGACGGCTGACGCTGCCCTTTTGGATAAACTCGATCACCAGTTCCGCCGCCCGCTCCTGAATGATCTCAGCCCCATCAATCAGCTTGTAGGGTCGAAGAAGTTTGCTGCAACGAATCTCGATCCAGAAGTGGAGCGGGTGAAGTCAGTGAGCAGAACAAAGCTGCGTCAGCAGCCGAGCGAGCCGCTTTTTCCAGGAAGAATCAAGAGCGTGGCCTGTCATGCACAGAAGCAGGCGACAAAGGGCGGATACCCCTTCTTTATACTGTCATCACGGGAACTCACTTGCCCTTGGCCTTCGCTTTGCCTTTGGGTTTTTGTTTGTCCCAAAAAGCCTTCTCATCCTGCGTGGGGCCGGAGAGCGGCGGGGTCTCGAAGTATTTGCCACCGTCAATCATGCGGGGATCGCCGGTGCGGGTGAGTTCGGCGAGCAGACGTTTTTCGAGGTCGGCTTTCACGGCGGCGCTGGCGGGATCATCGGCGAGGTTTTTGGTCTCGTGGGGATCGGCTTTGAGATCGTAGAGTTCGTATTTGGGGCGCTTGCCATAGACCCACTCGTAGTGCGCTTTCCATTCCGGGGTGTTGCGCACGCCGACGAGCCAGGACTTTGTGGGACCGGCATCTTCATCGGGGTGCGTGATGCGGGTTTCGTTTTCGAGATCTTCGACGGAAGGTGTTTTGCCGTCTTGCAGGTTGTAAGGATCTCCCATGGGCCAGCGATCCGGGCGGAAGTTGATGATGAGCACATGATCAGCGGTGCGGATGGCACGCTGCGGGTAGGGCGAATAGTCAGCACGGGCGATCTCGACATGGCGCTCGCGTCCGGTGAAGACCTGCGTGCGTGCGGCATCGACGAGGCCGGATTTGTCTGACTTCAAAATGGGCCACAGGCTGCGGCCCGTCATCACGTCCGGCACAGGCACGCCACCGGCTTCGAGGAAGGTGGGGGCGAGGTCGGGCAGGCAGACGAAGTCATCCACGACACGTCCGCCTTTGACGCCGGGGCCGGTGACGGAGAGCGAGACGTTGGTGCCGAAGCCGTAGAGATTGCATTTGCCATGCGGGAAGCCGGGGGCGCCGTGGTCGCCGCTGATGACGATGAGCGTGTTGTCGCGCTGGCCGGTCTTGTCGAGTTCAGCGAGCAGTGCGCCGATGCTGGCATCCCACGCGGCGATCTCGCCAAAGTAGTCTGCCAGGTCTTCGCGCACTTCGGGCACATCCGGCAGGTAGGGCGGCATCTTGCCCTTCAGTGTGTCTGGATCGATGTTCCAGAGCTTCTTGCCGCTGCCCTTGATCCATTTGCGATGCACATTCGTGGGGCCAAACCAATAACAGAATGGCTTACTCTCCTTGTTCGCGGCGATGAAGTCGCGGAAGTTGCCACGGGCCTCGTCATAAAGCTCTTCCTTCGCCGCGTCGAGCGCCTTGCCTTCGGCGAGCATTTTTGTCACGTTCCCGGAGAACTGGTTGATGCGCCCGCCAGCTTTCTGAAACGCGTACTGCTGCTGGCCGTAGGGCGCGTCACTGGGTGTGCCGGGGCCCCAGACTTTGTAGGTCTTGCCGATGTGGTAGCCGCTGTCACGAAGCAGCAGCGGATAAGACGGGATCTTTTCATCCCACACGGCCCCCCGCAGGATGGCACCACGACCGGTGCGCCAAAAATACTGGCCGGAGAGCAAGGAGCTGCGGCAGGGCGTGCAGGAGGGCGCGTTCACATGCGCGTTGCGAAACAGCACGCCTTGTCTGGCGATCTTGTCGAAGTTTGGCGTGCGCACGACATCGTTGATGCCGCCCCTGCCCTCGACCTCGGCGTAGATGCTGGCGTATTTCCCCCAGTCATCGGCGAAGAGGAATAGGATGTTCGGCTTGTCGGCGGCAGCGACGAAGGGGCAGAGAGCCGAGAGCAATACGATGATGCGTTTCATGGCGGGTGATGATGGGCTGGAGCGATGGCTGTGCTTCACTCAGGGATCGGATCGCTGCGTTTTACGGTTTTGCCTTCCCAGATGGCCTCGTCGGTTTTCTTGTCATAGGTGAGCACGCGGCTGGCACTGTTTGGAGCGGGTGGCAGGTCGGTCTTGGGCAGCCATTTTTTGTGCTCGGCGATGATGGCGGAGTGCTCGGGTTTGGCGGCGAGGTTGTGCCATTCGTTGGGGTCGTTGACCATGTCGTAGAGTTCCTCGCTGCCGTCGGCGTAGTGGATGTAGCGCCAGTGCTCGCTGCGGATGCCGTGGTTCCCCTGATTGTGGCTGGTGATGGCCGGACGCTCGCGTTTGGCGGCGGCGTCCGTGAGTTGTGGAGTGAGGCTGAGACCCTCGATGTCTTCCCGCTTTGGCACGCCGGCGAGGTCGATGAGCGTGGGGTAGATATCGAGCAACTCCGCAGGCTGCATGCAGCGCTGGCCGCCTTTCACACCGGGGCCGGCGAAGATGAGCGGGACCTTGGTGCCGCGATCCCAGAGTGTGTTCTTCCCAGTGATCTCTTTTTCACCGAGATGCCAGCCGTGATCCCCCCAAAGCACGACGATGGTGTTGTCGGCGACACCGGCTTCATCCAGCGCGGTCATGAGGCGGCCGATCTGCGAATCGACAAAACTGGTGCAGGCGAGATAGCTGCGGACGAGGTTCCGCCACTGGTTGTTCTCCTTGATCCACTTCATGCGCGGCTCAGGCAGTTCCCAATGCAGATACCAGGAGAAGCGCGGCGTGTCCTCGCGGTCGTTTTCGAGGATCTTTGGCAGCACGCTGTCGTCATCGGGATAAAGATCGAACCACTTCTGCGTGGCGTAGCACGGGACATGCGGCAGGAAGAATCCGGCGGCAATGAAGAAGGGCTGGTCCTTCGGCGCGGACTTGATCTGCTCCACGGTCCACGAGGCGACTTGGTAATCACCTTTGCCTGTGTCGTCGTTGTCCTTCGGCCACACGCCCCAGTCCATGAGCGGGTGGTTTCCCATGGGTGCCGGCGGGGTGAGCTTGGTCGGAGGTTTCGTGCCCACGCCGCCATACGGTGCGGTGACCTGGAACTCGGGCTTGGATGCAGCGCCTTTGTTTTTACCCTTGCCTTTGCCGCCTCCGCCACCCGTGCCGCCATGGTAGATTTTTCCCGTGGCATAGGTGCGGTAGCCGTTGTTTTCAAAGTGCTGCGGCAGGGTGACGCGGTCCTTCCATTCTGGCAAAGTGCGGAACCAGGGCGACAAGCCATAAACTCCTGTGGTGGTGGGCCGGAGTCCCAGCAGAAGGCTGGTGCGGGAGGGATTGCACAGCGGCATGTTGCAGTGCGCATTCAGGAAGGTGGTGCCGCGTGCGGCGAGCTTGTCGATGTTTGGCGTCTTCGCCATCGGATGCCCGCCGAGGTGACCGATCCAGTCGTTTTGATCATCAATGGCGATGAACAGGATGTTCGGCCTGGCAGCCATGAGTGACGAACTGAGGGCGAGGATAGAAAAGAAGGTGAGGATGGTCTTCATAAGAGCGGGAGGTGATCAAGGCAGCAGGGTGAGGGTGACGCGGCGCACGTCCATGACGGACGAGCCGGGGATTTCGAGGGCGCGGAGAGTAAGCGGGCCTTTGCCTTCGGGAAGGGTGATCTCGCCGAGCTTCAGCGTGTGGAATTCCTTCATGGTGCTCTCGCCATGCGGACGCGGCAGGGTGTCTTGATTCGTGTAGAGCGGCGGGTCCCAGCCGGGGGCGACTTTGCCGCTGAGTTTCGCATTTTGAAAAGCCAGCTCGATGGTGGAACCGGCGTCGGGCACTTTGCAGGTGTAGTCCACCGTGACTTCATATTTCCCGGCGGTGTGGACGTCGAGCAGCCAGACCATGCGGTCTTCCATGCTCGTCCAGTTCACGAAATACGAGCAGTTCGGAGCGCCGCTGCTGCGCTGCACGCCGCCGAGTGGTTCGCCATCACGCGCAGGCAGCATGGTGATGGGAAACTCACGATAACCGACAGGGATCGGTCGCGGATCGACGGCATTGCCGCCTTTCTTTTTGTCGCCTTTGGTCTTTGGCAAGGCGGCGGTGGCACCGAACACATCCTGACGCCAGGCTTTGACTGCATCGGTGAGTTTTGCCGCCAGTGCGGGTTCCTTGTCGTTGATCGGCGTGGTCTGGCCGGGATCGGTGATCATGTCATAAAGCTGGCCCGCATTATCGAGGCGATGCGTTTGTGTGCGCACGCTCGCGCTCATCGCCCAGGTGGAGAAGATCATGCGCTCCGGCCATTCGACGGACTGCTTCATGAGAAGAGGAGTGAGGTCACGGCCATCGAGTGGTTTGTCGCCGACACGTTTCACCTCCGCCAGCGCGGTGAGCGTCGGCAGCAGATCAATCGCACCGCTGATCTGTGTGACCGTGTGTCCGGCGGGCAGTTTCGCCGGCCAGCGGATGTAGCAGACGGAGCGCACGCCGCCTTCATCGGTGGTGCCTTTCTTACCTTTCATGCCGCCGGTCCAGCGGTTGCTGTTCGGGCCGTTGTCTGAGAAATAGACGACGATGGTGTTGTCATCGACGCCGTGCTGCTTCAGCCGCGAAAGCACGCGCCCCACGTTCATGTCCTGGTTTTCGATCATCGCCAAAGCGCAGCGTGTTTCATCCGCCACTTCCTGTGCTGCCTGGGTGGCGGTTTGAGTGATGGGCTTGTCTTTGAATCGTTTCCAGTCCGCTTCCGGCGCAGCCCAGGGCGAATGTGGCGTGGTGAATGGGATGTAGCAGACGAAGGGCTTGGTCTTGTTTTTATCGATGAAGCCGAGGGCGCGATCTGTGCAGACATCCACGATGTAGCCCTGGGTGCGGATCATGCGGCCATTCTCCTCCAGCGGTGCGTCGAAATACTCGCCCCAGTGACCGGAGGTGTGGCCGAAATACTCGTCAAAGCCACGCGCCATCGGGTGGTAGGGCCACTGGCTGCCGTTGTGCCATTTCCCAAAAGCTCCGGTGGCATAACCGGCGGCCTTGAAGGCATCGGCGAGCGTTTTTTCACCGAGATCCAGACGCTCCTGCCCGGTGGAAACGCCACGCACTCCGCCGCGTGGATGATAGCGGCCCGTGAGGAACTCACCGCGAGTGGGCGCACAGACAGGACAAACAAAAAACCGGTCCAAAGAAACGCCTCCTTTCGCGATGGAGTCAATGTTCGGCGTGGCGACCATCTTGTTCCCGGAATGACCGTAGTCCCCCCAGCCAGCATCGTCTGCGAGGAAGACGACGACATTGGGCCGTTGAGCAAATACGGACGAAGAGATGAGCGCGAGCAGCGCGGTGAGGATGCGTGGATTCATGTCTGGGAAGCGAGGGTTGTGCGCTCAGGGGCATTACTGCTGACCTTTCTTTTTGCCCTTGCCCTTGGCTTTGCGGTTGGTCGCGGCAGCTTTGGCCTGCGGGACGATGTTGGTGATGAGGCGCGGGACGTAGCTGTTGTAGCGGCCATCGGGGGACGGGCCGTCCGGCTGCATGGTGGCGATGGCGGGATGCAGGGACGCAGCTTTGGGGCCGAGCGCCTCGATGGCGGCAAGGGCGGACATGGCAGTCAGCACGCCGTTGTTTTTTGGATCAGCGAGGCTGCCAAGCGTGTCCAGCGCCGCGCCGGAACTGCCACCGCTGTCATGCTGCACCAGGCTTTGAGCAGCGACGATGCGGACGCTGGCAGATTCATCGACGAGGGCTTTTTTCAATACCTCCGCTCCCTGACGCACGGCAGCCTCGCCGCGCATGAGCAGGCCAAGTGCGCCCCAGTAGCGCACGGCGCTGTCGCTTTCGCCGATCAATGCGATGAGGGCAGGCACGGCGGCGGGGTCAAGATTGGAGGCGAGGTCCGCCGCCGCCCGGATTTTTTCAAACGGATACTTCGAGCTGTCGTGGGCGAGGTCATGCGGCGTAGTGCCTGCGGAGCGCGCGTGGAGTTCGATCTCCGGCAGGAAGCACACATCCTTCACCCGTTCGAAGTGGACCGTCTGGGCGGCACGGAGTTTTTCCAAGATGGCGCGGTGCTCGGGAGATTGCGCGAGATTCCGTACTTCATCGCGGTCTGTTTCGAGATCGTAGAGCTCTTCGATGGCCTTGGGCGTGCGCCAGAAAATGGACTGCGCTTCGTTGGCCTTGCCTTCGGTGAAGAGCTGATTCCAAACACGGGTGGTGGGCGTTTCAAACTGATAGGCCACGCGCTGCGCCTGGGAGACGTGCGGGTGGAAGTTGCGCAGATAGACGTAGCGTCCGTCGGTGACACTGCGCACGAGATCCATGCGCTCGTCCATGCGGCCGCGTTCGCCGAACAAATACGGCTGCGGCTCGCTCTGATGCGGACCGGCAAAGGCATGCCCCTGCATCCACTCCGGGGGTTTGATGCTGGCGATGCTGAGCAGCGTGGGTGCGAGATCGACAAAGCTCACCATGCGGTCGGACTGGCCGCCGACCTTGTATTCCTTGGGTGCGAGGTGCTGCCATTTTTCCGGGAAATAGACGACCATGGGGACATGGAGGCCGGAGTTGGAGGGCCAGCGTTTGCTGCGAGGCATGCCGCTGCCGTGGTCGCCGAAATAAAAGATAATGGTGTCTTCAGCGAGTCCGGCGGCGGCCAGTTCGGCGAGGTGTTTGCCTGCATCGGCATCGGCCTCGCTGACTTTGTCATAATACTGCGCCCAGTCCTCGCGCACTTCAGGAGTGTCGGGATGATAAGCGGGAATACGCACGTCTTCGGGCCGGGTGATTTGCTGGTGCGGCCGGGTGCGGATCTGGCTTTCGTGGCTCTTGGTGGAGTTGAATATGGCGAAGAAAGGCTGGCCAGCCGTGCGCTTTTTCCAATGCGCTTGATTGGATGATTCATCCCAGACCTTGCCGGGCTCGCGGACGTTGTAGTCGGTCTTGCTGGTGTTGGTGCAATAATAGCCGACCTCGCGCAAAAACTGCGGATACATCTTCGTGCCCGCTGGCATGGAGACCATGGAGCGCATGTGGAGGCCACCACTGCTGGAGGGATACAGACCGGAAATGATCGCGGTTCGGGCCGGTGCGCAGACGGGTGCCACCGACCAGGCTTTTTTGAAGACCATGCCTTTCGCAGCGAGCGCATCGACGTTTGGCGTGCGGGCGAGCTTGTCGCCATAGCAGCCCATTTCAGGACCGTGATCCTCACTGGTCAGCCAGAGAATGTTGGGATGATCCACTGCGGAGGCGGCATGGCAGAGGCTGAACAGCCCGAGCAGGGTGGTGAGGAGGCGGGATTTCATGGCGGAAAAATGGGAACGTGAGGAGCCGGTGGATCGTTCATGTTTTACGATGCAATCCGCGCCTTGATTTTCCCCGTGCCGCTAAGTTTCGCGCCACTCCCCCCATTCATTTTGAGTTCAATGATCTGGACTCTGATTGGATAAAACCAAGGACCTCGCCGCCGGCCAGACTGATGACGATTCGCCGAACTGGCTGATGAAGGCAGAGACGAAGGCTGTACCTCGATTGCTCTACCGAGACTCGAAACAATTCCCCCATGCCATTCGTACTAGCGCCCATGTTTCCTTCGCGTCGTTCCTTTCTCCAGACATCCGGCTGTGGCTTTGGCTGGCTGGCGGCCTCCGCCATGGCTCAGCGGCAGGCTTTAGCCTCAGGCGGTGTGATGTCTGGAAAGCAGCCGCACCACACGCCCAGGGCGAAGCGGATCATCTTCCTCTTCATGCAAGGCGGGGTGAGTCATGTGGACTCGTTTGATTACAAGCCGCGCCTGATCCGAGATGACCAGAAGGTGATCGATGTGGCAGATGCGCGGTCGATTGCGAAGACAGGCAAGGGCTCGCCACAACGGATCAAGAAGTCGCTGTGGGACTTTGCCCAGCATGGGGAGACGGGAAAGTGGGCTTCGAATCTCTTTCCAAACATCAATCGGCATGTGGATGACCTGTGCTTCCTGCACGGGATGCACACAGAAGGTGTGGCCCATGGCCCGGCGACGCTTTTCTTGCACACGGGGACTACGAACTTCATCCGCCCGAGCATGGGTTCGTGGGTGATGTATGGGCTGGGCTCGGAAAACGAGAATCTGCCGGGCTTCATGACGCTGAGCCCAAGCCTGGGGAATGGCGGGCCGCGCAATTATGGGAATGCTTTTCTGCCAGCCGTCTTCCAAGGCACGCCGGTGGGGCGCGGAGGACTGCCCGCGAAGGAGGGGAACATCCAGAACATCACGAACACGATCTGGAAACCCGAGCAGCAGCGGAGGCAGATGGAGCTGCTGAGAGCGCTTGGAGGACAGCAGGCGATCCCCGGAGATCATGAGATCGAGGCGGTGCTGGAGAGTTACGAGCTGGCGGCAAGGATGCAAAACAACGCCCCCGGAACGATGGACATCAGCGGCGAGTCGGAGGCGACTTTGAAGCTCTACGGCATCGGCGAGAAGGTGACGGACAACTTTGGCCGCCAGTGTCTGATGGCGCGGCGTCTGGCCGAGCAGGGAGTGCGTTTTATCCAGGTGAATTACGGTGACAACTCGAACAACCCGGCCTGGGACCAGCACAGCAATCTGCCAAAGCACGGCGAACACGCGGCGGCGGTAGATCTACCCATCGCGGGCCTGCTGAGTGATTTGAAACAACGCGGGCTGCTGGAAGACACGATCGTCTGGTGGGGCGGCGAGTTTGGCCGCACGCCGTATGCGGAGCGCAATGGTACGGGACGCGACCATAACCCCGGCGGCTTTACCACCTGGCTGGCTGGCGGCGGGGTGAAGGCTGGCTTTGCCCACGGAGCGACGGATGAACTCGGGCACATGGCCGTGGATGGAAAGGTCCACATGCACGACCTGCACGCAACCTTGCTGCATCTGCTAGGGATGGATCACGAGAAGCTGACCTTCCGCCATGCAGGCCGCGACTACCGACTGACCGATGTGCATGGGCATGTGGTGAAGGAGATTTTCGCCTGATGAAGAGGCTGATTTTTGGCCTAGCACGGCGAATCGCCATGCGGTCTGCATTTTCCTCATCACCGGCACTTGTCGCGCCGCATTTGCACGCTAAACGACAAAAGTCGCACTTCTCGGCATAGCTCTCGCTTCGTCTTTTATCTAACCGTTTAAAACACCCTCCCAACTCACACGCCATGTCTGTCGTCTCCAAAGGTCTTGAAGGAATCGTCGCTGCTGAAACACGTCTTGGAGAAGTCCGGGGAGCTGAAGGTGTGTTATTTTATTGCGGATACGACATCAACGAACTCGCCGGCAAAGTGAGCTACGAGGAAGTGGTGCATCTGCTCTTCCATCAGCGCCTGCCCAATCGTGCTGAACTGGACAAACTGACCACAGCACTGCGCGCCGAGCGTGAACTGCCGCAGGGCGTAATCGATTTCCTCAAAACCGCCCCGAAGACCGCACGCCCGATTGACGTCATGCGCACTGCGGTCTCGATGCTCGGCTGCTACGACCTCGCGCGCCACGACATCGACGTCGGGGAAAACCTCGCCACAGCGATCCGTCTTGTCTCGCAGATCGGTGTTATCGCCGCCTACTTCCACCGCGCTCGCCAAGGTCTGGAACTCCCGCCAGTGCGCAAAGATCTGAGCGAAGCCGCCCATTTCCTCTACCTCATGACCGGTGAGGTTCCATCTGCTGAAGCTGAAAAGACCCTCGACGTCGCCTATGTGCTTCACGCCGAGCACGGCTTCAACGCCTCCACTTTCACCGCCCGAGTCGTCGCTTCGACCCTGAGTGACATGTATTCCGCCATCAGTGCCGCCATCGGAGCGCTGAAAGGAGCCCTCCACGGCGGCGCCAATGAAGGAGTGATTCACATGCTCCAGGAGATCGGCAGCTTGGAAAACGTCGATCCTTGGGTGGAAGACGCCCTGGCCCAGAAAAAGAAGATCATGGGTATCGGCCACCGTGTCTATAAAGTGCTCGACCCTCGTGCCCCGCACCTCCGCGAGATGGCCATCAAGCTCACCAGCCAGCTCGGCGAGGCCAAATGGATTCAGATGTCTGAGCGCATCGCCGAGATCATGCGCGAGCGTAAAGGCCTGAACGCCAACGTCGATTTCTACAGCGCGACGGTTTATTACAGCCTCGACATCCCGACAGATCTCTTCACCCCCATTTTTGCTATATCCCGCATGAGTGGTTGGACGGCGCACGTCCTTGAGCAATGGAGCGAAAACCGTCTCTTCCGACCGCTAAGCGAGTATGTCGGCAAGCCCTACGGCCAGAAGGTTGTGCCGATCGACGAGCGCTGAAAATCACCTCAAGATAAACGGTGCTCATTTGACTTAATGTTCACATGAACATTATTGAGGTATGAACCGCCGTTCTTCCTCCTTCCCTCGTCTTCTTCATCAACTGCGTGGAATCCTCACCATCGCACCGACCGAACTGAATCGCAGAGACCTGAACTTTTCCAGTCACAGCGAGGTTCAACTCGAATTAGATTTTGAGCACACAAACAAGGCCAAAGGCCACCCAAGTGGGAAGCTAATCCGTTTGGAACGGATGGATTGCCGCTTGTGAAGCAACCGCAACCGGGCGGTCAATCGAGTTAAAAAGTCTCGAATAGAGGTTTTTGGAATAGACAAGGTTGGACAAAATTGCTTTTATTGATTTCTTTTCTTGGTCCAGCCATTCCCTTTCAACCACTTATGTTAATCTCGAAGTTTCTGCGGCCGGTTTGCTTGTCGCTCAGAGTGCTCCTCATTGCCCAATGCCTTGTGGCAACACTTGGATACGCCCAATATGGAGCCTCCCCCTCACAAACAGGCATGTTCTTTGATGATTTCCGGACTCGCCAAATGAAAGAGGGTCAGGCATCTGCTGGCACTCGAGATGGCGATGTGCTTTATGATTACGAAAGTGGTGTTTATCGTGACAACCAGGATGCCCCCATGGGCCAGCGTGCTCCAGACTTGGAGTCCGCACGCGAGTTGAGCCGTCCATCAGTTCGAAGTGGTAGCGTCGCATTTGCCGCACGCAGTGTTGGTGATTACACCAATTATTCAGGCCAGTATGCCAGCCCAACGGGTTTCTTTGCTCCCACTTACACATCGGACCCATTCTTGAGCGGCCGTCGCAACCTCAAACTGGGCCCAGTCAATGTCGGTTTCGGGTTCTTCCAAGGCCTTGAATATAACGACAACATCACCCGTTCAGCAAACGATCCGGTCTCAGATGTCATCAGCACCACCATGTTGAGCATTGATGCCAACTATCAGATCACTCAAAACAACCGTCTCTCCCTGAGCACTGCACTAGGTTTTGACCGCTACTTTGAAAACCCGGAGCTGGCTCCCTATGGCAGCAATGGGTTTGTCCTCAATGTTTTGCCTGGCAGCACCATCGCGTTCGACATCAAGGCAGGTCCCGTCTATTTCACCCTTTACAATCGATTCTCCGTCCGCCCTGCGAGCCGAAATGATTTTGCCTTGGCACAAAATCAACTTTTTGGAGTGTTCCAAAATGACACTGGCCTGGCTGCCAACTGGCGCATTAATTCTGCTTGGACACTTTCCATGAACTACATGCACTCCTTTACGGATTCCATGTCCGAAGCGAATGGTAATACTGGAGGTAGTTTCGATGAATTTAATCGCGTCACGGACTCCCTGCACGCATCTCTGACTTACAGCCCGTCAGGAACATGGACGGTTGGTTTAGAAGGTGGATCCACTGCGGTGGAATATGAAACCGATTTCAATGCCGATGGTATTCTCAACAATATGGGCGTGTTTGCCGTGCTTCCTCTCGGCAAGACAACGTATCTTCGAGCAGCAGCAGGGGCTCAAATCTTCGACTTTGATCGCCTACCACAGTCGAATCTTGTCCCTGGCGGAAATCCCTTCGATGGAATCACCGATTCTCCTGACCAGATTCGCACCAATACAGGAGACCAAAGTGATCTCAGTGATTACTACTACTCGCTCACCCTCAGCAACCGACTCAATTCACGTATCACCCAATCCCTGACCGTTGGCCATGAGTCATCATTAAATCTGACCTCCAATTACATCACAGCTGACTACGCCAACTACGGTTTGGGCATCGTAGCGTGGAAGGGCAGCCGAATCAGCCTCAGCGGATATGTCGAAAACGCTCAGGCTTCCGGCGGTTTCTTTGCTCAGGATTACTTCCAGTATGGTGGGGACATCTATATCACACATCGCTTGAGTTCTCGCCTGCAGATTGGTGCTGGCTACCATTATGGTTTCAGCAATCCGGAATCTCAACCTCAGGCTGACAGCGCAGCTTCCAATGATTTCGTCCAGCAAGCCTTCAATCTGGATCTGGTTTATGTCCTATCCCCCAAGGCCAACTTGACCCTTGGGTACCGCCATTACACAACAGAAGTTGATGACGATAATGGTGACCTCGACTTCAATCAGAATCGCATCATCCTTGGCTTCAATTATAACTTCTGATTGCCTCTTCTCATAACGAGAATCGAGCGCTAAGGGTGGAATATGAAGCGCCACAATGCTTCGACGACGCCCTTAGAAAATCATCAGCCACCATCCACCATGCGCTGCTTTCATCCCCTGCTCAAACCCCTTTGCATCTCTCTCATCAGCGCATCCATTTATGCCCAGGATCCTGGAGTTCGGGAATATGACGAGCGCCGCGTAGCCGCACCGGCAACTCCTACAGGTGAAGTCATCAAGTCAGCAGCCGTCCTCAACTCAATGGATGTTTTGGATGACTCCCAACCCATCGAGCCTGGAGACGTCATCTCCATGCGTATCGTTGAAGACCGAAAGGAACCGCTTCAACTCCGTGTCGGTGCCACTGGGGAGGTCAATGCCCCCCACATCGGCCTGGTCAAAGCCGCTGGGCGCACGAGCAAACAGCTAGCAATCGAGGTCAAGCGGAAGCTTGAACTCAACTATTACAATAGTGCCACCGTCATTGTCGCCATTGACCTAAAGCGTCAGGATGACCCTAACGCTCGCATGCGCACAGCAGGTTACGACATTAACTTCTTTACCGTTTATGGACAAGTGATCCGCCAGGGTAAATATGAACTCCCCACAGACGAAGATCTAACGATCAGCCAAGCCATTTTGCGCGCTGGCGGTCTGGCCCAGTTTGCCCATCCAAATAAGGTTAAACTTGTCCGGAAAACACCACAGGGAAACAAAACCATCTATATCGACCTCGATCAAATCATGCGCCAAGGCAATTTGGAGTATGATGTCTATATTAGGAATAATGATGTCATCATCGTAGATGAGAAGAAGATCAATATTTAACCTCGGAACGCCCACCGTTCGCAGGACCTGATCTTCACCAATTTCCCAAGGACACTCTGCCTCCAAACAAATTTGGTGCAGAAAAGTCTTCCTTGAGGCATACTGCCACCCCGACGATTCCAGAAGCGCCCAGTGAACCAACCTCTTGGAACTCCGCACCCAGATTTGCCATGGAAAATACCCTGCTCCTTCCGCCGCCGGCAGCCTCCGGCCAGTCCGCCACACTGAGCCGGATTCACGAGACTTCGGCCAAGTTCCAGCGTTACAAAATCCTTTTGCGCCGCCGCTGGTGGTTTTTGCTTCTGACGGCCAGTATCGGCGTCTGCATTCAGGCACTTCGCATCACAGGTCAGCCCGATACCCACACCAGCCTTGCTAAACTAGTTGCAGGTGGACGCATCGTTTCCAATGAAGGGGCCGTCAATTGGCAAGACCAGCTCACTGATTTCTACGGCACCATCATCGAGACCCTTGAAAGCGCTGAAATGAAGAAGCGCGCAATGGCACGGGTTCATGCCCTTCATCCCGACCTCAAGGATTCGAGTGTGGATATTCGAGTCGCCCAAACCAAGGGCTCAGCTATCTTCAACGTCTTCGCCAGCGGTTCGGAACCGAAATTCACGAAGATTTTCCTTGATGCTCTGCTTGATGAGTTCATCGCCTTCCGCCAGCAGATCCGTGAACAAGGGCTTGAAAGGGCGCTGAACACCTTCACCGAAACTGTGGTCAAAAAGAGCAAGGAACTTCAAGAACGCACTGAGAGGCTTGAGGCCTTCCGAAAGGCCAACGACACGGTTCAGTTAAACGGCAATCACAACGAGGCCGCCTCCTTTCTTCTCAATCTCAAAACTAAACGGGAAGGCATCTCCGGCGAATTAAAGGACATCCAAATTGCCCTACAGGATGTCGATGCTGCCATGCTTGATCGCGAACGCGGTATCATGGCGTCAACCAGCACCGCAGGTGGCCCCGTCTCCAACTCCGCAACGAAAGCTCCGGCAGGAAATTCAGGCGATACAGCATCCAACCTGCCGACCAGCGGCGTGGACAACAACACTGCGGGCGGGCTCGGCATGACCTCTGCCGAGCGTGACTACCTGGAAACCAAGAAAGAAATCATGCGCTTTCAAAACGATCGCGTGAACCTCCTGCGTAGCTTCAAACCCGGTCACCCCGACATCGTCGTGCTGGATGAAAAGATCGAGTCTGCGAAGCAACTGCTCTCCACCTTCGCCGATGAAATCGTCCGAGAGATGCGCAGTCGTGAGAGCACTCTTCTTCGGCAGTTAAAAGCACTCGACCAGCAGATTACTGAAAAGCAGAAAGAGGCACTCGAACTCGGGGGAAAACTCGCTGAACACGAGCGGTTGGACGAAGAATTCAAGGCGGCAAAGCTGGCCCATGACCAGATGTTTGATCGTGTGCAGAAATTTCAGGATCTGCAAAACATCCAGACCGACTATGTGGCCATTCAAGAGCGCGCCTCCACCGCCTACAAAGATGTGCAGGATTGGATCAAGCCCTTGGTCGGCGGCCTGATTGGCGGCTTGATTGTCGGCGTGCTGATTCTTGTGCTCTTCGATCGCCTGGATGATCGCATGAACTCCTTCTCCGAATTTCAGGGACTCTTTCCCTCCGAAGCCGTACTCGGACAAATTCCTGAGCAGCGCCAGCGAGGCGATGTCGCCCTTCTTCGTCCCAATGACGATCGCCATCTGTATGCCGAGGCATTTCGAAACGTCCGCTCGTCCATCCTCTTTAAAAACTGGAATGGCAAACATCCCAAGACCATCCTCGTCACCAGCGCTGTCCCCAATGAAGGCAAGACCACGGTCACGTCCAATCTCGCCATCACCATGGCTCTTGCAGGTGCCCGTGTACTACTTGCCGACTGCGACCTTCGCCGCGGTGGGGTGAGCGAACTCTTCAAACTGCCCACAACACCAGGCTTGAGCGAAGTGCTCCGCGCCAAGTTGCACTGGCGCGATGCAGTTCAGGAAACCGGAGTGCGGGGACTCGACCTGCTGGCTAGAGGCGAGGTCTTTGACCAAACGTCCGAAGTTCTCCTTTCCAAGACGGCCGAGGAAATGCTCCGCGAGATGGGTGACGAATACGATTACGTCATCTTTGATAGTGCCCCAGTTCTCGTCGCCGATGACACCGCCAGTTTCGCTCCGAAGCTCGACACCGTCCTCTTTGTCGTCCGCCTCTCCTCAACCATGGCCCGACTCACCGGCAAGGCTCTTGACCTGCTCTATGACCGTCAGGTCAATGTCGGCGGCGTGATCCTCAACCGCTCCACCACCAATCTGAAAGAGTACACCTACTACAACTACGCCAGCTACTACTACGCACCGGTGAAGAAGAAGCCCGGCGAAGAAGCTCCAGCCGCCAAGGCCTGATCCATTCATTCAGCGGCCTCTCATCAAAGTTCCACCATGGCGGCACGCGGGCTGATCTCGTTCGATGCCGCCGGAACACTGATCCAGGTGGCTCGGCCAGTTGCCACGACCTACGCCGAGTTTGCTCGGACTCATGGCATCAGCGTCAGCGAGTTCGCATTAAAGACCGCCTTCCGAGTTGTTTGGAAGTAAGCGTCACCGTAACGCCCATAGGAACGCGGTTGGAACGGGGCGCGTGGGGAGTCAGGGATGTCCCACGTTATGGACAACCAAATCACGATTTTGAAACGGGAC
>NZ_JBILYB010000203.1:0-8005 GCF_044378005.1 Prosthecobacter sp.
TAAGTCGCCGCAGCACGCCAGAGCGCGACACGAAAGATGAACAAGCCTGAGGCCAGCAGCCGCACCGACAGCGAGAAACGCTCCTCTAGAAAATGATAAGCGGTGTAGAAGCGCGACTGGTAGAACTTTGGCATCATCCAGATCGCCGTGAAGGGGGTGGCGATGAAGAAGGCGAGTACGACATAGGCAAAGCCGAAGCCGTTCTTGTACACATCCGCCGGACCGGCGAGGTAGCTGATGCCGGAGAATAGCGCCGCGAGGATGGACATGGCGACGAGCGCGCTATTCATGCCGCGCCCTGCCAGGAAGTAGTCGCCGAGGGATTTCGAGCCACGCGCTGAAAACAACCCCACACCGACCGAAGCCGCGAGGTAAACGCCGAAGATGGTGTAATCGAGCCAGGAGAAGTGGGTCATCGGAGTGGGGATTCGTGCTGAAGGTTATTTGGCCGTGTAGCCACCATCGACAGGGAGATTCACGCCCGTGATGTAGCGTGAAGCATCGCTGAGGAGAAAGATCACCGCGCCGCCGAGGTCCGAGTCGTCGGCCATGCGACCAAGCATGGTGTGATCGCAGTAGCGTTGCAGGAAGGGCTCAGGCTGGTTGTTGAAGAAGCCACCGGGAGCAAGGTTGTTCACGCGGACGTTCTTCGGGCCGTAAAGCGCCGCGTAGAAGCGCGTGAGGTTCTCCATCCCACCTTTGTGGAAGAAGTAATCCGGCGGCATGTCGCCCATGTTTGTGCCCGTGTAGAGTTCGTAGCTCGGTCCGATCATGCCCTGGATGCTGCCGATGTTCACGATGCTGCCACGACCTGCCTCCGCCATCGTTTGGCCAAAGTGACGGTGCATGAGCATCACACCCGTGGCATTCACCCGCATGGATTCGGCGAATTGCTCCGCCGCACCGTTAGCGCCTTTCATCGGACGCAGAACCGCATTGTTCACGAGGCCGTGCAGCGGACCAAACTTCGCCGTGATGCGCTCATGCAAGGCAATCACGGACGCTTCATCCCCTTGATCGAGTGACTCGGCGAAGACCTTGTGGCCCTTCGCTGTTTCTTCATCGGCGACGACTTGCAGCTTCGCCACATCACGGGCCGCGAGGATGAGCGTGGCACCGGTCTGGGCCAGCATCGCCGCCAGGCCACGACCATAAAGCCCAGCGCCTCCGGTGAGGAGGATGGTTTTGTTTTGGAGGGAGAAGAGATCGGCAGGCATGGCGGTCACTTGGATTGGTAAACGGAGTCACTGCTCGGAGCAGTAGTGCCACCACCGAAGTCTTTGACCAACTTGTGAAAGGCGTTGCCGAGTTCGATGACATCGGCACCGAGGGTGAAGATGCGGGTGCCTTCTTCGATGAGCTGGTCCTTTTGACCGAAGAGTGAGGCGACGGCGACATACTTGCCGTGCTTGATGGCGGCGGCGTGGACGCGTTTGCGAGCGGCGACGACTTCGGGGCAGGTGGCTTGGCCGAGTTTTCCGATGCGGTGGCTGAAATCCCCGGCTCCGAAGAGCAGCATGTCAAATCCGGGCACAGCGGCGATCTCTTCGACGACTTCGAGGGCTTCGGGGCTTTCGATCTGAAGGATGACGAATTTCTCGGTGTTGCAGTGCTGGGCGTAGTCGGCCAGCGGCACTTGGCAGAAGAGGCCGTCCATGTTTCCGGCGTCGAGCGCCTTGCTGCCCATCGGGCGACAGCGGACCATATCGACGACGTTGCGGGCTTCATCGGCGCTGGTGATATGCGGCACCATGATGCCGGTGGCATCGCACTCGAATGGCTTCACATACTCGCTGTAGCCGCCTTTGTTCACGCGGACGATGGTGTCCATGTCGTAGAGCTTCGCGGCGCGGATCTGATGTTCGAGATTGAGCCAGTCATTCGGCACATGTTCGTTGCAAAGCCACACGGCGCTGGCTCCAGAGAGCCCGGCGAGTTCGACGATGCGTGGATCGCCGAGGTTTAGTTTGAGGATGGTGCTGTTTTGACCGGCGCGGAGTTCGCGGAGGATGCGGGAGGGGCGGAGTTTCATGAATGAAATGAGATAAAGATTACCACTCGCCTTCACGGCGGAATTTGGCTTTCACGTTGGCGCTGAATTGAGTGATGGAGGCTTCGAGGTTGGCGACGATTTGATCTGTGGGAAGTCCGGCGGCGCTACGTGCGGCGGGGATGACGGTTTCGCATTCATTGCTGTCCATGAAACGCGCAGCGTCGAGCAGCTTTGGCTGGTCCTCCGGCGGGATCACGAGGAAGCCGTGCTTGTCGGCATGGATGAGATCGCCAGGTCGAATGGTGCGGCCAAAGACTTCGACTTCGCAGTTCCAGCGTACCGGATGCACATGCGCATGCCCCACGCAGAGACGACGTGCGAGGGCTTTGAAGCCAGCGTTGGTCATCTCATCGACATCGCGGACCGCGCCATCGGTGATGGTGCCGACGCAGCCGAGGGCACGATGCATGTTGGCACTGACCTCACCCCAGGCGGAGCCGAGGACACGTGGCTTGTCGAGATCCTGCACGATGACGATCTTCGGTCCCGGAATGCTGGCGATGTAGCGGCGGTATTCGATGCCGGCATTTGGATTCGTCTTTCGATGCTCGGGATTGCCCGGCTCGATGACCAAGGTGACTGCGTAGCCAACCATGGGGCCCATCTGCGGCATGTAGTCGCGCGTCTCGTCGATGTTAAAGGCATCCGCGCCAGGATTGTGCTGGGTGATCTGCTCCCAGCCGTTGTAGATGGTTGGTGTGTTCCAGCGCTTGAGCTGGAGGAGGTCGGAGTGTGGGATGGTTGGCATGACTCAATGCAGCGTGATGGCGTAAGCGGTGGCTTTTTGAAGATGAATGCGGAGGTGATACTTCGCAGGTGGGAGATCGGCGAGCTTCTTGTCTTTCCAGGCAAAGCGATAGCGTGTGGTGTCCTTCTTCAAGGGGGTGCAGTTCGCCTTGTCGAAGCCGGAGATGCGGAAGCCGTCTTCGTCGAGAATCTCACACCACACGGCACCACCAGCGGCATTCGCGTTCACATAGATTTCGGTGCGGCCTTTGAGGTCGAGGGGCTTCAGCGTGATCTGACCGATGTCGGGCGGAGATTTGATCTTGGGTGTGGCTGGTTCAGGTTCGCTGCGCAAACCGGCGAAGCGATCCACCGGCAGTGAGACCATGCCGACGCCGCTCTTTTGCTGGTCACCAGTGATGTTTGTGCCGCCGCCGATGGCCCCGCTGCTGTAAGCGCCGTAGTAAAACCGCATCTCTCGCCCTTCGAGCACGATGTCAGCATTGGTGGCGAGCGTGCCGCTGTCGAATTGCTCGCCAGGGCTGCGTTTCAGCCAGAGATCGTGGCGAAAGGGACGCTGCCAGTCGATACCGTCGCGGCTGAGCATGAGTTCGATGTCCATCGTGCCGCCGCCGGGGCGGTTGAGGATTTGATTGAGGCTGAAGTAGCGGTCATGGCGAAAAAAAACAGGCGAGGTGTGGAACTCCAGTGCTCCATCCTGCTCATCGGGAAAGCAGACGATCTGTGGGCTGCTCCAATGCAGCAGATCACGGCTCTCCACGCGGCCCATGCCGTGTTTCCAGCCGAGTCCACCATCCGGGCCTGCGATCCAGGCTTTGCCATAGATGGCCCACAGCTTGCGTTTCGGATCAAAGAGCGGATCAGCCGCGTCGGACATGCTGATCGGCTTCAAGAGCTGCCGCTTCACACGACCATCCGGTGCAGTGGTCTCAGTGTAAGGATTCTCGCCAGCGAAAGGCGGCTGCACTTTCTTGCCGCCAAAGGAAGTGGTGTAGAGCGGTGCTTCGGGATGTTTTGTCCATCGGATGCCATTGGGCGAAAAGGCGAGATGCAACCCGGCGACGAGTTCGCCCTTTGCTGTCTTGGCCCAGTCATAGTAGAGCATCTTGTAGCGCTTCGATGCATCCGCTTCGCGAGCATCGACGATGACGCTGTTGCAGTAGCGGTCGCCATACAAACCGCTGCCGATGAGCACGATGTTGGTGTTTTTGTCACCGTTGAAATCAAAGAGTCCGAGGGTGGGTTTCGTGAACGTGATGCCATCCGCAGACTCGGCGTAGCAGACGACACACTCATGTGTCTTCATCTGTGCTCGTTTGCCTGCATAGGCCTGATACCAAAGCTGATATTTCCCCGTGGCCTTGTCGCGATGCACGCTCGTCCACGCAATGGCCATCTCCCATGGTTTGTCCTCGGTGATGAGCGGGTTCTTCGCATGACGTGCTGGCTTTTCCAAAACACGGCGAGTCCCCGCGCGGTAGAGAATCTCGTGATCATCCACGAGGAGGATCGTGCGATCCGCTGCGCACAAGGCCAGCGGGAAGATGAGGAGCAGCAGAGTCTTCATGGCAGCCAGTGGGGATGATGGGAACGCAGCCGTTCAAGATAGCGATCAAAGCGTTCTTCGCTGACGCCTTCATACGGCGGCAGCAGGCGCAGGGGAAACTCGGGGTCGTGAATGCGGCAGAAGAGTTTGTCGAAGGCACCGTCCATGTGCGCGGTGTTGCCGACGGATTCCTTGAAGGTGGCGATGAGGCCGCCGAAGTCAGCGGTGATGGCGGCGAGTCCGGCTTCATCGCGCGAGCAACCAGCGAGGAAGTAGTCCTGGGCGCGGGCGAAATTCGTGGAGAGAAAGGAAATGAGAAAGCCACACTCGCCCATGTGGCAGGCTTTGGCGAAGCCGACCTCGGTGATGAAGTGGCGGAGTTGGGGAGAGTCGGTGAAGAGGCTTTGGAGCCTATTATCGTCGGCGGTGCTGTTCTTAGTGGCGACGAGGTTTTCGTGCTCAGCGGCTAACGGGCCATATTCGGCTCCGGTGATGATCCGCCCCGTGCGCATCAGATTGTAGTGCAAAAACTCACAGTCACGAAAACGTCCGCAGGTCTCGCGGAAGAAGCTTTTCAGCTCCGTGTCGTTCAAAACGCCCCAACTCGGCAAACTGAGTTGAAATCGACTCGCACCCATGTTGCGGGCTCGTTCGATGCGTTCGATGATCGTGGGCAAGGATTGACTGATGAGACCGATCATGGGCTGCACACCGTCGATTCGAGTTTCATCGAGAAACACACGCGCAATGGCATCGAACTGCCTTTCGGTGACGGCGTAGCCTTCGCCCGCCGTGCCGAAGATGTAGAGATCGCGAATGCCGCTGGCGATTTGCAGCCGGACGCTGCGGCGAAAGATGGCCTCCTCAAACTCGAAGCGCTCGTTCCACGGCACGCAACAAGTGGCAAGGATGCAGCGGCGGTAGCGTGGCGTGGTCATGGCTTGGGAGCGTCCCAGATTGCGACGCCCATGTGGTAGCGGGCGTGATAATCGGAGCTGCCCGAATACCAGGCGGTGACGAGCTTGCCATCGGCTCGCTGGACGGTGCTGGGGTAGCCACAGTCAGTGGTCTTCGTGTAGGCGATGCGGATGGGCTCGCCCCAGGTTTTGCCTTCGTCGCTGCTGAACTTTGCGAGCACGCCGAGCTGGTCGCCGGTTTTGATGCGATTGCCATACGCCAGGATGATGCGGCCATCTTTGAGGCGGGCGAGGTGACCGTTGATCTCGTTCCTCTGAGTGACGCGATTCGGTTCACCCCAAGTCACACCATCGTCTTCGGAGATGAAGAGATCCATGGCGGTCTCGCGTGCCGCAGCGAGCCAGCGTTTGCCACCGAGGTGGAGAAGGGTCGTTTCGTTGCCTGTCTTATGAATGATACTGATGCGCTTCCAGGTCTTGCCATCATCATCACTGCGGAAGTGCCAGGAGCGGTAGCCTTTGGTCTTCGTGTTCTTCGTCGGATCGGTGAACTCGCCGCCGTAGCAGGAGACATGCAGTGCGCCATCTTCGCCGATCTTGATGTCGCCAAAGGGGATGTAGTGCGTCCAGCCTGCATCGGGCGCGGGGAAGTTTTTGATCTGTGACCATGTCTTGCCGCCATCGCCGCTGCGGCAAACCCAGGTGCTGAGAATGTCGTCGCGGAAGGCGGGTTGTTTTGGGCGCTGTGGCTGTTTCACGTCCGTCCACCCGGAGCACAGCACGAGGAGATCGCCGTTCTTGGCGAGACCGGCAGCGACGTTCATGCGGTTGGTGTGCGGGTCATTCGGCGCGGGGATGCCGTGCTTCTCCCAAAACTGGCCGTCCTTGCTGTTCCAGCACTCGGCGGCACCAGCCATTTGTCCATGACTCGGCTGGCCGAAGATAGTTGTGTTGATGCTGCCATCAGGCATCAGCGTGAGGTTTGGCCAAGCGCACACATTGTCGATGGCGACGAAGCGCTGGAAGTCTTGCGCAGTGAGAGCTGTGGTGAGAAGGAATAGGGCGATGAGTGGTTTCATGGTCGTGATGGAATCAGTTGGCAAAGCGGAGCGCATACAGATCTGCGTCCTTCATCTTGATGCGCAGTTGGATCGTCTGACCGGCTAGCTTGGAGACGTCGAGCGCGTTCGCTTCGAAGTCATCGCCATAGAGTTCGGGTATGGTGGCCACTACTTTGCCTGCAGCATCAAGTGCCTCGATCTGGATCGAGCCAGCGGCGGAGGTGGAGTAGTTCAGCACTAGATTTTTGCCGGTGAACTTGAGTGGATGCGTGGTGAACTCGCCGCCCTTTGCATCCGCATGCATGGAAGCGAAGCCTTGCTTGCGCACGCTGAGTCGGCGGATGCGGTGATCGGCGTGGCGGTAGTGCTCGCTGATGTAGAGCGACCATTCGGTGCCGCTGGATTCGATGATACCGTTGGCAGTCATGTTGTTGCGATCTGTCCAGTTTTTGAGGTCGGGTCCCGGACGCACCCAGGCTTCGAGAAAGGGGCGGTCCCAGTTCACGCCATCACGACTAGACATGAAGACGGCATCGCTGACACCGGGGCCTTCATGCTCCGGCACCTTTTTGCGAGTGGTGACGAAACGCTTCGGGAAGGAGAGAAAGAGATGCGGTGCCGTGGGGCATGGCACCGTGGCGCTGGTGTAGAAATGCTCCATCGGCACGTCTTTGGCATAGCGGTGCGGGATGCCATCGCTCCAAGCGAGGAAGTCGGTGGAGGTGCAACTTTGGACGGCGCGGACTTTGTTGCTGAAGATGCGGCTGAAGCAGGCGTAGCGGCTGCGTGTGGTATCGTAGAAGGCGAGGTTCTGTGAGTCGAATGCACCTTTGGTAATGACTGGCGTGTCCTTCATCTTCTTCCAATGAATGCCGTCAGCGGAGGCGAAGGCGTAAAGCCCGCCCGGCGTTTCGCCCTGGTGCCAGTTCTTGCCAGGCTGCTTCACGCCACCGAGGGCTTTGTAGCGCTCTTCGGGTTTCGTGGCGGGGTTGGCATCGAGAAAGGGGTAGAAGTTGTGCGACTCGACACCGCGCCAGATGACATTGTTGTCCTTCGTGCCGCCCGCTTCGATCAAACCGAGCTTGGGTCGCGTGAAGTGGATGCCGTCCGTGCTTTCAGCGACGCAGGTGACTTGCGCGTCGCTGTGATCGCTGCCGCCAGAGGATCCTCGGTAATACATGAGCACCTTCTTGCCATCCTGGATGACGCTGAAGTAGGCGCAGGTCATGCCTTCCCAAGGTTTGTCGGTGGTGAGGACAATTTCCTTCTTGATGGGATCATGCAGCTTCAAGGCGAGGCCACTCTTTTGCGCGACGAGGTGTTCATCGACAAAGAGTTCCCAGCGCGAGGCGAGGTTGAGTGGTTCGGCTGCCAACGTGGAGGCAGTGAGGAGAAGATAGAGGAGTGCTTTCATAGTTCGGATAGGATGTCGGTGATGTGAATGATGGCTCCGCCCTGTTCGCGGCTGCGGAGGCCAGCGATGATCACGGCCATGAGCTCGACGGTTTCGTCAAAGGGCAGCGGACGTGTTCCAGAGCGGAGCATGTCGATGAATGCGACGAGCTGGCCGCGGAAGGCGTGGTAGGTGTCGGTGAGCTTCAGCGGCAGATCGCCTTTCGTGCCGTAGAGATGCACGGCCCCGAAGCTGCCATACGCATCGTGCAGCGCGCCGATGGTGACT